>JBGUSR010000045.1:0-6014 GCA_045132635.1 Akkermansia sp.
AACAACTTACATTGCAGGGCAGAATGCCCTGCAGAGAAATTGCGGGCAGAGGCCCGCAATGAAACCCGCCACTATCGTGACGGTCTAAATCCGGTTATCACCGGTCTAAATTGCCCGGCTTCTGCCGGGCAGTGTTTCATCCCCACAAATCGCTTTAGCGGATAAAGAGGGAGTCAGGCTTCAAAACGGTGTTGATAATGCAGTCAATTGTGAAAACTTTGGGACACATGTGAGCGGGTTTATGGCAGCCGTGACGGAATAGGTGCTTGTCTGCACAGAGCCATAAGATATAATGCGTTCAAACCGATATTGCCACCATGACAGCCACCATCATTCCCCGGCTTACGCCACAGCATTTCCGCGAGATGGAAGCACTTGAGCTGCAGTTCTACGCAGCGGAATTCATCACCCCGGCTGAGGAATCCTGGAGCTGGTATGACCAGCACCCGCACAGCACCGTGGCTGCCGAGGTGGACGGAAAGCTGGCCGGATTCGTGAATCTTTTTCCCGTGCAGCCTGCCATTTACGAGGCCCTGCGGGCAGGCCGGTTCAATGACCATTTCATGGAGCTGGAACATGTGGCACCCATCACCCAGCAGCCGCTGCACATGTTCCTGAGCTGCATCCTGGTGGCCCGCGAGTTCCGCAGAATGGGGCTCACCCGGCAGCTGCTGCAGGCCGCCATAAAGCCCTATGCCACCCTGCCCTGCGTGGGGGTGGTCACGGATAACGTGACGGCAGACGGCTGCGCGTTCTCTGAGCGCTATGGCTTCACACGGCTCCAAGCCTCCGACCACAATTCGTGGATTTATGAGCAGAGCTGGGAAAGCTTTGTCAAAAACTGCGAGCGGCAGTCCTCCACACCGCCGCCCGCAAATTAATCCTTAATCCTTAATCCTTCTTATTCTCCCACGAGAAGGGTTCGAACTCGGCCACGGCCTTCGGGTCGGCCCAGGAGGGCTTACGCATGGCATAAATCAGCAACGGAATGCCGGCAAAAATGATGGTGCCCACAATAAGGATGCCCACATACACCGCCGGGCTACCCACGGGAATCTGCCCCGGAGGAATGAAGCTGAAGAGGAAGGCCACCAGACTGCCCAGCAGCCCCAGGCCGCCGATAATCCACATACCGAAGGTCTTGCCGCAGGGAATGCGGAAGGAGCGCGGCACATCGGGCTCACGATAGCGCAGGTAAATGGCTGAGGCAAACATAAGCATGTACATGATGAGGTAGAGCAGGATGGTGAGCTGCGAGATAATCTGGTACGCAGTCTGCACGCTGGGCAGCACCACGAAAAGCACGGAAAGCAGCGTGACGATGCAGCCCTGCACCACCAGGATACCCACCTGCACGCCGGCACGGTTGGTGCGCTGCATGAAGCGCGGCAGATACCCGGCACAGCCTACCTGCAGCAAGCCCTTGGACGGGCCACCCACCCAGGCCACCACCTGAGCCAGCACACCGAATGCCAGGCAGAGCGCCATGAGCGGCCCCAGCCAGGAGACTTCGAAATAAGCAAAGAGGTCATTAAAGGCGATGAGAAGACTCTGGGTCAGCGTAATCTGGTTATGCGGAATGATGAAGCCGATAGCCAGGGTACCGAACACGAAGATACACACGGTGATGACCGAAGCGATGGCGATGGCCAGCGGATAGTCGCGGCTGGGGTTCTCGCATTCCTTCACATGCACAGCACTCATCTCCATACCGGCGTAGAAGAGGAAGATACTGGCAGCCAGCACGATGTTGTTGAAATTGGAGAGGTCAGGAAAGAAATCGCGGGCGCTCATGCTGATGTCGATGGGATTGCCCTTGCCCCAGTACACCAGGCCCATGAGCACCAGCAGCGCAGCGGGAATCACCGTGCCCAGCAGGGCGCCCCACTTGGTGATGCCGCCGCTGGTCTGCATGCCGCGCATGTTCAGCAGCGTGGCCACCCAGTACACCACCAGCACCACAATGAGCACATAGATATTATTGGACGCCAGCGACTGGTCCCAGCTCTGATCCGGCCCCATGAATGCCAGCGAAACCGCAGCAAAGGTGAGCACCGTAGGGAACCAGATGGTGGTCTGAATCCACTGCAGCCAGATAGCCAGGAAGCCCCAGCGCGCACCAAAGGCTTCGCCCACCCAGCGGAACACACCGCCCTTCTGCGGCCAGCCGGTGGTAAGCTCTGCCGCCACCAGCGAGACCGGAATCAGGAAGAATACGGCCGCAAAGATGTAGTAGAATGCGGAGCTCAGGCCATAGGTTGTTTCTGCTGGCAAGCCGCGCAGACTCACAATGGCGGAGACATTAATCATGGCCAGCGTGAATACCCCCAGCTTGGCAATCTGGCCCTTCTTGCCCGGGTTACTTGGATCAGTTTTCATGGTTACATGGTTTGTTCTGTATCATCGAACCGCATCGGTCCATGGATATTGACCCTGGTGTACCACAAGCCGTTGGATATATGGTATTTCGCGGACAACGTCCGCGAAATTCTCTCTGCGCCAGCAGAAATTCTCTCGCCGCAGGCGAAATTCTCTCCGCAAAGCGGAAATTCTCTCTGCCCGCAAGGGCAGATATAAAACAGGCATCGTCTATTTTCTACGAAAATAGAGAGAATTTCCGCTGACGCGGAGAGAATTTCACCCCCCAGTCGGGGGTGAGAGAATTTCTGCTCCGCACAGAGAATTTCGCCTGACGGCGAGATTTAATCCTTATCCAGCGCCCGCCATACCCAGGCAATATACCCCACCACAAACGGAATCAGCAGGGACACCACCGTCATCACCTTCAGCGTAAACAAGCTGGACGAGCTGTTTACCAGGGTGAGCGAGCTCTGCATATCCACCACGGAGGGGTAGTAGGCCGTATTATTCCACCCGGCGCAGAGCAGCAGCGCCAGCACCACCAGCACACTGCCCGGCCCCGCCAGCCAGAAAGCCCGCCGCCAGCCGCGCAGCCCCTGCACCAGCCCGGTCAGCACCAGCGCCACCCCCAGCAGCAGCACCGCCGCCACCCCCGGCATATCCATCAAATTCTGCAGGTATTTGTAATCCTGCAGGTAAATCGTGGCCGTTTCCGGCATATAGCCATAACCAGGCGAGCAGAGCCAGTACCCCAGCCAGGTGAGGAAGAAGAGCAGGAAAAGCGGCCCCTCCACCCATAGCTGCCGCCGGCACTGCTCGCGCAACGCGTCATCGGCCATGCACCCCATGAAATACAGGCAGGCCAGCAGGCGCGTGAGCAGAAACACGCTGAGTCCCAGCAGCAGGTTCTGCGGCACCAGCGCGGCCTCCAGCCCATGCAGCGGCGATGCCCAGCGCGATATCACCGGCATGGCCACATCCGTCACCGCCGCCTTGTCCACAATGAACTCTGCCCCGGTGTAGAAGGTGCCCACCGCGGTGCCGATAAGCAAGGGTCCCAGCACGCCATTCAGGAAAAGGAACACGCGGTAGGTATTCGTCCCCAGCACATTGCACCGCGCCAGCTGAAACTCATACGAAACCGCCTGCAGCACAAAGCAAAGCAGAATCAGCATCCACACCCAGTACGCCCCGCCGAAGCTGGTGCTGTAAAACAACGGAAACGAAGCAAAGAACGCCCCGCCGAAGGTCACCAGCGTGGTGAACGTGAGCTCCCACTTGCGCCCCGTGGCCTGCAGCAGCATGCGCCGCTGCTCCTCCGTGCGCCCCAGGGTCCAGATAAGCGACTGCCCACCCTGCACAAACATAAGAAAAACCAGCAACGCCCCCAGCAAGGAAACCACAAACCACCAATAATGCAACAACACATTCATAACCATTAATCCTTAACCCTAATCCCTAATCCCTAATCCCTAATCCTTAATCCTTAATCCTTAATCCTTAATCCTTAATCCTTAATCCTTCCTCAATGGCTTTACCCATGATACTCAGCCCGGCTACGAGCAGCAGCGTGAACAACACCAGGAACAGGAAAAAGGAGGTCTGCACCGTGCCTGCATCCAGCCGGGAAATGGCAGCCACATTCGGCAGCAGCCCCTGAATGGCCCAGGGCTGGCGGCCCACCTCGGCCACCACCCAGCCCGCCTGACTCGCCACCCAGGCCAGAGGCGCGGTAAGCACCACCACCAGCAGGGCCGGCTTCCTGCGGAAAATCCACTTCCCAAACAGCAGCATGCCTGCAAACAGAGCAATAAAATAGCCGCCCAGCATCACCATGATGCGGAAACTATAGAACGTGAGCGGCACCGGGGGCACCAGCTGCGCAGGCTGCGTCAGGTACCCATACCCGAACCAGGCAAAATGGGCACGCAGCGTCTCCAGAGCGGCCTGTTTCTCGTCCTCATCTATTGCAGCGCGGTAGACGGCCAGGGCGGCGATGGCTTTGCGCCCGCGCTGCATCTTTTCCTCTGCCGAAAGCGCCACCGAGCCATCCGGCAGGGTGTAGCCGCCCTCCAGCAGATTGCGGATGCCGGGCACGTAGCCGTGAATATCATGCGTGGCCAGCAGGGAAAGCCCATAGGGCAGACTCATATGGAACAGGAAGGGATTCCCCTGCCCCGGAGCCGCCCAATCCACCCCCGGACGCAGCACGGCGGCCACCACCAGGCCCTGGCTGTTGCCGCCCTCGTACAAGCCCTCTGCCGCGGCCAGTTTCATGGGCTGGTGCAGCGCGATATCGCGTCCGCTCTGGTGCCCGGTGCAGGCCGTGAGCAGTGCCGCCACCAGCCCAAACCACGCTGCCACGCGAATGCTGGCCCTGGCAAACTCCTGATGCCGCCCGCGCAGCAGATACCAGCAGCTCACCCCCACCACAAACATCGCCCCCAGCACCCAGGAGGAGGCCACCGTGTGGCAGAACTTGGTCACCGCCACGGGCGAAAGCGCCACCGCCGCAAAATCCACCATCTCATTGCGCACGGAGTCCGGGTTGAACGCCATGCCCACGGGGTACTGCATCCAGGCATTGGCCACCAGAATCCACCAGGCGGAAAGCGTGGCGCCGATGATGGTGAGCCAGGTGGCGACCAGATGCGTCCCTTTGCTCACCTTGTCCCAGCCGAAGTACATGATGCCAATGAAGGTGGATTCCAGAAAAAAGGCCACAATGCCCTCGATGGCCAGCGGGGCGCCAAAGATATCGCCCACAAACCAGCTGTAATTGCTCCAGTTCGTGCCGAACTCGAACTCCAGGATGAGCCCGGTGGCCACGCCCATGGCAAAATTGATGCCGAAAAGCTTCATCCAGAACCGCGTGGTCTGCTTCCAGAACTCGCGGCCCGTGCGCACATACAGCGTTTCCATGATGGCCATCACCACCCCCAGCCCCAGGGTGAGCGGCACGAATATCCAGTGGTACATGGCCGTAAGCGCGAACTGCGCCCGCGACCAGTCAACGAGGGATGTATCGATGGTATCCATAGCTTTATTGCCTCGCAGCCCGGGTAGTCAGTTCCGTATGCACCGCGTCGCTTTTCTCCTTTGCCCCGCCCTTCAGGTAAGACGGAAAGAAAAAAGCCTTCAGCACGGCAAAGATGATAAACAACTTCAGCATAATAATGCCCCAGAGCACGCGCCCCAGCCGCATGCTCCGGAAGCCCTCCACATAAAATCGCACGATTCGTCCTATAATCATACTTGCATTATAGGCTACGCAACATGCAAAGCAAGAGAAGTTAGCCCCACCACGGCTATATGCTACCCTGAGCACCACGCACAGATGGCGAATATTTGAAACATCCAGAGTTGGGAATCTCTAAAAAAACGCAATTTGGAGGTTGTGAAAGTACGAATGACGAAGTGGGAAGTACGAAGTTTTGAAGTCAGGCGGGCGTAAGCCCGCGGAATTTTGAGCCCGGAGGGCGGTAGCTGGTAGCCCAGGGTGCAGCCGCGTTAGCGGCGGAACCCTGGGTTGGCTAAGTAAACAAAACGAACCCCGAACGAAGTGAGCGGGTGGCAGAAATCGCGGCTAATATATTAAGCCATAGCTTTCCGTCTCCGGGTTGACACCCTACGCCGTGACAGGCTGCCACCCA
>JBGUSR010000046.1:0-32994 GCA_045132635.1 Akkermansia sp.
AACAAAGTGAGCGGGTGGCAGAAATCGCGCCTAACATATTAAGCCATAGTTCCTGCCACCCACTCGCTGCGCTCGGGGTTCTGGTAAATATTTTACTTGTTACCCAGGGTTCCGCCGCTGACGCGGCTGCACCCTGGGCTATCAGCTGCCGCCCTCCGGGCTCAAAATTCCGCGGACTGGCGCCCGCCTGACTTCAAAACTTCGTAATTTGTCTTTTATTCTGGTGGCGTGTGTGTTACTGTTTCTTCTGTTGGATCTATGAAGAAAAAGCCCATCAGCCTGAAGCCGTTTTATTCTCGCATGCAGCAGCGTGCGCGGGTTGCGGCTGCTTTGCCTGCGGGTGAGCAGGGGGCTTTTTATTATTGCGGGGGACGCAATAAGGCTGATTTCACTGCGGCTGTTGCCACTGGGGAGGCTGAGGCTGTTTCGCTGGCTCTGGATGTGGTGGCGGGCGAGCTGTGGCTGTGTCCGCGCGATGGCGCGCGCTATGCCCGCAGTATTCGTGCGGCTCTGCGCAAGGCCTGTGAGGCCGGGCTGCTGGATGCGGGGCAGCGCCGCGTGATGTACGCCATCGAGATGCGCCAGCTGGAGCGTCTGGTGCTGCGCGGACGCCACTCGGTGCCGGGTGTGCAGCAGCAGCGGGCGGCGCGTCGCATTCCGGGGCAGTTGCAGCTCATGCAGCGCAGTTTTGGCGAGCTTCCGGAGCCGCAGATTGATGCCGATGCTTACCCGGAGGTGGCTCCGCCTGTTGTTTTGCTGAAGAAGGCCGTGCAGTATGGCTGGATTTCACCTGAAACGGCAACCCGCATGTCTGCTGGCGAGGAATACATGCTGGGCGAGCTGGTGCATGCTCCCTGGGATATCTTCCCCGCTGCCCATATGCAGCAGAAGTCGTTGCCTGACCATGCTCCGGAGACTCTTTGCTATTTCTTCTGCTGGAAAGGATTCCGCGGAACGCGCTGGGTGGTGGCTCCGTGGGGGATGCTGGGCCGCGAATGCGGGTTCATTCTGGCGGCAGATGCCTCGTTCTACTGCAATGTGGATGAGTACGATGGAGTTCATTGCGCTATTCGCTGATGTGAAAAGCGAAACCGCCGCATCCCCGGGGGGAATGCGGCGGTGGGAGTGAAATCTGTTTCTAAAGCATCAGAACTTGTGCTCGTCGCCATAGCCGAAGTGCTCGGCGATGTAGTCCACGTCCTTATCGCCACGGCCGGAGCAGTTGGCGAGGATGGAACCGCGGCGCATTTCCTTGGCCTTGCGGATGGCAAAGGCAATGGCATGGGAGCTTTCCAGGGCCGGGATGATGCCTTCGTAGCGGCAGAGCTTGAAGAAGGCATCCACAGCCTCCTCATCGCTCACGGTGTCGTACTTCACGCGGCCAATGTCATGCAGGAAGGCGTGCTCCGGGCCCACGGAGGGGTAGTCCAGACCGCTGGCCACGGAGTAAACCGGACCGGGTTCGCCGTTTTCATCCTTGAGCATGATGGAGTTGAATCCGTGCATGATGCCCTCGGTGCCGTAGGTGATGGAGGCTGAGTGCTGGCCGAGCGTGGGGCCGTGGCCCAGCGGCTCTACGCCGTAAATGTCTACCGGGTCGCCGAGGAAGGCGGGGAACATGCCCATGGCGTTGGAGCCACCGCCCACACAGGCGCACACCACATCCGGCAGGTGGCCGGTCATTTCCTCGAACTGGGCGCGGGCTTCGTGACCAATCACCATCTGGAAGTCACGCACCATCATGGGGAAGGGGTGCGGCCCCAGTACGGAACCGATGCAGTAGATAGCGTTCTTGTAGTCGCGCAGGTAGGCTTCGAAGGCGCTGTCCACAGCTTCCTTCAGGGTCTGCAGACCGTGGGTGACGCACACCACATTGGCACCCAGCATCTTCATGCGGGTCACGTTGGGGGCCTGCTTGGCGATGTCGACCGCGCCCATGTGGATTTCGCACTCCAGGCCGAAGTAGGCAGCGGCGGTGGCCAGAGCCACACCATGCTGGCCAGCGCCGGTCTCGGCAATAATCTTCTTCTTGCCCATGAACTTAGCTAGCAGGCCTTCGCCCATGCAGTGGTTGAGCTTGTGGGCACCGGTGTGGTTCAGATCCTCGCGCTTCAGGTAAATCTGCGCACCGCCCACCAGGCGGGAAAGGCGCTCGCAGTGGTACACCGGCGTGGGGCGTCCCTGGAACTGCTTGCGAATGCGGCGCAGCTCATTGATGAACTGGGCAGACTGGCAGATGTCGTTGTAGGCATCGGTAATTTCCTTGAATGCGGGCTCCAGCTCCTTGGGGAGGTAGGCACCACCGAAACGGCCGTAGTAACCGTTTGCATCCGGATAATTGCGAAGATATGTGCGGAAATCCATGACGCGTGGCATAGTAGTTCATTTTTCCTGCGCTTGCAAGGATTTTCCGTGGCTTATTCGTGCGTATGGCATGAGGAAACAGCCCTGCACGGACCAGCCGTGCAGGGCCTGGGCGGGCAGGACGGAGGGACCTACCCTTGTTTTACCTCCTTCCGGTGGCAACAAGTTGCCTTGCGCAGCTCGTTTATCCAGAGAATGCTGAGGCCGAGGGTGAGCCCCGCCAGAACGACTGCGTTTGCGGCCACAAGGGCGGCCTTGCAGTAGCGGCGGTGCTGCTTGTCCTCCAGCCAGTGCTCTACCTTTTCTTCTGCTTGCTTGATTTGTTCCTGGTCCATGCATGTATGACCCACCCCCGTGGCTGCCGGCTCAATATATATTAGCACAGTTGGAAGTATAATCGGGAGCTTCTAATAAGTCGAAGATACCCGCAAAATGGGAGTTTGGCGGGCAACTGTTTTTTGTCGGAGCGAGGGACTTTAGTCCCTCATCGCTTGAGTTTTCGGGACTGAAGTCCCGTGCTCCGAAAGATTTGAGCCCCCGCCAAATCGCCATTTGCAGAGTTTTTAGAAGTTCTAGATTGCCAATGGATAAGGTGCAATTGAAATGTTCGGGTATATTCAAATTGTCCTTTGTACTTTGATTTTGTATTGACTTCCGGGGGCTATGGTGGTACTGAGATTGGTATGAATACCTTGCGTTATGTGATACCGGCTGCCATGTTGGCTCTGCCTGTGCTGGCGGCGGAGGCGGAGCCCGCTCCCATTCCCGTGGATCTGAAGGTGGGGCAGCAGACAACGGTGCTGCTGGATGGTAACCCGACCACAGGTTATATGTGGCGGCTTGCCGGTAAAACAAATAATATCGTTGTATCAGCAGAATTAACGTGCCCGGCGCGGGAGAACAGCGGCTTCTGCTGCGGATTCCCGACGCCTACCACGCTGACGCTTGTGGCACTGAGCCCCGGAAAGAAGGTGGTGCGTGTTATTTATGCCCGCCCGTGGGAAAAACATAAGGCCCCGGCAGATACCAGAACCTTTGTTGTCACGGTGTCTCCGGCTGCCGAGTGATATTTCACAGCACCGGTTTGTTTCTGCAGCAGCAGGAGCTATCAGCTCTTGCTGCTGTTCAGTATAGTGCGTACGGGGAAGGGGATGTTGATGCCCTCCTGGGCAAAGGCCTGCAGTATCGCCTTGCCAAAGGCAAAGCGGGCCTGGTGGTAATCTTCAGTCTTGCACCAGGCTCCGATATGCAGGTTCAATGAACTGTCGCCAAAGCCTGTGAATTGCACAGCGGGTGTCGGTGTTGTGGCCAGCAGGGGCTGCTCCTCAATCACCTTCAGGATGACCTGTCGCACGTGCTCCAGGTCGCTGGAATAGTCCACGCCCAGGTCAAAATCGCAGCGGCGCAGAGCATCGCCGGTGATGTTGATGACGGGTGATTTGACCAGGGATTCGCAGGGAATGCGAACGGTGGCATTATCCGCCTGCCGCAGGGTGACGGAGAGCAGGTTCACGCTCTCCACCGTGCCAGAGATACCGCCGGTGCTGATATAGTCCCCGAGGCGGATGCTGCGCTCGCTCATGATGAAGATACCGCTGATGAGGTTGCTCAGCACGGTCTGCGCCGCGAAGCCGATGGCGATACCAGCCACGCCCGCTGCCCCCAGCACGCTGATGAGGTCGACCCCCAGGGCACGCAGAGCATGCACCACCACAAACACCCAGAGCAGGGTGAGCAGACATTTCTCCAGCAGCACTCCCACCTGGCGCGGCAGCTTGTGGTTCAAGGGGCGGAAGATGCGCTTTACCACAACGCTCAGTATGACGCCTACGGCCAGCGTAAGCACAAAGACAATCCATCCCTGGCTCTTCATGAAGGTCCACACCGCTCCGGCACTGGTCCAGTCTACATTCGCCCACTTATCCATGCCTGCATCATATCACGCCAGTGTCTCCGGCGCCAGCGAAAAATGAGGAGTCCTCGAGGTTGCAGCTCTGTCGAAGCGTGGAAGCTCCAGGCCCGCTGGGCGTAGCCGGAGGTCCCGAATACTTTCCCTCCGCCAAATCACAAATTACTTGATTTTCCTGCCATGTTTCATGTAATATGCGGCCTATGGTGAAGCGCGTGCTGCAATTTATGCTCGGACTGAAGCTTTGCGTGTTGTCTCTGCTGCCTTTTGGTGTGGCAGGGACAGCGCTGGGCGATGCCGTGGAATACCACCTGCTGTATGCGCTGTTGTATGTGACGGATGTGTGGGTGCCTGACAAGGCGTGGGGTGATATGTGGGCCTCCATTCCCGGTGTGGTCTTCGCGTATCTGCTGTTCTGCACCGCGGTGCTGCTGGGGCGGCTGGGAGTGCGGTTGATGTTCCGCTTTGCCTTGTCCCGCGTCCGCTTCTACTGGGCGGCAGCGGTGCTCTGGCTGGGGTGCCTGGCAAGTGAAATCCTCTATGCTGCGGAGAATCGTGCGGGGATGTCTGGCTGCTGCATTGCGGGATGGTGCGTGCTTGTCCTGACGTTTATTCTGCTGATTCCGCTCATCTGCGGCGGAGAAGTCGCCTCAGCCCGGCGTAGCGAAGGAACAGTAAGGCAATCCCGACAATCTGGTAAAAGAAAAGGAGTAAGCCCGAAAGTGCCAGAATGGCACCATCGCTGCAGGCACCGGGCGGGTCGGTGATGAAGCAGCAGAGCCAGCCCAGTCAGCCCAGGAGAAAAATGTTCACCGGCAGGGGCATGGACGCACCCCATCGCAGATTGGGTTCCTTGTCTGAGCTTGGCAGAGAGAGGATAATGGGCAGCAGGGAGGGAAGAATGCCGCAGGTGAGGAATCCGAAGAGCCTCGTTCCCACGCCGCAGCTGGCGTACGAACATGGTACCCACCAGCACCACAGGCTGGCCAGCACCCACGCAGTGGTCAGCCCCATGCAGGCAATACGCAGAATCCTGTAGAATATGGTAGCCATGCCGGAATCACAGCACCAGCGCCATGATGAGCATGCCGGTGGCTACGCCGTAGATGCTCAGGTGGTGGTGGCCCCAGCGTTCAGCCATGGGCAGGAGTTCATCGAAGGAGATGTAGACCATGATGCCCGCCACGCAGGCAAAGAGCACAGCCAGCAGGGTGGGGCTCAGGAAGGGCAGCAGAATGAGCATGCCCACCAGGGCGCCCAGCGGCTCGGCCAGACCGGAAAGCAGGGCCCAGCTGAAGGCCTTGCGGCGGTTGCCGGTGCCGTAGAGCAGGGGCAGCGCCACGGCAATGCCTTCCGGCACGTTGTGAATAGCCACAGCCAGGGCCACAGAGGTGGCAATGCCGGTGTTATCAAAGGCGGAGGCCACGGTGGCTATGCCTTCCGGGAAGTTATGAATGGCAATGGCCAGGGTGAAAAGCAGGGCGGAGCGGCGCAGCTTGGCATTGCCGGAGAACTCGCCCGTGGGCTGCACAGTCTCCAGGCTGCCCGGGGCGGGCACTTCGTGCGGGTTTTCGTCCTCGGGAATCAGGCGGTCGATGATGCAGGCCAGGGCCATGCCGCCGAAGAAGGCCAGCGTGGTCACCCATTTGGCGTTTTCGGCCAGCATGCCGGCGGCAGAGGGCATGAGCTCCATGAAGGAGATATACACCATCACCCCCGCACTGGCACCCAGCGCAAAGGTGAGCATACGCGTATCGGTGCGCTTTACAAAAAGCGCCAGCGCCGCACCAATACCGGTGCTCAGACCAGCCAGCAGGGAAAGCACCCCACCCAGCAGCAGATTTTCCTGTATGCCCGTCAGCATGCGCGCAGTTTATCCGCTTTTATTTTCCTTGTCAATGCCATCCTTGCATTTATGTCTCGTTATGCGCTTGCCTTTTGTGCAAGGCTGTAGTAGAATGCGCGCGCATTTTCTATAACGATTTTCTAACACATAATCAATATGGACATTACCATCGATAAGACAAGTGATTGCCAGGCAACACTTACCGCTATTGCCTCCCCCGCTGAGGTGACCGCCATCAAGGACGCAGCCATCAACGCATTTGCCAAGAATGCCCGCATTCCCGGCTTCCGTCCCGGCAAGGCTCCCAAGAGCGTGATTGCCAAGCGTTTTGCTGAAGGCATCGCTGATGAGCTTGACGCCCGCGTGAAGGCCGACGCCCAGGAGCAGGCTCTGGAGCAGAACCCGGAGCTCAAGGTGCTCGACTTCGGCGCCCCCACCACCACCGAGGAGGCTGATGGTTCCTACAAGCTTGTGACCACCCTGACCATCGTTCCCGAGTTCGAACTGCCGGAGTACATGGGTATCGAGGTTTCCATCCCCACCGATGAGGTGAGCGATGACGAAGTGCAGGACACCCTGCAGAAGTATGCCGAGTCCTCCGCCGAGCACGTGGTGGTGGAGCGCGCTTCCGCCAAGAGCGATATCGTGGTTATCGACTTCAAGACCAGCGTTGAGGGCAAGCCCACCGCTGAGTACTGCGGCAAGCCCGTTGGCTTCATGGAAGGCCGCGAGGGTCACTGGGTGGCCATCGAGGAGGATTCCTTCATGCCCGGTCTGCCCCAGGGCCTGGAAGGCGTTTCCGCTGGCGATGTGAAGGACCTCGTGCTCACCATGAAGGAAGACTTCCCCATCTCTGACCTGGCTGGCAAGGACGTGACCTTCAGCTGCACGGTGAAGGAAGTGCGCGAGAAGCGCGTTCCCGAGATTACCCCCGAGCTCTTCGCCGGCGCTCTGCCCGAAAAGAGCATGGACGAAATCAAGGAAATCGTCCGCACCAACCTGAAGGCTTCCAAGACCCGCGCCAACGACGAGGCCAAGGCCGACCAGATTTCCGAGAAGCTGGCTGATCAGCTCTCCTTCGCTCTTCCCCAGGATCTGGTAGAGCGTGAGAACGAGAACACCGTGCAGCGCAAGATGTACGCCGCTATCCAGGCCGGTAACTACGACGTGGCCAAGGATATGGACGCTTTCCGCGCTGAGGCCATGAAGGAGACCGAGCGCAACCTGCGCGTGTACTTCGCCCTGCAGGAGATTGCCCGCAAGGAGAACATCATCGCCACCGAGCAGGAGATGCTCGAGGCTATGGCCAGCATGGCTCAGCAGGCTAAGGAGAAGAACCTCAAGAACTTCATCCGCAAGATGTACCGCGAGAACCGCGTGCAGGGCATCCGCCTGAGCGTGATTACCTCCAAGGTCATCGACCTCCTGGCCCGCAACGCCAAGGTGACCATCGCTGAATAAGCTTTACGGTTAACTAACCAAAAAACGGCGACTCGCTTTATCGCGGGTCGCCGTTTTTTTTGTAGAAGGATTAAGGACTAGGGATTAAGGAATAATGGTTATACTGGCGGGCCGCAGGCTCGCGGAATGTAACACATCAAAAATCCAAAATCGATCTAAACCTTCTCCCACATTTGGCCAGCAGCCGTGCCATAGGCCGGGTGGGCCCAGAGGCGGCGGGCCATGAGGCCGGGGCTGAGCAGGCCGAGCAGGAAGCGGCGGCGCTGGGCCGGGCGGTCGAACTCCGGCATGGGCTTATCCGGGGTGCAGAAGGCCGCCGGGTCATAGGGTGGCGGCTCCGGGGCAGGGGGCAGCGGGGCGGTGAAGCCCAGACAGGCGGTGCAGTGGCCGCAGGCGGGGCGGTTCTGGTTCATGAAGTACTCCTCCAGCGCCTGGTTCAGGCAGGTGGGGGCCAGCAGCATATCCACCACCAGCTGCTGGCGGGCCAGGTCGGCTTCCCGTCGGCGGGCGAAAGCGGCGCTGAGCTCATCGGCCACGCTTCGGGCATCGGCAGCGGGGGCAGAGGGCAGCTGGTGCAGGCAGAGCGCCTGCTGGCGCATCGTCAGCTTCCATTCGCCGGCGGCCTCGCATTCATACAGATACTCCACCGCCTCGGCAAAGCTGCAATCCCATGCCAGCGCGGCGTCCTCCACCTCGACCTCGCGGTGGGCATCCAGCCACCGGAGCCGGGCGCATTCGGCTGCATCGCGGCCATCGGTGATAGTGGATATGGGGAAAAGCGGCTTCACCTTATAATACTTGCTGCCCTTGCTTTCGATTTCGACGCTGCCCTGCAGGCGCATGAGCGCGCGCGTGGGTACATCGTCCGGCACATCGCAGGTGGTGCCTAGCTCCCAGAGCGAAACCACGCGGCGCCCGGCGGGAATCAGCCAGCGCACGCAGCGCAGCACGCCCTCCGGGTCCGGCTCTGCGGCCAGAATTCGGTTGCGGGCCTCCACCAAATCCGGCGCATGCAGCAGAATGAGGCTGGTGCAGGGGGCGCCATCGCGCCCGGCGCGGCCGGATTCCTGCAGGTAGGATTCGGGGGAGGACGGCGTGCTCCAGTGCACCACAGAGCGCACGTCCGGCTTATCAATACCCATGCCGAAGGCGATGGTGGCCACCAGCACGGTGATTTCATTGCGCAGGAAGGCATCCTGCAGCTGCTCTCGCTGGTCGGCAGGCAGGCCGGCGTGGTAATAGGCGGCGGGGTAGCCCAGGCGGGCAAGCTCCCCGGCCAGCCACTCGCTTTCCTTGCGGGTGCGGCAGTAGACGATGGCGGGCAGGTTGGCGGTCTCTGCCAGGTAGGGGAGCAGGGCGGCCATGCGGTCCTGCACCGGGCGGCAGATGCGGGTGATATTGCCGCGGTAGGGCGGCAGCACCACACGATTCGCCTCGGGTATGCCGAAGGCCTGGCCCAGGTCGCTCTGCACGCGCGGCGTGGCGGTGGCCGTGAGGGCCAGGGTGGCGTGCGGGCGCAGCGCCTGCTGCAGGGCGGGAAGCTTCAGGTAATCCGGGCGGAAGCTGTGGCCCCATTCAGAAACGCAGTGCGCTTCATCCACCACCATGAGGGCTATGCCTGTGGCGGCAAGCGTGTGGCGCAGCTCCCGGTTCTCCAGTGATTCCGGGGCCACGAAGAGGATGCGGAGCTGCCCGCTGGCGGTATCCTGTAGCACGGCTGCTCGTTCCTCCGGTGCCAGGGTGGAATCAAAACGCGCAGCACTTATGCCCAGGGCGCGCAGGCTCTCGCACTGGTCGCGCATCAGGGCAATGAGCGGCGAAATCACCAGGCTGGTGCCTCCCAGCAGCTCTGCCGCGGCCTGGTAGCACAGGCTCTTGCCGTGCCCGGTAGGCAGCACCCCCAGCGCGTTCTGTCCGCCCAGCACCAGCTGGATAAGCTGCCGCTGCCCGTTTCTCAGGGCTTCCTTGCGGAACAGTTTCAATACATGAGCCTCGGCTTCAGGGGTGAATTCCATGGGGGGATTTTAGCACCGCCGCGCCCTCACGCAAGCACTCAATGCGTCAATGGGAGTGAATAGCTAATCGGTAACTCCTGCTAAGCCGAAGTTTCCCGCCAAATTGGAGTTTGCAGAGGTTCGAATGACGAAGTGGGAAGTACGAAGTTTAGAAGTCAGGCGGGCAGAAGCCCGCGGAATTTTGAGCCCGGAGGGCGGCAGCTGGTAGCCCAGGGTGCAGCCGCGTTAGCGGCGGAACCCTGGGTTGGCTAAGTAAACAAAACGAACCCCGAACGAAGTGAGCGGGTGGCAGAAATCGCGGCTAATATATTAAGCCATAGCCCCTGCCACCCACTCCGCTACGCTCCGGGGTTCTGATTCTTATTTTCTCGTTACCCAGCGTTCCGCCGCTTACGCGGCTACACGCTGGGCTACTGGCTGACACCCGCTGACGCGGGTTCTAAATTCCGCTCGCTGACGCGAGCCTTCATCCCCACAAATCGTCATTTGCAGAGCTTTTAGAAGTTCCCGATTAGCAATCAAGGTTGCGGGTGGAAGACCAGTGGAATTGCTTGCCTAAATACAAAAAACTACCTCTTTTGTGTGCTTTTCTCGCCTTTGACTATCAAATAACACGAAAATACTGCCAAAAAGGTAGGAAAAATGTGTAATAATGCCATTTTTTTATTGCCAAATGGTCAGGAACAAGGTAATCTGGGCTCAGAAGTAACCAACATAGAAAGGAATACTGACCATGAAGACAACAATGCTGAAGAAAATCGCCCTTTGCCTCATCACCGCCGGCAGCACGTTGGCTATGGTGGGCAATGCCGTGGCGCAGGATGCAAACTGGGCAGACCGCGAAGGCAAGACTCTGCTGATGAAGGCTGCCGACCGTGGTCAGGTTGCCGAAGTGCAGCGTCTGCTTGCCGCCGGGGCTGCGGTGAATGCCAAGGATAACGACGGTGAAACCGCCCTGATGATGGCTGCGGATGACGGCAACGCCGCTGTGGTGAAGCTGCTGCTGGAGGCTGGAGCCATCGTGAACGATGCCGATGAGGACGGCGAAACGCCCCTGATGTATGCCGCCGACAGCGGCAACGCTGCCACGGTGAAGCTGCTGCTGGATGCCGGGGCAGAGGTGAATGTCATCGACAACGAGGGCGAGACTCCGCTCATGAGGGCGGCGGATGAGGGTGCTGTGCCCGTGCTCCAGCTGCTGATTTCCGCCGGTGCCGATGTGCACGCCACCGACAGCGAGGGCGAGAGCGCTCTGGACAAGGCTCTGGATGAAGGCAAGCAGCGCGCTGTGCAGGTGCTGCGCGCCGCCGGTGCCAGGTAAAGATTTGGTACGCATAACGTCAACGCGACGCCCCCGTCGGCCGGTCTTGCATACGCCGGGCGGCGGGGGAAATAATTCTGAATTTTCGATGTAGAATTTTTAATGTATTCAAATCCGCGGGCTAACGCCCGCCTGAATTCAAAAACTTCGTACCTCCTACTTCGCGCGTCGTGCTTTTGCGAGTGTCAGTTTTTCCTATACTGGCGCGGAAAATAACTGTTTTGTCTTTACAAGGTGCGGGAGCGGGCGTATAAAAAACTTCAGCCATGCATGCTCCAAGTATTGTAAGCTCGCTGAAGGAATATAATCGCAAGACGTTTTTCTCCGACCTGGGTGCCGGCTTAACCGTGGGCGTAGTAGCCCTGCCACTCGCCATGGCCTTTGCCATAGCCTGCGGCAGCAGCTCCATCACCCCCTCCACCGGCCTTATCACCGCAGTGGTGGCAGGTTTCCTCATCTCCCTGCTGGGTGGCAGTAAATACCAGATTGGCGGCCCCACGGGTGCCTTTGTGGTGTTGATTTCCGGCGTGGTGGGCAGTTTCGGTTTCCCAGGGTTGATTCTGTGCACCCTGATGGCGGGTATCTTTCTCGTTCTTTTCGGCGTGTGCCGCATGGGCTCGCTGATTAAGTTTATCCCGTACCCCGTGACCACGGGCTTCACCAGCGGTATTGCTGTCACCATCTTCTGCACGCAGGTGAAGGACCTGCTGGGCTTGCAGATTGACACCGCTGTGCCGGCAGAGTTCGTCGCCAAGTGGCAGTGCTATGCAGCCCACTTCCACACTGTGAACTACTGGGCCCTGGGCCTTTCTCTGCTGACCATCGCCGTTATTCTGGTCACCAAGCGCCTGTGTCCCAGAGCTCCCTTCATGCTGGTGGGCATGCTGGTGAGCACCCTGGTGTGCCAGGTGTTCAACCTGCCGGTGGAAACCATCGGTTCCCGCTTCGGCGAGCTCCCGCAGGGGCTTCCCATGCCCACCCTGCCTGAGATTGACTGGGCAAAGCTGCCGCAGCTGGTGCAGCCCGCCTTTGTGATTGCACTGCTGGCTGCCATTGAATCTCTGCTGAGCGCCAGCGTGGCAGACGGTATGACCGGCTCCCGCCACCACCCGAACACCGAGCTCATCGGCCAGGGTGTGGGCAACATTGCCTCCGCTCTCTTCGGCGGCATCCCCGCCACGGGCGCCATTGCCCGCACGGCTACCAACATCCGCGCCGGTGGTAAATCCCCCGTGGCCGGTATCATTCACGCCATCACCCTGCTGCTCATCCTCATGCTGGCCGGGCAGTATGCCGCCATGGTGCCGCTGTCTGCGCTGGCCGGCATTCTGGTCATTGTGTGCTACAATATGGCTGAAATCTCCACCTTCACCCACCTGCTGAAAGGGCCGCGTCAGGATGCCGTGGTGCTCTGCCTCACCTTCATCCTCACCGTGTTGATTGACCTGGTGGTGGCTGTGGAAGTGGGCGTGGTGCTGGCCGCTCTCCTCTTCATTGGCCGCATGGCTCAGATCAGCAATGTGGAGTCCATCTCCCGCGAACTCGAGGGCGAGGACCCCGAGGAGCAGCCCGGACGCTCACGCTACCTGCGCCATGTGCCGGAGAACGTGGAAATCTTCGATGTGCAGGGGCCCTTCTTCTTCGGCGCTGTGGAGCAGTTCAAGGACCGCGTGTTCCGCAACCTGAGCCGCGATGTGGACTATGTGCTGCTGCGCATGCGCCTGGTGCCCGCGCTGGATGCCTCCGGCCTGCATGCGTTGGAAGATTTCCTGGCCTACTGCCAGCGGCGTGATGTCACCCTGCTGCTCTGCGGTGTGCAGAAACAGCCCTGGAAGGTCATTCGCCGTGACTCGCCCTTCATGAGCGAGCTGCACGCCGAGAATATCTGCGAGAATATCGACGCCGCGCTGGAGCGCATCAAGGTGCTCGAGGCGGAGAAGGAGCAGAGCATCGTCAGCCAGCTCCCGACTCCCTGAGAATTCTCTGTTTCTGATTTTAATTCCGCGTTCCTCATGGCCCCGCGTCGTGAGGAATGCTTTTCTTCTGGGGGTAGGGGAGTAAGAATGTAGAATTTTGGATTTTTGATGTGTTAAATTCCGCGGGCTTGCGCCCGCCAGACTTCAAAACTTCGTACCTCCGACTTTGTAATTTTGGGTTGTGCGTTCAAAAATGATGCAGAAAGCGCCCTCCGAAGTAGAATAACGGCAGGGGAAGGTTCTGCAGCCTCGGTTATGAGGCGCTATTGCGGCGGAGTTTGCTCAGCAGGGTTGCATACAAGCGCAGCAAGCGCGGGAAGGGGAGCAGAACCCGGAATGAGGCATTGAGCAAGGCCGCCAGAGGGCGCGGCATGCGGGAGAGGGAGACGAGGGGATAGGGGATACAGCGTGCCCAGGGGGATTCCAGCCAGAAGCGGAAGAAATCCTGTTCCAGGGGATTGCGCGGGCCAATCAGGACATTGGGCTTGGTGGCAGCGAAGTGCACAATGGCCGGGTGCGTATAGGCCTTCTGCGCCTCGGGAGATTCCTCCTCCAGCTGTTCGGAGAAGAGGGGAATGACATTGTACTCTAGCGGCAGGGGGGTAATCTGACCGTGAAGCGTGGCGTTCAGCGCGTCTTGATCCAGCCAGATGAGCTTTTCCCTGGGGGTGTTCCGCACGGTTTCGATGATGCGTGCTGTGGTGCCGCAGCGGCGCATGATGCCCAGGTCCATGATGAGGAGCGAGGCGTAGAAATACGGTGTGCCGTCATCTGGCAGGTTGAAGCGAGCGGGGAAGCTGCGGAGGTGCTGGCCGTATTCCTGCCGATAGTGGCCGAGCACTACCCAGGGCACCGCTGCGATGCAGTTGCCCTGCAGCTCCCAATGATAAAGCGGGGTAAGGTCCTGTGTGACCACGGTATCGCAGTCCAGGAAGATAACGCGGTTTATTTCCTGCGGCAGGAGAGAGGGGAGCAGGAAGCGGTGGTAGGTGGCAGAGGGGAAGCGCGCGGTGGTGGGCAGGTCGCGCATTTTTTCTGCTACATCGTACCAGGTGATGTTGGTGAAGCCCCCGCGTAGCAGCAGCTTGCGGTTCACGCCGCTATCCAGAATATGAAAGTGGTAGCGGGTGCCGGCGGCTGCGCTCTGCATGATGGAACGCAGACACAGCCCCAGCGGTACGGTGAAGGCGCCATCTGCGCTCAGGGCTATGTGAATGGTTTGCGGCATGGAGGTTATGTCTTGTAGCGGATGACTGCCGGCGCTGCCGTGATGAGCACCAGCAGGGCGCAGAGGATGACGGCCCAGTCGCCCAGCAGGGCGTAGAGGGTGAGGCCGGCATTCTTATCCACAGGGAGCACGGCATAGCTGTGTCCGGGCAGGTGGGGGGAGCCGTCTGCCTTCTGCAGAATGTCCATGAAGGCGCCGTTGGGGGCAATGGCGCAGGTGTAGCCCATGTTGGCTGCGCGCACCATGGGGCGGCGAAGTTCGATGCAGCGGAAAGCCGCATTGCGTGCCTGCTGTTCGCCGCAGCAGGAGTGGCGGAACCAGCCATCGTTGGAGATATTGACGATGACTTGCGGGCCCTTGCGTGCGTATTTGGTGAGAAGTCGGCCGACGGTATCCTCGTAGCAGATGGCGGGGATGACCCCGATGGTTTCCTGTGTGCCGGGAACAGATACGGAAATCGGGTCATCACCCGTGCCGGGGTGAATACCATCGCCCACCTGGGTGCCGGTCATTTCCGTGTAGAGCTTGCCGAGCCATTCCAGGTGCTCCACAAAGGGAAGGTATTCGCCAAACGGCATGAGGTGCTGCTTGTTGGCGGTGGTGATGGAATCGAACCCGCCGGGAATGATGGCCATGGAGTTATACATGCCGCGGGGCCGGTGTCTGCCGGTACTTGCATCGGTTTCCCAGCGGAACTGGTCCACCCCGGTGAAGAGTACAAAATCATGCCCGCCCATTTCGCGCACCTTACTGCGCAGCATGGGGAGCCCTTCTTCCCCGAAAAAGTATTGTGTTGTGTAGGCGTCTGCTATGAGTTTGCCTGCCTCGGTATCCAGGTGAATAGGGCAACCCATGGCACTTTCCGGCCAGATGACCCAGACCGGCAGTTGCTGTGTGATAGCCAGCTCCGGGTTTTCCATGGCCTGGCGGATGGTGGCCTGCTGCACCTCGCCGAAAGCCTGGTGGGTGGTGCGCAGGAATTCGCCGTAGAGCCGGGGTTGCTGCGGGCCGTCCTCGATGCGCTCCACCTGGTCCAGGTTGAGCTGCACGCCCATGACCGGCAGCTGCAGCACGTTCTCCTGCTTCAGCATGACCAGCGGAGAGTATTTCTTGGAAAGCGCCAGCCCACCGGTGAACATGAGGAAGAGAATGACGATGAGCCCGAGAAAGTCCCAGGGGCGGTTGCCGCGGCCCGTGGCGCGGTATTGCAGCCATGTGCGGCGTGTGGCGCACCAGAGGATGACGGCCGCGGCTGTGGGGATGAAGGAGAGCGCGGCCGTGCCGACGAATTCCGCCCACTGCACCAGGGAAAGCCCGTTATAGAGCGCCATACCCATGCTGTTCCAGCTGAAACCCAGGGTGCCGTTGGCTCGCAGCCATTCAATGCAGACCCACATGGCGCCGCAGCCTATGGCGCTGCGCAGGGTGCTGCGCAGATCTGCGGTGAACCACTGGCTCCAGGCCTGCTGCTTCTGCTCCGGGCGGGGCAGGGCTGCGGTGTCCGGGATGCCGGCCAGGCGCGGGCGCAGCAGGGTGTTTGCCACGCCTGCCCAGAGCCCCACCAGGCATGAATACACCGTCATGAGTGGTAGAAATGCAATGCCCAGAAACACCGGCAGAGGAATCTGGAACACATAGCCCACATTGTGAATCCACCAGAAGCTCACGCAGTACCAACCCATGCCGTACAACCAGCCGTAGCCGAAGCCCCGCCAGAAACCGCGGCGCCCGTTCCACAGTACGCAGAGCAGGGGCAGCAGCCCGACCCACACCAGGTTGCCCCAGTCATACGGGGGGAAGGCCAGGGCCATGAAAGCACCACCCAGCAGGCTTACCAGGATGCGGAGGATCCTGCCCTTTCTTTTACTGGGTGCTTCAGAGGTCATTGGGAAGGATGCTGAGATAACCCAGGGGATGCAGTTCGCCATCTGCCGTGCGGCAATCAACGTAGACGCGCCAGAGCGGGGTGTCCTGGTTGAACTGGTGCAGGGTGTATTCATCCTGGCTCAGGAAGCCGTCTTCCAGGCGCACGGTGGCTTCTGTTTCTGTGGCCAGGAGGCTGTTGTTCTCTGCAGGAACGAATTTGCCATCCTTGAAGTGGATATTGATGCGATCGCCCATCTGCACGCCCTGGCCATTCTGGAATCGCACGGTGACCATGCCGGTGCCTTCCGCCTCATCCAGCTTCAGCTGGCAGACGGGGTAGCAGTAGGAACGCAGCTCCATGCGGGAATCGCCGGCGGAGGCTTTCCAGTAGGCTTCCGCGTGGTCAATGGCAACCCCGGCGGCCTTCCAGGAAAGCGGTTTGAACTCATTGCGCCATTCGGCATGAGGAAGTTTGTGCATGGTGCACAGGAAGGCGATGACTCCCACCACCAGTATGAGCAGGGCAATACTGCCCCACGTTATTTCCTTCCATCCTGTTTTTTTTGATTTTTCCGCTTCCTGGTCGTGCATGACCTTATTTTGTACCGAAAAATGCAATGTTGCAATAAAAAAGGATTGCATTCCGAGAAAAAAAGGTCATAAATGTGTACGGGTACAACCCCCCATATACACGACAATGGCCGATATCGACGATAAGACTGAGAAGAATGTTCCCGGCAAGTTCTATGTTGACTGCAACTGCATCGACTGCGATCTGTGCCGTGAGACCGCCGCTGATTTCTTTGCCCGCGATGATGACGAGGGTCTTTCCTACGTTTGCAAGCAGCCCGTGACCGATGAGGAGATTGCTCTCTGCACCGAGGCCATGGAAGGTTGCCCCGTGCAGGCCATCGGCGACGACGGCGAGTAAAGCACCGTAGGTTTCAAACATTCATCTGGGCAGTCCGGTCTGGCCGGGCTGCCCGCTTTTTCCCCTCGCTTTCCAGATGGCCGCCCCACGCAGGAAGAAAGATGCTGAAACACCGGTGGTGATGCCGGTGCGTAAGACGCGCAGGCGGTTTTTTATGCAGAAAATGCCGGATGGCATGGGAGAACGGGCAGTGCGGGTGCGCAGCGCGCGGATGGGCGCGCGCGATCAGGCGATGTCCGATTTTTTCTGCTGCGGTACCGAGATTGCGGAGAGCAGCAACCAGCGCAGCATGGAATCGCTTCTGGGCGAGTTGCTCAGCGAACTGAACCTGGAGGAGGAGACCATGGCCCCCGAGGTGCTGGCAGAGGCCTGGCGCGAGGCTGTGGGTGGGGCGCTGGCGGCGGTCTCCACCCTGCAGAGCGTGATGCGCGGCACCGCGCGCATTGCGGTGAACCACCCCACCGTGCGTTATGAGATAACACGCCTCAAGCCGCAGATTGTCAAGGCTCTGAACCGGACCTTCGGTGCCGGAAACGTAAAAAAAGTGGTGATAACCACCCTGTGAGCCCCCCGAGGGGAGAGGGCGTAGGATTTTGAATTTTGGATTTTTGATGTATTGAATTCTGCGAGCCGAAGACTCGCCTGTATTTCAATTAAGCGTTAAACATTCGACAAAGCACTTAGTCGGCATATGCGGACGCGCTCTGCGCTTGCCAAACAGGCGGAATCGGGTATAATGAGGGGCGTAACAACCATTTTTAATCCCTCAATTACACAAACACTATGCCTGACGCACGATTCCAACCGCTGCCCGGATTCCGCGATTTTGCTCCGCAGGAATGCGCTTTCCGTAATTACCTGTTCAACACGTGGCGGCGTGTGGCGCATCGTTACGGGTTTGTAGAGTGGGAAGCCCCCACTATTGAAGCCACGGAACTCTACCTCAAGAAGTCCGGCGGAGAACTGCCCACCCAGCTTTTCCGTTTCAAGGACCAGGGTGAGCGCGATATCACCGTGCGCCCGGAGCTCACTGCATCTCTTGGCCGCATTGCTGCTGCTTACCAGCGCGAGTATACCAAGCCCCTCAAGTGGTTCGAAATCGGCTCCTGCTTCCGCTATGAAAAGCCGCAGAAGGGCCGCCTGCGCGAGTTCGTGCAGTTCAATGCCGATATTCTGGGCGAGGCCGGTGAGGGCTCTGATGCTGAGCTGATTTCCCTGGCCATTGACTGCATGCGCGAGTTCGGTTTCACGGCAGATGATTTCGTGGTGCGCATTTCTGACCGCGAGGTGTGGCTGAAGTATGCCGCTGATAATGGCGTGGCTGAGGACCGCGTGCCGGATTTCCTGGCTATCATCGATAAGTTTGAGCGTGACCGCCCCGAGTATTGCCAGGAGAAGCTGGATGCATTCGGCATGAAGCGCGAGGACCTGGTGAATTTCATTGCCAACCCGCCTGCTGGCTGCTCCCCGCGCTATGATGCGGTGCTGGAGGAACTGCAGGCCCGCGGACTGGAGGCTTATGTGAAGCTTGACCTTTCCGTGGTGCGTGGCCTGGCCTACTACACCGGGCTGGTGTTCGAGATTTTCGACAAGGGCCACACCCTGCGTGCCGTGGCCGGTGGTGGCCGCTACAACGGCCTGGTTTCCACGCTTTCCAACGGTGCTGTGGATATGCCCGCCACGGGCTTTGCCATGGGTGATGCCGTGATTGCTCACCTCATCGAGGCCTGCCCGGCTGCCCGCGCCCTGCGCGATGCCGCGCTGAAGACAAGCACGGTGGATGTGTGCATGGTGCTGGCTGCGCCGGAGAAGCGCATGCAGATGCTGGCCCTGGCTTCCGCCCTGCGCGATGCCGGCCTGCGTGTGGACCTGCCGCTGGCTCCTGCCAAGATGGGCAACCAGCTGAAGCGAGCAGAAAAGATTGGCGCCCGCTATGCCGTCATCATCGGTTCCGAGTATCCGGAGCTGGAGCTCAAGAATATGCTTACTCGCGAATCCATGCATGCCTCGCCCAACGGGCTGATGGCTGAGCTGCTGGGTGACGGCGAGGAGGTGTAAATCCCCTGTTACCGGGCCATGCTGCGCCGCATCATGCCTATCCTGCTGCCGGGTGCACTGCTGGTGCAGTGCGCCCCGGTTGTTTCCGGGGGAAGTGTGCCGCTGCCGGAAAAAGCGCGGATTCAGACCAACCCCGAGCCGGTGGTGTATTCCCAGTCTCAGCTGAATTCCTCCTTTGCCGGCTGGGTGCGCTCGGCCCGGAATCCTATCAATTTCCGCCTTTCCGGCGAGTTGAAAAACAGGTGGCGCGAACTCATCAGCGAAAGTACATGGGGGGAATATGCCCGCCGCTGCCAGACAGCCTATCTGGAAAACGGGCAGGTTTCCATGACGCTGGAATACCGCGACTATGTGCGCTTGTGTGCAGCCCGGCGCAGCGCTGCTTTCCGCGCCACGCTGAGCGATGAGGAAGAATCGGTGCTGCAACTGGCTGAGCAGCGGGTGAAGGAGATTCTGCAGCCCGGCATGAGCGATTACGCAAAGCTAGTGGCTTTGCACGATGAGTTGGTGGCCTCTGCCAGCTATGAGGAGAAGGGCGGTTGCACGGTGGCGCAGATTCTGCGCGGGGGTAGCGGCAGCTGCGAGGCCTATAGCGCGGCTCTATCTGTTATGCTGGAGATTGCCGGTATTCCGGTTCGTGTGGTCACGGGCGATGCCGGCGGCCCGCATGCCTGGAATCTCGTCTGCATCGACAAGGAATGGTACCACGTGGATGCCACCTGGGATGACCCCGTGGTGGGCAATGGTGGCTGCGAGGTGGTCTCGCATGCCTACTTCTGCTTGTCGGATGCCGAAATAGCACGCACCCACAGCTGGAATCGCGTGGCTTATCCGGCCAGCGGCAGGCAGACGGTCATGTACTACCGCCGTAAGAATACCTATTATACCAGTGCCGATGCCTTTCTGCAGGCTGCTCTGGCCGCCTGCTCTCGCGGGGCGAGTAGTTTTGAGGGGTACCTGACCCAGTATGGCAGCCCGGCGCAATTCCAGCGCAAGCTGCAGGGCCTTGCTCATCCGGCCATGCCATCACGCATCAGCTGGACCGGCCCGGAGACGCCTGCGGGCACGGTCATTGTCAGCTTTGCCCCGTAGCCGCAGATTTTCCTTGCATTGCGGCAGTGAATATGGTTCAATTCCTCCCGCAGCCATGCTACAGTGGCGGAATGGTAGACGCAGGAGACTTAAAATCTCCCGGTAGGTAATACCGTACGGGTTCGAGTCCCGTCTGTAGTAGGAAAATGAAGGAATGGATGATATAACTGCATCCGTTCCTTCTTTTTTGTATGCAGTCAGAGTAAAAAAAATGCCCGCGCATGCGGGCATTTCTGAAAGCTTATGTGTTGCCAGAAAATCAGCGCTTGGCCGTGTTGCGGTTGCGGCTCTGCTCCTGAAGGGCGGCGTACATCTGGCGGCAGTGCTTGTAGCCGCGGCGGTCGGAGAGTTTCTCCATGCTGAGTCGGGAGGAACCCCACTCAATGACCTCGATTTCCACCACGCGGCGGCCCCACTGGCGCATGAGGGACTTGTTCGGTTGGTAGATATCGATGGTGGCGGTGCCCACGAGGGCGCTGCCGTAGTCGTCTACCACATAGATGTAGGGCTGGCCCTTAATCTTGAACTTTGTGCCCAAGGGGTACACAGACCAGTCTGCTGCGGCGCTGCGCACGCGGCTGCCGTATTTGAGATAGGTGCCAATGGCGTTCTTAGGACCATAGCCGATGTGGTCACTCTCAGAGTGGGTGTAGGCTGTGGTGCGCACCACGCGGTTGAGCTGGCGCGGGTGATAGAAGGGGAATGAATGCTTGTCGCGTCCCAGGTTGGGGAGGCGGCGATCCGGCATGGCGGAGCGGCGGGGGGCTGCCGGGGTGACGAAACCCTGGCTGGTGGCGTCCGGATTATATGCGGCCGCCTGTGCCTCCGGCATTCCGGCCAATGCCGCCAAAGTCAGAGCGGCAAGGATGAGTGCCTTGTTGAAGATTTTGTTCATGAAATTTGTAATAAAGGTGGTGCGTGACTCTGAGTGTTTGCCGAACGGGTGGGTTCGGCGTGGGTGCATACTACCACGAACGGGGGGGGGATGGCAAGCGTTTTGTCTGTTTGCAAGGGTGAAGGGTGTCAAGGTTTATCGGTGTTAAATGCCTGTTTTTGATAAAAAGATGACACGTTTGGGGTATCGCGCGCGCGCGCGCGAGCTTTTGGAAGGCCTTTTTTGCTTGTTTTGATGCGGAATTTGGGGATTTTATTTAAGAAAAGTTTAATTTCTCCCCGACGCGCCGCGAAGAATATTTCAGATGTGGTGATGACACGCTGGCTGGAGTGAAAAATTTACTTAGACTTTCCTGAATTTTTGGGTCTTCACACATAAATGAAGAGGCCGCCATGGATGAGTGAATGGTGAAGAATGAAGAATGAGGGGCGTGGGTAGACGCGAGCGCGCCTCTGCCGCCTGGGGAGAGCGGGGAGGATGGGCGGAGCCGGAAGGGGGGGGCGAGTCAATGAGCCCGTGCGCAGGAGAGGGCGAGCTGGAAGGCGCGAATGGTGCTGGAGGGGTTGGCGATGCCTTTCCCGGCTATGCCGAAGGCGGTGCCGTGGTCGGGGCTGGTGCGGTAGCGGGGGAGGCCGAGTGTGACGTTGACAGCGTTGTCGAAGTCAAGCAGCTTGAGGGGGATGAGGGCCTGGTCGTGATAGGGGGCCAGGATGGCGTCGAAATGGCCGAGGGCGGTATCGCGGTAGACGCAATCAGGCACGCAGGGGCCGGTGAAGCGGGCCCAGGGGAGGGCGGCGCTGAGCTGCTGCACAGCGGGGGAGATGATGCGCGCCTCCTCATCTCCAAAGGCGCCGTTTTCACCGTTGTGGGGGTTGAGCCCGGCCACGGCGATGTGCGGGGTGGTTTTGCCGCTGGTGCGGCGCACGAAATCTGCCAGCTGGGTGCCGATGCGCACGAGCTCTGCGGAGGTGAGCAGGCGGGGCACATCTGCCAGGGCGGTGTGTATGGTGCCGAGGGCTACGGTGAGCCGCTGGCCGGTGAGGCACATGGCGAAATCCGGCACGCCCAGGCGGTCTGCAAAGAATTCGGTCTGCCCGGGGAAGTGGAAGCCGACTCTGTGCAGGTTTTCCTTGCAGACAGGGGCGGTGACCACGGCATCGATGCGGCCTTCTTTGAGGGCTGCGGCAGCGTTTTCCAGCTGTTCGAGCGCGGCCTGGGCGGTTTCGCGGGTGGGGCAGCCGGGAGTGGCGTGAATCGCCGGGCCCATGGGGCGGAATTCTGCCTGTTCACCGGCCATGGCTGCCAGCGCGGCACTCATGATTTCCGGGCCGATGCCGGCCTGGTCGCCCAAGGTGTAGCCGATGATGGGACGATGCATGGGAATTGACTATTAACGATTGACAAATTGTTTTGTCAGGCTTCTTCGGCGGTGTCGTCGTCTACCAGGCCGGGAACGGCGCCGGCGGGGGCAGGTGTCTTCTTATCGTTGCTGGCTGGGGCAGCTGGCTCGGCTTTTTCGGCCTCCTTAATCTGCGGGCGGAAGGAGCGGGTGGTGTTAATGTATTTGGCGTTGGTGTCGCGTTTCTCGAACTGGAGCTCGGAGTTGACGGAGGTGTGGTACACGGCCGTAATCACCAGTGCCAGGATTACGGGAACTAACAGGAGACTGCCCAGACATGTCTTCATATGCTGCTGCTTATTTTAACCTCGCGGGCGGTGGATTGCAAGCTCCATTCGCCGATATGGCAGAAAAGAGAGGCATCCGCGTGAGGGAATTCCCGAATAAAAAACAGACATGCCGCGTTTTTCTTCTTTCTTTGTGCGGAAAAGGGCGTATAATGCTGCCGTTCACTCAAATTTTTTATCATGAAAATCTGGTTTGATGGCAAGCTGGTTGACCGGGACGAGGCTAAGGTCTCCGTCTTTGATCATGGTGTACTGTACGGCGATGGCTGCTTCGAGGGCATCCGCTTCTACTCTGGCAAGGTGTTCCGCCTGGAGGAGCACATCGTGCGTCTGTTCAATTCCATGCGCTACCTCATGATTGAGCTGCCGTGGAGTTTCGAGGAAGTGTGCGAGGCCACCAAGGAAACCGTGGCTGCCAGTGGCATGGTGGATGGCTACATCCGCCTGGTGGTGACCCGCGGCGTGGGTGACCTGGGCCTGAATCCCCGCAACTGCCCCAAGGCCAGCATGTTCATCATTGTGCAGAATATCGCTCTGTACCCCAAGGAGATGTACGAGAAGGGCCTGAGCATGATTACCTCTTCCTTCCGTCGTCCGAATCCGGATATTCTCTGCCCTCAGGTGAAGAGCCTGAACTACCTGAACGGTATTTCCGCCAAGATGGAGGCTGTGGCCGCCGGCGCCGGCGAGGCTCTTATGCTGAACCAGCGCGGCAACGTGGCCGAATGCACGGGCGACAACATCTTCATCGTGGTGAACGGTGAGGTGCAGACTCCCCCGCTGACAGAGGGTGGTCTGGGTGGTATTACCCGCCACGCTGTGATGGATATCTGTGCTGAACTGGGTATCCCCTGTGTGGAGAAGGTGATGAACCGCTTTGATGTGCTCTGCGCCGATGAATGCTTCCTGACAGGCTCTGCCGCTGAGGTGATTGCCGCCACTTCTCTGGACGGCCGCACCATCGGCACTGGCGTGGCCGGCCCTGTGACCAAGCGCATTCTGGCCCGCTTCCAGCAGCTGGTGCGCGAGTAAGCGTCTGTTTTTTTAATTTTAACCGGGGGCGGCGGGTGCAGAACTTGCCGCCCTCCTTTTCTTACAGTCATGGAGACGTTGTACAAGGGTAAATTTCTGAACATGGTGCGCGAGGGACACTGGGAATACTGCCAGCGTGTGAACGACACAGGGGCGGTGATGGTGTTTGCCTGCACCCCGGAGAACAAGGTGCTGCTGGTGGAGGAATTCCGCCCGCCCATCGGCCAGCGTTGCCTGTGTTTCCCCGCCGGGCTCAGTGGTGATGAGGGCCCGGAGAGCGATACCGCCGCCGCCTTTCGTGAATTGCTGGAGGAAACTGGCTACGAGGCCGCGGAAATGCACTTCCTGTTTCATGGTCCGTCCTCTCCGGGGCTTACCTCGGAAAGCCTTTCGTTTTTTCTTGCCCGCGGGCTGACTCGCGTGGCCGCCGGCGGCGGGGTGGAGGCGGAGAATATTACCGTGCGCGAAGCTCCGCTGGATGATATCGATGCCTGGCTTGCCGCGCAGGTGGAGCAGGGTATTGCTCTCGACCCCCGAATTTACACCGGATTATATTTCCTTAAACAAGTTGAAAATCATGGATAAGAAACAGCAGACAGCAGTAAAGTTGATGGAGGAGGCGCATAAGGGGTCCCTGAAGAGCCCGCGCAGCATTGTGTACTATATTCTGGCGCTGGTATATCTTCTTTCTCCCGTGGATTTTATACCGGATAGCATCATAGGGCTCGGGCAGCTGGATGACGGCGTCGTGCTGCTTGCCGTGCTCTGGTATGTTATCCGCCTGCTGCGGCAGAATCGCCAGAAATAAGCCCCGCTTGGTGCGTTCAGCTTTTCTGGTGAATTTTGTCTATCTTTCCACCCGTGTTCCCCGAAGCATATGTGTCCCAAAGATTGCTGCGCCAAATGGGAGTTTGTCGGGCAGCTGTTTTTGTCGGAGCGAGGGACTTTAGTCCCTCAACACTTGAGTTTTCGGGACTGAAGTCCCGTGCTCCGAAAGATTTGAGCCCCCCACACAAATCGCCATTTAGTGGATAAAGAGGGGGGTAGGCTCCAGAACGGTGTTGATAATGCGGTCATTTGTGAAATCTTTGGGATACATGTGTCCCCGTCTGAATTCAGCATGTTCTCCTTGACAATTTCGAGGGGCTGGTGTATACGGTGCGCATGATTATTGACACACATTGCCACCTGGTGCACGATAAGTATGAGGATCTGGAACAGCTGCGGGCAGATTCGCTGGCACTGGGGGTGGGGCACTGTGTGTCGCAGGGAACGCACCCGCAGGACTGGCTGCCGCAGCTGGCGCTGGCCCGCCGCATGCCGGATTTTGTGACCTCCTGCCTGGCCGCGCATCCTTCTGAGGCCACGAATGTGAGCGATGCGGATTTTGAGTACATGGCCGATTTGTGCCGCCAGCATCCGCAGGCCGCCATTGGCGAAACCGGTCTGGATTATTTCTGGGATGCCCCGGAAGGCTGGGATGAGGCTGTGTACCACGCCCGCCAGAAAGTGCTGCTGGAGAAGCATTTCGCGCTGGCTGAGGAACTGGGGTTGAATATCTCTCTGCACACGCGCGATAAGGAAGGCACCGCCTGCTTTGATGATGCTTTTGCCATTGCTCGCAATTTTCCGAAGGTTCGCCCGGTGTTTCACTGCTTTATCGGCAGCAAGACACAGGCCGATTCCATTTTTGAAAAGCTGGATGGTATGGTCTCCTTCACCGGCATCATCACCTTCAAGAAGACTACCGATGTGCAGGAGGTGGCTGCCTGGGCTCCGCTGGAACGCGTGATGCTGGAGACGGATTCTCCCTATCTTTCTCCGGAGCCGCACCGTGGTAAGCTCAATATCCCCGGCCGCACGCGTTTTGTGGCAGAAAAGATGGCAGCTCTCCGCGGTATTTCTCTGGAGGAAGTGGCCGCTGCCACCACGGCGAATGCCCGGCGTTTCTTCCGCTTACCTGTTTAAGCTCAGGAGTTGTAATAGGTGCGGCGGCGGTGGTGGAAGTAGAACGACATGCAGTTGACCCCGCTGAGCATGCCGCAGCAAAGCCCCAGGAATAATGCAGACTGCTGGGTCTGCTGAATGGCGCGCGCCCAGTAGGAATCCAGCCAGGGGCGGCAGAGCCGCAGGAATTCCGGCGTGGGCTGCGTAGTCTCCATCAGGGTGACAAAGAAGAGGATGGCGCAGGTCAGCATGATACATATGTTCGCCAGCAGCAGAGCAAGCCGGAACCAGACCAGGATGCGCTCCTTTCGTAAGAAAACAAGGCTGACGAGAGCGGCGAGCGCCCCCATGGAGGAGAGGCCGGCGATGATGCCCCCCATGACCCGGTTGAATGATTCCTGGTCGCGCAGGTAAGCGCAGGCTGCCTCCGGGTTTACCACCTGGCTGTATGCGTCCTCCGTCGGTGTCATATCCGAAACACCCGCTGCCACGATAAGCAGTGAGAAGAACAGCAGACAGAGCAGGGAACAGATAAGGAGCAGGGTGGATTTCATGCCGGAGTGTCAGGAGTGCTGCATCATCCTACATAATGATTACTGACTTGTCAATACAATAGACAAATGAAAAGTCCTTGCAGCCAGCAGACTGCAAGGACTTTTCGGCAACGGAGAGAGTGGGATTCGAACCCACGGTGACATCTCTGCCACGCTCGATTTCGAGTCGAGTGCCTTAGACCAACTCAGCCATCTCTCCGGCGCTTGTTGCGGGGCATATTCTGCCTGTTCCTGCGCCGGGTGTCAAGATTTATCTGGAATGCTGACACTCGTGTGAGAAAAATGCGGGAACTGAACCATTTTGGGCTTGTGGGGGAAGGGGGTGAGATGGTAGAGTAGGAGAGCGTTTGAATATGAGACGTCTTGCCTCACATATGGTTATGATGCTGCTGGCCCTGTTTGTGTGCCAGTGGGGGGGAGTGTACGCGCAGAGTACCTGGGGTGTTACCAGTATTGATGACGTTGAGTATGTGAAACTTAGCGATGTGTGGCGCTTTTATAAGTTTACGCCTCGGAAAGGGCGCCCCGGTTGTGTATCCTATGGCAGTGGCAAGCACGTGGTTTCGCTGAAGCCGGAGAAGCAGGATTTTTACGTGAACAACTATCGCTACGTGCTTTCGCATCCGGTGCGTAAGGTGGGGGCAGACCTCATGATTTCTTCCGTGGATATGCGCAAATTGGTGGACCCGGTGCTGCGCCCGCGGTATTCGCCTGACCGGAGGCTGCGTACGGTAGTGATTGACCCCGGCCACGGCGGGCACGATGCTGGTGCCGTGAGCTCTATCGCCAAGGAAAAGGATTTGAATCTTGCCGTTGCCCGGAAACTGCGCAAATTGCTGCAGAAGGAGGGGTACCGCGTGGTGATGACCCGCGATGGGGATTATTTCCTTACGCTGCAGCAGCGTGTGGATATTGCCAACCGCATACCGGATTCCATTTTTGTGAGCATTCATCACAATGCCGGGCGCAGCGCGGCCAGTGGCATTGAAACCTTCACTCTGGCGCCGCAGGGAACTACGTCGCCCTTTGCTCGCTCCCGCCGTTTTGATGAGCTTGCCGGCAACAACCAGGATAGTGAGAATATTGCGCTTGCCACTGCGGTGCACAGCCGCGCTATCCGCAGTTCCGGCGCCATAGACCGCGGGATTCAGCGTGCACGCTTCTCCGTGCTCTGCACGATAAGCCGTCCTGCCATTCTGTTTGAGGGCGGATTTGTGTCCAACCCGGCCGAATGCAGCAGAATGGCGACCAGCAGCTATCAGAATCTGCTGGCAGACAGCATCTGCAAGGGGATTGTTGCCTACAATAACACCGTGTGCCGTCCTGCCCAGAATGTGGCTTCTACCACTCCCGGCTCCAGGCGTGTGCGTACCAGCATTTCCGGTTCCAGTATCAGCAATTACGCCAGGAGAGAAAGATGATGAGGCGTATGGTAAGGCGGTGTGGAGCAGTGGTGGTGCCATTGTGGCTGGCATCCATGGCCCCTGCTGTGGCTGACCCGGCGGAGGCTGTGGCCAAGGCTGAGGCCGAACAGGCGGATGCGCCCCCCGTGGTGCAGCCGGCCCCGAATGTGGGCTCCTGGCATGTGCGCGAGGTGGGCGGTGTGGAATATCTGCCGCTGGAGGATTTGCGCAGCTTTTACAAGCTGATGGTGCTGCAGCCCAAAGGGCGGCGTGTTGCGGGGCAGCGTATTCTGGGAAATGGTGAGGTGACTCTTACCTTTGGCCCGGCTCCAAGAGAGCTTCGTATTCAGGATCGCCTCTGCATCCTCTCTCACCCCGTGCAGGAGGACTCCAGCGGTGATTTGCTGGTGGCAAAGGTTGATGTGCAGCAGCTTATAGAACCCGTGCTGCGCCCTACGTATATTGCCAACCGCAGCGCTGTGCGCACGGTGGTGATTGACCCGGCCCACGGCGGGCATGATACTGGCACGGTGACTCCCTATGTGCGCGAGGCTGATGTGGCGCTTGTGGTGGCTACCAAGCTGGGGGCTGAGCTCAAGAAACGCGGCTTCGAGGTGGTCTATACGCAGGAGCAGAATCAGTATCAGTCTCCCCAGGCCCGCGTGGACAAGACGAATGAGGTCCCCGCTGCCATATTTGTGAGCCTGCATCTGAACAGCGGGCGAAGCGATGTGAAGGGCGCGCAGACTTATACGCTGGCCCCTGCTGGCAAGAATGAGAAACCTATGCCCGGGCACGAGTTCAGCCAGTGCAGCATGGCGTTGGCCATGGCGCTGCAATCAAGCCTGGTGGAAAAAGCCGGGGCAGCGGATGGCGGCTGTCGGCGTGCTCATTACAGTCTTCTGAACTCGCTGCGCTGCCCCGCTGTAATGGTGGAAATGGGCTATGCCACCAACCCGGAGGAGGGTACGCGCCTGGTCTCTGAGGAATACCAGATTAAGCTGGCCAATGCCTTGGCCGCCGGTGTGGAGGCATTCGCTCGTGTGATGAATCCCGGTACGGCTCTGCAGGTGCAGAAGGCCCCCGTGGTGGAGACTCCCCCGCCGTCGCCGGTGAAGGTGGACCCCGCGCCGCCTAAGAAAACGCAGCCTGCCAGGAAAACCCAGCCGCGCCAGAAGGCCCCGCGCCGCCGCGCTACTCCTGCGCGTAAGAAAAAGCCCGCGCCCAGGAAGCCTGCGCCCAAGAGGAATAGCAAGCGCCGCCGTTGAACTTTTCTCACAGGCGCTTTTAATAAAGTGAAGCCGCCCGCCAGATTGTTCTACATTCATACAGATTTCCTTTTGAAGTGCCCACATATCCAAAATAACACAAAAGGACAGCCGAGGCTGTCCTTTTGTGTTGGAAATGGTTGAGCTGTGGAGAATTAGTCCACGTTGTCGAAGATTTCCTCCGGCTTGAAGAAACGCTTGATTTCCACCTCGGCGCTTTCGGGGGAGTCGGAGGCGTGGCAGATATTGAGCATGCTGTTGGTGCCGTAGTCGCCACGAATGGTGCCCTTGTCGGCCTTCATGGAATTGGTGGGCCCGAGGATGCTGCGCACGCGGGTGATAACGCCGGGGCCGGAAAGCACAAGTGCCACCACCGGGCTGGTCTGCATGAAGTAGGACAGGGTGGGGAACAGGGGCTTGTCATCAATCACCAGGTCGATGATGTGGGCGTAGTGCTCACGCAGAATGGCGTCGTCCAGCTGCATCATCTTCATGCCGCGCAGGCGGAAACCTTCGCTCAGGAGACGCTGCAGGATGATACCGGAGAGATTCTTGCGGACGCAGTCCGGCTTGAAAAGAATAAGGGTTTTTTCGTCGCGATCCATAATGATTTCAAATGGTGTGTAGTCCCTTTCTTACTCCCGAGCATGTAATCTGTCAAGGAAAAAGCAGCCTGAACACATGATTTCGCATTGCACCGGCGGGGGAGAGGGAGTATACTGCGGGCAGCAAGATATGAACCATACACTTCGTTACGAACCGATACCTGCCTCTTTTTACACGGCAAACCGAGACGCGCTGGCTGCCAAGCTGCCGGCTGGTGCGCTGGTGATTGTACATGCCAATGATATTTACCCCACCAATGCAGATGGTACCCTGGCTCATCACCAGAATGCCAACCTGTTCTACCTGACCGGCATTGACCAGGAGGAAACGGTGCTGCTCATGCGCATCGGCGAGAACGGTGAGCATGATGATACCCTCCTGCTGCGCGAAACGAATGAGAAAATTGTCATCTGGGAAGGCGCCCGCCTTACGGAAGACGCCGCCACTGCCCTGAGCGGGGTGGAGGATGTGCGCTGGACAGATGTGTACAACGCCCTGCTGGCTGAGTGGGTGCCTGCTGCCAGCTCCATCTGGCTGGAGACGGATAATCACCCCCGCCGCTACACCTATGTGCAGACCCGCAATGAGCGCATGGCTGCCGCGTTGCGTGCTTCATACCCGGATGCCCGCACCGAGAGCCTGTATTCCCTGCTGGCAGAGATGCGCCTGGTGAAGTGCGATGAGGAGATGGTGCAGCTGCGCCGCGCCTGCGAGATTACCGGCGCCGGTTTTGCAGAGCTGCTGCCGCAGGTGAAGCCCGGCATGGGCGAGTGGGAGATTGAGGCTATCCTCAGCGCTGCCTACATCCGCCGCCGCGCCCGCAAGTTCTCCTTCCTGCCGATTATTGCCAGCGGTGCTGATACCTGTGTGCTGCACTATAACTCCAACCACAAGGAAGTGAAGGATGGCGACCTCATTCTGCTGGATATCGGTGCCGAGTACGGCGGCTACGCCGGTGATATGACCCGCACCATTCCTGCCAATGGCAAGTTCAGCCCCCGCCAGCGTGCGGTGTATGAGGCTGTGCTCCGCGTGCAGCGCTATGCCATGAGCATCATGCGCCCCGGCCTGGAGAAGCAGGAGTACGAGCGCCTGGTGCGTGTGAACATGGCTGCTGAGCTGGTGCAGCTGGGCCTGCTCACCCAGAAGGAAGTGGATGCCCAGCCGGAGAATCCCCTCTGCGTGCGTAAGTACTACATGCATGGCACTTCCCACTCCCTCGGCATCGATGTGCATGATGTGGGCTCCGATACGAAGTGCTTTGCCGTGGGCCAGGTGTGGACGGTGGAACCCGGTATCTACATTCCCTCAGAAAGCATCGGCATCCGCCTGGAGACAGATGTACTCATCACCGAGAACGGCGTGGAGGATCTCATTCCGAATGCGCCGATTGAACCGGATGATATCGAAGCCGCTATGGCTCGCTGATAAAAAAAGGGTCGCGTTTGCGACCCTTTTTTGTTAAAGCTTCTGTTCAGGCATGAAAGTTTCCGACCCCGCGCTTTTAGAAATCCTCGAACTCGTATTTACGCAGTTTCATGAAGGTGGGCGCGGGGCGGCGGGAATCCCAGAAGAGCAGCAGCATACCGCCGAGCAGCAGAAGCCGCATGCCGGTATCAAAGGGGTAGTCCGTAATCTCGTGCGTGCTGCCCAGGCAGTTGCAGCTGAGCTCCAGCCCTCGCATCCAGCCCTGGAAATACAGCAGCAGGAATACGCCGCACATCGCTACGCCCCACACGGTGGCTCCGCGGTAGTTCCACTTGGTCAGCAGACACACGGCCACCACCAGCTCCATGGCCAGCCCCAGGCACGCCAGCGGAAAAGAGAAAAAGGCCGGCAGAATCCGGCTGCGGGTCAGAAAATCCACCATTTCGTTCATAGCCGCCACTTTTTGCACCCCGGTCAGCAGGAAAAATCCCCCCAGACCCAGGCGCAGCGCCATCAGCAGCGAATTGACAAAACGATTGTATTTCACGCGGGGGAGTCTACACCAGGTGAACAAATGCTGCAAGTCCAAAAAATAAAAGCTGTGCAATGGTGCGCCCTTATGGTATGATGCACGACATGAAGATGTGGAAAAATATACTGCTGGCCGCAGCCATGGTGCTGCCGCTTTCTGCCCAGGAGATGGAAGTGGAGCCTTCTGCCGATGAATTGCTGGCCTGCATGCGCGAAATGACGGTGAGCCAGGGCAATAAGGATGTGGCTGGCCGCATCCGCAAGGCCAAGCTCAAGATTCCGTTCAGCCTCAGCGTGCGTGGCGAGACGCTTGCCTTCCAGTACAAGGATGGCGATACCTGGAAGCGCTTTGATGTGCGCATTAAGGAGAAGAACGTGGATATTATGCTGGTGGAGAACGGCAAGGCCCGTGTGATGGCTCCCGCCCAGTATGCCCAGGCGATTGCCGGCACCGATGTGTGCTATGAGGATTTATCCCTGCGTTTCCTGTACTGGCAGGGCGGGCAGATGGTGGATGCCGGGGTCGATTCCCGCATCAAGGGCCGCGATTGCTATGTGGTTCAGGTGCCCAACCCGAACCCCGCCGTGGGCCAGTTTGCCTGGGTACGCATGTGGGTGGATAAGGAAAACGGCACGACCTGGCAGATTGACGGCTATGATAAGAACGGTAAGCTCAAGAAGCGCTTCTCCATCACGTCCGTGCAGCGTTTGAGCGATGGCACCTGGTTCTTTAAGCAGATGAAGCTCGAGGTCCGTAATCCCCAGAACCCGGAGCGCACCATTGCCCTGGATTATCTGGAGATGGATGACCTGCCTGGCAAGAAATAATGCTGCGGCGTTTATTCCAGCTGGTGGCGGTGGCGTGTCCCATCGGCCTGTTTGCGCTGGCGCTGGAGCCCGTGCAGCAGCGCATGTACGGTGGGCACGGCACCCAGGGTATTCTTATGCTGCTGGGTGCGCTGGTTCTGCTGGCCGTGGTGGAGGGTCTCCTCTTTCGCTACTGGATTCTCCCCGGGTGGAGCGAGAAACTCGCGGAGCGTCTCTATTCGGGCTCCTATGTGCCTGGTGATGACGCTCTTGCGCGCCTGGTGGAGCGCATAGATATGGAAAAGAATACTGCGCTGCTGCCGGAGCTGGAAAAAGTGGTGATGCAGCAGCGTTGGCGCCTGCGCGGCTGGCTGGAGCTGGCTCGCCTGCAGCTGGAGCTGCAGCGCGATGCCTCAGCCGCGCTCTCCACTCTGGAAACGGCCATCGGCATCATTCGTGCCCCGGAGGACGCCGCGCTGCTGATGTTCCGCGCCGCGCAGCTTTGCGAGAAATCGCTGCACGATACTGAGGCCGCCCAGTCCTGGCTCCAACGAGCGGTGGATTCGCATCCGGACACGGTATATGGCCGCCGCGCCGCCGCCAGGCTGATATAGAAATGGCGATTTGGCGGGGGGATGAAACACTGCCCGGCGGAAGCCGGGCAATTTAGACCGGTGATAACCGGATTTAGACCGTCACGATAGTGGCGGATTTCATTGCGGGCCTCTGCCCGCAATTTCACTGCAGGGCATTCTGCCCTGCAATGTAAG
>JBGUSR010000047.1:0-2905 GCA_045132635.1 Akkermansia sp.
TATGGCCCGCAGGAACTTATTTCACCTGCATTGCAGCTCTTGATGAGCTGCATCGAAATCTGCCTTTGGCAGAGGAAATTGCCTCTTACGAGGCATCTAAATCCACTTGAAAGTGGTCTAAATTGCTGCGTTTACACCGCAGCAATCTATGGGACACATGTGCCCCTTGCTGCGCTCGGGGATTTGGAATCGCAGCTTGACACGCAACCCCAAGAGGAGTAAAGTTTCCCTGAACATGGAGAAAGACCAAAAGCTGGTAGATCTGGAGCAAAAGCCCATGGGGCTGCTGCTGGCGCAGTACTCACTTCCCGCCATTGTGGGCATGGCCGCAATGTCATTCTACAACATTGTGGATTCCATCTACATCGGGCAGTGCTGCGGGGCATACGCCATCACCGCCATGGGGCTGCTCTTCCCCATCATGAACCTGCTTGTGGCACTGGGCACGCTGGTGGGCCTGGGTGGCGCCGCCACCACCTCCATCACCCTGGGGCAGCAGGACTTTCCGCGCGCCTTCCGCGTGCTGGGGCACTGCACCATCCTGGGTCTTGCATTGGGCATTTTGTGCGGCTGGCTGCCGCTGCCGTGGATGGATGAGATTCTGCACCTTTTCGGCGCAGATGAGAACACCCTGCAGCCGGCACGCGATTTCATGCTCGTGCTCATGCTCACCTGCCCGCTCACCTTCTCCTTCATGAACCTGAACCACGTGATGCGCGCCAGCGGCTACCCGTACAAGGCCATGTACAGCCTGCTCATCTCCATGGTGGTCAACATCGGCTGCGCGCACCTCTTCGTATATGAACTGGAATGGGGCATGACCGGTGCCGCCCTGGCCACCACCGCCGGGCAGGCCGTCGGCATGCTCTGGGTGCTGGTGCATTTCCTGCACCGCAGCAGCGTCATTCACTTCCGCGGGCGCATGTGGAAACTCTGCGGGCCCATCATGCGGCGCATCTGCCTGCTGGGTCTGCCGCCCTGCCTCATGAACCTCTGCGGCTGCCTGGTGGTCATCGTGTTCAACACGCAGTTCCTGCGCTATGAAGGCGCCATGGGCGTGGGTGCCTACGCCATCGTGAACCGCGTGCTGCTGGCCATTGCCATGGTCGTGCTGGGCATTGCCCAGGGCATGCAACCCATCGCCGGCTATAACCTGGGCATAGGCTACTACAGCCGCGTGCGCCGCGTGTTCAACTACGCCGTCGTCTCCGCCTTCCTGCTCACCCTGCTCTGCTGGGTAGGCATCCAGCTCTGCCCGGAATACATCATCCGCGCCTTCGTGAAGGAAGAGGATGCCAACTCCACCCAGCTCATCACCATCGCCACGCACGGCCTGCGCATCATGGGCCTTGCCTTCCCGCTGGTGGGCACGCAGATTATCATCGGCAACTTCTTCCAGAGCATCGGCAGGCCGATTATGAGCGTATTCCTGAACATTCTGCGCCAGTTCCTTGTGCTGATTCCCTGCCTGCTGCTGCTGCCGCTCTGGTGGCAGGGCGAGGGCATCTGGTACTCCCAGATGGTGGCAGATGTCTTCTGCGCCCTGCTCTCCTACGTCGTCATCTTCCTTTTCTTCACCCGGGTGTTCCACAAAAAGGACTCCAATATACACTAAACGCCACGCACTCATGAACAAACGCATTCCGCTCCTCATCGCCACCCGCAACACACACAAAGCACGCGAATTCGCCCGCATTCTGCCGGAGCAGTTCGAGCTGAAGACCCTGGCCGATTTCCCCGGCGCACCGGACCCTGAGGAGACCGGCACCACCTTTGCCGCCAACGCCGCCATCAAGGCCGAAAGCATCTCCGCCGTGTTCCCCGGCCTCGTGGTGTCTGACGACAGCGGCATCTGCGTGGATGCCCTGGGCGGCATGCCCGGCGTGTACTCCGCCCGCTACGCCGGCACCCACGGCGATGATGAAGGAAACAACCGCAAGATGCTTGCAGAACTGGCCGCCAGACCGGAAAGCGAGAAACCCTTCACTGCCCGCTACGTATGCGCCATCTCCGTGGCCAGCGGCGGCAAGGAACTGGCCTGCTTCATCGGCACCGTAGAGGGGCAGATTACCCTCTCCCCCCGTGGCACCGGCGGTTTCGGGTATGACCCCCTCTTCATCCCGGATGGCTACGACTGCACCATGGCCGAAATCTCTGCCGAAGAGAAGAACAGCATCTCCCACCGCGGCGAAGCCCTGCGCAAATTCGAATCCTGGCTCGCCGCCAACGCCGATTCCCTGCCCGTTTTCCTCGCCTGAACCACCCCGGAACACCGCTGAATTCGCCCTTCCGGCAAAAATCTGCAGATTTTTCTCACAAAAATGTGATTTTTTACTTGCCAAAAGCGCATCCGCTGTGTATACTCCCGCCGTCCTCACCAGAGGGCAACATCACAGAACGGGGTATTAGCTCAGTTGGTAGAGCGTCTCAATGGCATTGAGAAGGTCAGCGGTTCGAATCCGCTATGCTCCAGGCTTCGTAAAACAGCGTATCAGGTCACCTGATACGCTGTTTTTCTACGCCACCCGTGTGGGCGTAGCAAGGGAGCCTTGCGACACGCGAAGCCCCAAGGCAGGCCAGAATGGCTGCCGCCAGGCGTAGGCGCTTTGGTCTTACAGACCAAAGCGATAGAAGCCTAGCCTCGGCGTCCCCGGGTGGGCGTAGAACGCGCAGCGGACGGAGCCCCCAGAAAGCGAGCGATAGCGAGACTCGAAGCCGGGCAGACCCGCGATGCATACCACAGGCGGTGAACAGGGCCTAATTACGGGTCAAGCCCAACTTTTGTGGGATGGTGATTTTTCTTTGAAATGGGAACAAGCAACCAATACTCTTAATCTATAGTTTTCAAAATTGCGGAAATTGTAGGCATTTCGTTGAATACCTTTCATTTTTCTATGAAACCCTT
>JBGUSR010000048.1:0-5287 GCA_045132635.1 Akkermansia sp.
ATCAGAACCCCGGAGCGTAGCGGAGTGGGTGGCAGCCTGTCACGGCGTAGGGTGTCAACCCGGAGACGGAAGGCTATGGCTTAATATATTAGCCGTGATTTCTGCCACCCGCTCACTTCGTTCGGGGTTCGTTTTGTTTACTTAGCCAACCCAGGGTTCCGCCGCTGACGCGGCTTCACCCTGGGCTACTGGCTACCGCCCTTCGGGCTCAATGTTCCGCTCGCTGACGCGAGCCTGCCGCCCGGCAAACTCCAATTTCCAGCGTTCTTTTATTCCGCCTTTTGCATCATTATCTCGCGGAAGGCGTCTTTTGTTTCCATGAGGTAGATAAAGCCAACTGCTATGGCGAGAATGATAGCGGTGAAAATCCCACAGGAGACCCAGGCCTGCTTGTTGCTCTGGCTCAGTATCCTGCGCCCCATCATGTGGATAAGTATGGCTGTGATGAGTACGCCAATGCTCCTGGGCAGTTCTGCTAACTTGAGCAGAACGCCCGCTATCATGCTGTATCCCATAACCACGAAGGAGGCATGAAGCAACTGCTTCTGCGACGCATGGCGGCGCGACACGGGGAGGTAGGAGAAATAGATAACTAGAAACTGCAGGGCGAGGGCTGCCGCTAAAACGATGAAGAAAATCAGGGCGTTCATGGGAAATCCGTGGGGTGTGCAGGCTAATCTACCATGAAGCTACAGCAAAATCAAACAGAAACGCCCGCTTTTCCGGAGAAAAGCGGGCGTTGCGGGAAACGGAATCAGGAAGATTACTTGAGAATCATCTTGAAGTCCACCACCACGGCGCGGTCGGCGGTCACGAGAACCGGGTTGCCGTCGATAGCGGTGATTTCGGGAATCTCGAGCACGAGCTTCTGCACCTTGGCCAGCGTGTCGGCCAGCGGGCCCACAGCCTTGGGAGCCTCGCCACGCACACCGTTCAGGATGGTGCCAACCTTGGTCTCCTTGATCATGTCGGAGAAGTCGTCGGTGGGCAGAATGCGCATGGTGGTGTCGCGCATCACCTCGGTGTACACACCGCCGGTGCCGAATACCATGACGCGGCCGAAGTTCTTGTCGGTGTTCACACCGATGATGGTTTCGGTGGCCTTGGTAATCATCTCCTGGATGAGCACGGAAGCACCCTTGAGCTGGAACTTGGTGATGGAGCCCCACAGACCTTCCCAGGCCTCGTTGAAGGAAGCCTCGTCGTTGATGTTGAGGTAGATACCCTTCATTTCGGTCTTGTGCAGAGCATCGGGAGCGGAGAGCTTGAGCACCACAGCGTTCGGGAAGATGGTCTTGCAGAAAGCAAGGGCTTCTTCCTTATCGGTGAAGTTACCGCACTTCGGGTAATCGATGCCGTAGTGGTCCATGAGCATGTTCACGGTCTCCTGGGGCAGGGAGGCCAGGCCGGCTTCCTTGGCGGAGGTCACGGCAGCCTTGATTTCGGCGGGAACTTCGCCGGTCTCGCAGGTGGCGAGCTTCTTGCCGCGGAAAGCCATCTGAGCCTTCAGCAGACCGAGCAGACGCACGATGTCGGCGGGGTACTCGTAGTTGAGAATCTTGGCTTCGTTGAGCAGCACGCGGCCTTCGTCCACACGGGCACCACCCACGAAGGAGCAGTAGATGTTCACGTTCGGGTACTGAGGAGCCAGCTTGATGACGGCCTGAGCGGTCTCGGGGCATTCTGTCACGCGCTGGGGAGTCAGCAGAACGAGGATGTTCTTGTACTCACCGCTCTCGCAGAGCACCTTCAGGGCAGCCTCGTAGCGGTCGGCCTTGGCGTCGCCCACCACGTCGATGGGGTTGCCCAGGGAAGCCTCGGGGGTAAGCACGGCGCGCAGAGCAGCCTTGGTTTCCTCACTGGGGGGAGCCAGGTCAAGACCGGCTTCTTCGCAGAGGTCGGAGGTGAGCACGCCCACGCCACCGGCGTTGGTCAGCACGGCTACCTTGCCGTCGAACTCGTTGTGGTTGCAGTACTGCAGCACCTCAAGCAGACCGAAGAGTTCGCGGTCGTTGTAGGCCTGGATAGCACCGGCGCCCTGCAGGGCCATCTCCAGCACGCGGTAGTTCGGGGCCAGAGAACCGGTGTGGGAAAGGGAAGCGGCCTGGGCCTTGGCGCTCTTGCCGGGCTCCATGATCACGCAGGGCTTGGTGTCGGAAACTTCCTTAATTACCTTCAGGAATTCCTTACCATTCTTGAGGGACTCCAGGTAGAACACGAAAGCGTTGGTGTTGGGGTCGTCCTTCAGGGCGGCCAGCAGCTTGTCCTCACCCATCACGGCCTTGTTGCCGATGGAGATGAAGTGGGAGAAGCCGATGCCCTTGCCGGCGGCCCAGTCCATGATGGCGGAGCAGTATGCGCCGGACTGAGATACGAAGGCCACGTTACCGCGGGCGGGGAAACCGTCCGCGAAGGAGGCGTTCACGTTGTCGAAAGTGGAGATGTGGCCAAGGCAGTTCGGGCCAAGCAGGTTGATGCCGTTGTCCATGCACTTCTGGGCAATGCGCTGCTCAAGCTCCTTCTCACCCACTTCGCCGAAACCGGCGGTGATGATGGAGATGTTCTTCGTGCCGTTGGCGATACAGGCATCAATCACGCCCTCGGTGAAACGGGCAGGAACCAGCACAACCACCAGGTCCATGGGCTCAGGCAGAGCGTCCACGCTGGCATAGCAGGGCTTGCCGCAGAGTTCCTGACCGGCCATCTTGGGGTTGATGCCATAGAGGTTGCCCTTGTAGTCAGCAGAGATGATGTTGTTGAATACAACGGCGCCCAGCTTGGTGGGATCGGCAGACACGCCGACTACTGCAATGCTCTTCGGATTGAAGAATGTTTTGAGTGACATGATTGATTAGTTGTGGTTGAAAATTAAAAAGCCAGTATGCGGCTCCGCAGCTGATTGTAACACTCCGGCCCATGCTTTGCAAGTGTCTTTGGCCGATTTTGTTGAAGTTTTGCAGGAATTTGCATAATTAACATGCATATGCAGCGCTATTTTGATAGATTATGCTGGGCTGCTTATGCGTTGTCTCCGATGATAACGCCTGTATCACAAAACTGGAGTTTACTCTACGTCCGCGGCGGGAGGAGGCTGGAATTTGTTTTTCTCGAAGCACGGGACTTCAGTCCCGTAAATCATGGCGTTTTTTATCGGGACTGAAGTCCCGTGCCTCGATGGCGTGTAGCATACTGATTATACCGATGCGTCAGCTTGCATCCAGACAGAATAATACGCCTAAAAACAGGACTGCTTCCAGCAGGAAGAAGCCCAGGCTTACCAGACAGGCCTTGAGTACCTGCCGCCAGGCCAGGCCCCATGAGATGCGCGTCGCATAGAATGGCGCAATGAGCGCGGAGCAGAGCATGATGCTGCAGGCAAAGGCGATATCTACCTCAGTATTCCATATTAAGAGGATAAGAGGCGTGAGAATGAGGCCGCTCCACAGGAAATTGAGCGCGATTTCCATCCAGACAGGGCGTTTTCTGGCTGTTTCCGGCACGGTTCGCAAACCCAGCCATGGCGGAATACAGAGTGCCAGTAATAACAGAATTCCAATTAGGAAAAGGAAACTTACTGCCATGGCGGGTTAAAATTCCTCCAGCATGGGAGCTTGTGAATCCAGCCAGTTGTTCAAGATTTCCACAGCGGCGGCCTGGTCGATGATAGGTTTGAAGTTTTTTGCCTTTTTGCCGGCCTGGTGCAGCTTTTCCTGTGCCACGGTGGTGGTCAGGTATTCATCCACATAGATGAGCGGCAGCTCGGGCAGTCGGGCATGCAGCTTCTCGCCGAAGGCGCGAACCTTGGCGCATGCGGTGCCCTCCGTGCCATCCATGCGGAGCGGCAGCCCCAGCACCAGGGTGCGGATGCCGCGTTCTTTCACCAGTGTGGCGATACGCTCCAGCGGCTCGGTACGCTGCAGGTGGATGCTCTCCACGGGGTGCGCCAGGATGCCGCAGGAATCCGTGGCGGCAATGCCGATGCGGGCTTCGCCGTAATCTATGCCGAGGGCAGGGTGCATCAGACCAGATTTTCCGGAAGCCCGGAGACGATGTTCTTAATCTTATCTGCCTCGCTGCGGCGGGCCACGAGCAGGGCATCGCCCGTATCGACCACGATGAGGTCCTCTACCCCCACCAGCGCCACACGCTTGCCGGAATCGGTGAAGACGATGTTGTTTTCTGCCTGCACCTGGCTCAGCGGGCTGTTGCTCACGTTGCCTCCCTCCTGCTGCGGCAGGTACTTGCCCACGGAAATCCAGGAACCCACGTCGTCCCAGTCGAAGGTTGCCTCAAAGTTGAGCACTCGGTCGGCTTTCTCCAGCAGGGCGAAGTCGATGGAAATGGGGGTAAGCTGCGGGAATTCTTCGGTGATGAACTGCGGCAGGTCGGTAGCGGCGGTCAGCTTATCGATGAAGCTGGCCAGTTCCGGGCTGTGGGCGGCAAGCTGGCTGCGCACATGGGCCACATTCCAGATGAACATACCGGCATTCCAGGAAAAATTACCGCTGGCCAGGTAATCGGCAGCCGTGGCGGCATCCGGTTTTTCGCGGAAACGCACCACTTCGTAGCAATTGTGGGTGAGGGCTGCGTCCTCCAGTTTGCCGGCGCGTTCGATATAGCCGTAGCTCGGGCAGGCCCAGGTGGGCTTGATGCCGATGGTGATGAGGGCTGCTTCACGTCCGGCCAGGGAGAGGGCATCCTCTGCCAGGGCGCGGAAGGCATCGTCATCCAGAATCAGCGAATCGCTGGGGATGATAATCATGTTGGCCTGCGGGTCACGGGCGGCGATGAGGCCAACGCCCAGAGCCACGGCGGGCGCAGTGTCGCGGCGGGCGGGCTCGGCCACGATGTTGGCGGCGGGAAGCTCAGCAGCCTGGCGGCGCACCTCTGCCTCCTGCAGGTGGTTGGTGAGAATGAAAATGTTTTCCGCCGGAACAAGCCCCTTCACGCGGTCAATGGCCTGGCGCAGCATGGTGCCGCTGCCGAAAAGGTCGAGAAGCTGCTTGGGCTTGGCATTGCGGGAAAGCGGCCAGAAACGCGTGCCGCTGCCGCCGGCGAGAATGAGGGCGTAGTTACTCATGCGCCTGAGTATACGCCTTTGCTCCCCCGGGGTCAAGCCCGGAAAAATGGGGATATCCGGTGTGGACATAGCTGTCCAAAAAGCGTTCTAAAGAAAGCCGGGGGAAGAGAAGCAAAACTAAGAAGAAAAAAGAAAACAAAAATGGAGATTGAGTTCTGGGGTGCCAGCTACTAAACTGGCGGTGCTAAAAAATGAACCAATCTCCGT
>JBGUSR010000049.1:0-6876 GCA_045132635.1 Akkermansia sp.
ATCAGAACCCCGGAGCGTAGCGGAGTGGGTGGCAGCCTGTCACGGCGTAGGGTGTCAACCCGGAGACGGAAGGCTATGGCTTAATATATTAGCCGTGATTTCTGCCACCCGCTCACTTCGTTCGGGGTTCGTTTTGTTTACCTAGCCAACCCAGGGTTCCGCCGCTGACGCGGCTTCACCCTGGGCTACTGGCTGCCGCCCTTCGGGCTCAATGTTCCGCTCGCTGACGCGAGCCAGCCGCCCGACAAACTCCAATTTTAACTCTAAAACCAGAAAGCTGGAAAAATTTGGTTGCAAATTGAGCAGAATAGGCTAAAGTGTACTCAAACCTAGATAACCGATATGAAATTTGCTACCATCCTCATGACGTTGGGGGCTCTGGCGGGAGGCGCCTGGGCTCTGCCGCAGGCTGCCAATGTGGAAGCCGCTCTGCCGATTGCCCAGAAAGAGGGGCGCGATATTATGCTGGAGTTCACGGGCAAGGAATGGTGCCCGCCCTGCATTCACCTGCGCACCAAGATTATGGAGACGCCCGAGTTTGAAAAGGCTGTGGGCGATAAATATGTGCTGGTGGAGGTGATTTTCCCGCGTCTGCCCTCTGCCGTGGCAGCTATTCCGGCGGAGCAGCGCAATGCCAACGAGAAGCTGCTGGTGCACCACCGCATCGAGACCGGCCTGCCCACCGTGCTGCTGCTGGATGAGAAGGGCTTTCCGTATGCCCAGGTGGCCGGCGCCCGCCGCACCACGGCAGACTATCTGAAAGAGCTGGAAGCCGCCGCAGCCGTGCGTGCCACCCGTGATGCCGCCTTTGCCCGCGCTGCCGGCCTGAAGGGCATGGAACGCGCCGCCGCCCTGGCAGAGGGTCTGAATGCCATCCCCGAGAACTGCCGCGATAAATACGTGGACATCGTGAATGAAATCAATGCCCTGGATCCCCAGAACACCCTGGGCTATGCCCGCGTGCTGACCCGTTTCGATAACTACCGCAAGCAGGATGCCGAGCTGAAGGCCATTTTTGACCACCTGCGGAACAACCGCCAGGCAGAGGCCCTGCCCGGCAATATCGCCATGCTCGAAAAATTCCTGCAGACCCCCGACCTGGAGCCTGAGCTGGCCCAGATGGCCTGGCGTGCCCTGGGCGATACCTACGTGTTCCAGCGCCGCTACAAGGATGTGTACACGGCCTACAAGAAGGCCTACGAGGCTGCCCCGGATTCCCGCCTGGCTCCGCGTCTCAAGACCGCTGTGGAGCATTATGAGAAGAACATTCTGCCCGCTGTGGAGCGCGGCGAGCTCTGATTTTCCTGCACCACCTTCAATGAAAAGAACCGCCTGGGGGATACCTCAGGCGGTTCTCTTTTTCAGAAAACGTATCAGAGCGAGCGAATGTGGTTGATGTAAGCCTCTCTCGCGGCAGCCGGGGTAAGCGGAACTTCCTCCTTCACCGGCTCAGGCTTTTCCTCCTTCTGCAGAACCGGCTCCGGTGCCTTATCCTTCGGCCATTCGGAGCTTTCGTCCGGGTATGCCAGCGCCCCGTACTCATTGCCGGAATGTATCTGCGACACCGTCTGGCGCTTGCCGATAACGGCACGGTTCTTCGAACGGGCCAGCAGCACGCCTTCCCGGGCATTCATATAGGGCACTTCGCGAACAGACATCTGCCGGGCAATGGATGTGCGAGTCCTTTCGGGCACAGTGCTTTTACCCAGGCCCAGCTTATCTGCCAGCACGGCAGCCGCATATTCATTCATCTGTTGCTTGCCTGCCACCTCTATGGCAGATAACCTGCTTTCGCCCATGGGCATGCGCAGCTCCACCCCGCTCTTTTTTGCAGTTTTCCAGTGCAGATAGCCATTTTCGCCCACACCGTCAATCACAAAGAATTCATTGTTCAGCAGGTAGACCATAGCAGCAAGTGAGCCCTTTTCAAATACATTGTCCAGAGTATCTGCCAGGCTGCTTATCACATACTGATCCACCAGCAGAGCCGAGGCGGGCTCGCCCTCAAATTCCATGGACTCCGGCGTCCTCATCCCGGTCAGCGCTGCAAGCTGTGAGATGAGCTCACTGAGATTCCGTTCATGCTCCCCGCTGCCTTTTCTTTCCCGGATAAGAATGGCACCTATCCTGCTGCCATTGGGCGAAAGGAAACTGATTTGCCAGCCATCATGCAAAACGCTGACACTGTAATCATACAAAACAGCGTGGCTGAATTCCGCCCGGACATCTTCCAGAGTCTGCAGCTCCACTGCCTGCCCCAGAGGAGCAAGCAGAAAAGCTAACGCCATGACAGCCTGCCGGACGAATAAACGCATTACTTGCTGTACGATTTCATCAGACGGCGCACATACTTACCCATGGAAATCAGCTGGCTGTCGATACTCTGAGCCAGCTTGAACTGGTTGCGGGCGCGAATCAGGTTGTGCTCCGGCTTTTCGGTGCGGAAATACAGGTCGCCATCCAGATAGTCTGTCAGGAAGCGGATACCGATTTCAGTTGTAATCAGCCAGCCGGCAAAAGGCATGTACTCTACTTCCTTCTGCGTGAGGAAGGAATGTGCGGCATCCAGATACCCCTCTGCCAGAGATTCGAAGAAGGGCATCTCCATGCGCACCTTGCTCAAGTCTTCCTCATCTTCCTCTGCCATGCAGGTAGCCGTGCGCACCATATCGCCAAAGTCGTAGAGCACAGAACCGGGCATCACCGTGTCCAGGTCAATCACGCACACGGCATCGTCCGTTTCCTCATCCAGCATCACATTGTTAATCTTGGTATCATTGTGGGTGATGCGGGTGGGCAGCTCGCCGCTGGCCAGCATATCGGTGATGCGGGAGTAGCGGCTCTCCCAGCTCTTGAGCAGATCCAGCTCTGCCTGGCAGTTTGCCACGCGGCCCTTCACATCGGCCTCCACGCTCTTCAGCAAATCCGCATAGCGCTTGGGGGTGTTGTGGAAATCCGGAATAGATTCCTTGATATCCTCCGGGTTCATATCGCAGATGAGGTCCTGGAACGAACCGAAAGCATAGCCGGCCTGGTAAGCCTGGCGGGTATTCTCCACCACATCGTAGGTATGCGTGCCCTCAATGTTGTTGTAACAACGCCACATGCCGCCTTCCTCCGGCAGCACAATGTAGTTGCGCCCGCCGCGGGCGGGGAAGAGATTCAGGGTCTGGCCAGCGGCATCGCGGCGGCGGCGCAGCAGTTTCCACGTGATGTGGCGGGTCACTTTCTCCACATTGCGCATCACCTGCGCCGGGTCCTTGAACACATAGTCATTGATTCGCTGCAGAATGTAGCGGTCTTCCTGACCATCTTCCGAGCGGTAACAGGCGCGGTAGGTGGTGTTGATATGGCCGTTGCGCAGTTCCTCGCCATAGAGGAAATCACCGCTCACGGCAAACTGGTCACCGATGCGGGCGATACGCTCTGCAATTTCACCTTCAGTAAGTTTTTTGGACATAGGGGAAGAGAGTGGAGAAAGTGTTTTTCGTAAAAATTACTTGGTTTCAGCAAGCTGAATGGTCATGAGTTTGGGCATGTTGCGGGTCGGGTCCTTCACCACAACGTTTACCACAGACTGGCGGTCAGACAGCACAAAGGTGGAAGACTTGATGCGTTTGTATGATTTAGTCTTCTGGTCGGCATAAGAGAGAATGAAAGAAACCTGCTGCCCCTTTTCTCCCTTGAAGCTCCAGCTGTTGGAGGGGGAGATGCCATCCTCACGGCGGTACACACCAATCTTGCTTTCTTTCTTATCCTTGAAATCGTTGCTCTCAGAGGTGATAATCTGCAGAGGATAAGAGGAGAGGTTGATGATATGCATACCCTTGCGCGGGAAATCCTTTTCATTCAGGAACAAAGCGTTGGTCTTTTTCACCTCCTTGTTCGGGGAGAGAATGCAAACTGCCTTGCTGGCTACATTGGAGCCGACTGATACAGAGAAAATCGGCTCAGGAAGCTTGGCTGCAGCTGCAGACTGCTTCTTATCACCATCCGCCGTGGCACCGGGGTCCTTATCCCAGAAATCAATGACACCACCCACCGGCTGAACTCGCTCACTGGGAGTACGGGAACCAATGGAAATCGCCTTGAATGCCTTGCCGCTGCGCACGTAAAGGGGATTAGGCATCGGCACGCCGGCGGGAGAACAAATCACAAACCGCACACCGGTCTTGGGAGCCTCTGCCTCAGCCTTTGCGCCAGGAGCAGAAGGAGCTGCTGCCGGAGTGGAATTACCAGAGCGCTTGGAGGAACGACGCCCCTGGGCCTGAGCCGGCAAAAAGGCTACCACTGCAGCACAGACGAGCAAAATCGGGAAAAACTTCATAATAATGATATTTTTATATTCTACAGGGGAATAGTAACAAGCCAAGGGGCTCAAATCAAGCAGAAAATCCTGTTCATAAGAAATTAGAGCCTGCGGAATCGGGTTGACTTACCCCCATTTTTCTGTTCTAATGGGCGCGTGCCCGCCCAATACTCCAGTTACGTCTTTTTCGGCAGCGATGAAGGTGCCGCTGCTTCTGCGGCTGCAGCAGCCTATGCACGGCTGGAGGAAGGCAGCGATGGATGGGGCAACGAAACCATCGACGGCTCTGCCGCCACGGTGGATGAAGCCGTTGAAATCGTGGGCCGCGTGATTTCCGGCCTGCAGACCATGAACATGTTCGGCGGCCGCAAAGTCATCTGGCTGAAAGGGGCCAATTTCATGGGCGATACCCCGCAGGGTGCCCGCAGCGAGGCCGTGCAGGCCGCGCTGGATGAACTGGTGGAAACCCTCACCAACCTGCCGGAGGAGACTTTCTTTGTGCTTTCCGCCAGCGAGATGGACAAGCGCCGCTCGTTCTTCAAGAAGCTGGGGACAGCTGCCGATGTTAAGGAATTTTCCAAGATTGATATCACCAAACCCGGCTGGGAAGGAGAGCTTTCAGCCCTCACCCTGCGCATGGCCAAGCCGCTGGGCATCACTTTCGATAACGCAGCGCTGGATTTATTCATCCACCGCGTGAACGAGAGCACGCGCCAGATTGCCAACGAGCTGGCCAAGCTGGATGTGTACCTGGGCCCGGAGCGCCGGAAGGTGACCGCAGAGGATGTGGAGCTGATGGTGGCGGTATCGCGCAACGGCGTGGTGTTTGAAATTTCCCGCGCTATTGAGAACAACAACTCCCGCCTGGCGGTGCACCTGGTAAATGAGCAGCTGGAGCACGGCGAGCAGGGCGTGTCCATCATGCGTGCGGCCATTGTGCCCACGGTGCGCCAGCGCTTCTGCGCCCGCCTGCTTATTGATACCTACCAGCCGGATACCGGCAACTACCGCGCCTTTGATGCCGCCCTGAACCGCCTGCCCGCCGAGGGTAAGAAGCTGCTTCCCCTCAAGAAGGACGGCACACCGAACACCTACGGCCTGTTCAACGCCGCCCGCACCGTGGGCAAGCTGAGCCTGCGCAAAGCCTGCCGCGACCTGCAGGCCTGCGCCGCAGCAGACAAGGCACTGGTTTCCAGCGGTCTGGATGCCCGGGATATCCTGCATAAACTCATCGTCACGCTTACCTCGGCATGAGTTACCTGATTCCCACAGTTTTTGATGTGCTGGTGATTGGCGGTGGCCATGCCGGCATCGAGGCAGCCCTGGCCGCCACCCGCCTGGGCGGCACCGTGGCCATGCTCACGCATGATTTGGACACCGTGGGCCAGATGAGCTGCAACCCCGCCATCGGCGGTCTGGCCAAGGGCCACATGGTGCGCGAGATTGATGCCCTGGGCGGTGCCATGGGGCTCAACACCGATGCCACGGCCATTCAGTTCCGCATGCTGAATGCCTCCAAGGGTCCCAGCGTGCGCGCCCCCCGCGCCCAGTGCGACAAGAGCGCCTACCGCGCCCGCATGAAGTGGGTGCTGGAGACTACGCCGGGTCTGCAGCTCTTCCAGGGAGATGTGGATGAAATCGTGGTGCAGGATGGTCGCGTGGCCGGTGTCACCACCACCTGGGGCCAGCGCTTTGCTGCCCGCACCGTGGTGCTGTGCAGCGGCACCTTCATGCGCGGCCTGCTGCATGTGGGCATGGACCACCTGCCCGGCGGCCGCCTGGGCGGCGCCCCCAGCGGTATTTCTGCCAGCCTGGAGAAACTGGGCTTCCCGCTGCAGCGTTTCAAGACCGGCACCTCCCCGCGTATTCTGGGCAGCAGCATCGATTTTGACTCCCTGCAGGTGCAGCCGGGCGATACCCCGCCGCCGCTCTTCAGCTTCAGCAGCCGCCAGCGCCTCAGCCGCGAAACGGAACCTCACTGCACCCTCAACCACTTTGCCGATGCCGATTTTGAGCTGCAGCAGCTCCCCTGCGCCATTACCTACACCCACGAAGGCACGCACGATATCATCCGCCGCAACCTGGAGCACAGCCCACTGTTCGGCGGCGTGATTGAGGGCACCGGCCCGCGCTACTGCCCCAGCATCGAGGACAAGGTGGTACGCTTTGCCGATAAGGACCGCCACCAGGTATTCATTGAGCCCGAGGGGCGCAGCACCGATGAATACTACCTGAACGGCCTTTCCAGCAGTCTGCCCTTCTTTGTGCAGCAGGAGATTGTGCACAGCATCCCCGGGCTGGAGAATGCCCAGCTCATCCGCCCCGGCTACGCGGTGGAATACGACTTTGTGCCCCCCACCGAGCTGCACCCCACCTTGGAGACCAAGCGCGTGCGCGGCCTCTACTTCGCGGGGCAGATCAACGGCACAAGCGGCTACGAGGAAGCAGCTGGCCAGGGGCTGCTGGCGGGGGCGAATGCCATGCTCGCCCTGCGTGGGGACGAGCCTCTCATCCTGCGCCGCGACCAGGCTTATCTGGGCGTCATGGTGGATGACCTCGTGACGCGT
>JBGUSR010000050.1:0-79575 GCA_045132635.1 Akkermansia sp.
GATTTCGATGCAGCTCATCAAGAGCTGCAATGCAGGTGAAATAAGTTCCTGCGGGCCATAGGCCCGCACTATCTCTAAACAACTTACATTGCAGGGCAGAATGCCCTGCAGTGAAATTGCGGGCAGAGACCCGCAATGAAACCCGCCACTATCGTGACGGTCTAAATCCGGTTATCACCGGTCTAAATTGCCCGGCTTCTGCCGGGCAGTGTTTCAGCCCACAAATCGCCATTTACGCGGGGCGGGGGAGAGATTGCAGTGCTGTTTTTTACGTAAAGTGTTACGATGGCGCAATTTTGGCTTGCTAAGAACTTTAGGTATGAGTAACATTCAAATGGACACATTGTGTCCATGCAAGATGCTCATGTTGCCCTGGCCGCCGGGTATGTACAGGCAGAGCCGGGCGTGAGCGTGTGTTACTTAATTCGATTCAATAACCTATATGGCTGAACATCATACACAAGGCCGGCAGGGGCAGGGGTCCCGCCGTCGCCGTAACAATAAGGGCCGTCCCTACCGCCGCCGTATGCCGCGCGCCCAGGAGACGCCGGCCCCCAAGCCCTCCCTGCTGCAGCGCATCCTCGGTTTCTTTGGCTTTGGCAAGAAGAAACAGAAGGAGGCTGACCGCAAGGATAACCGCAAGAACGATAAGCGCAAGCCCAAGGAAAACGTGCGCGTGGCCAAGGGCCGCAGCAACCAGGGTGGAAACCCGGCAGCCCGCCAGGATAAGCGCCGCCGCCCGGCTTCCGTGACTCCCACCCGCAATGGCCGCCTCTATGTGGGCAACCTCTCCTACGAGGCTACTGAGGCTGAGTTGGAGGACCTGTTCAAGGGCTTCGGCAATGTGCGCAGTGTGGAAATCATCTACAATCCCCGCACCTACAAGAGCAAGGGCTACGCCTTTGTGGAAATGCAGATGCTGGAGGACGCCCAGCGCGCTGCCGAGGTGCTGCATGGCCAGCCCTTCATGGGCCGTGAGCTCATGGTGAGCGCTGCCAGCGAACGCCCGGAGCAGACCGAAAAGCCCGAGACAAAGGCTGAAACACCCGCTCCCGAGCAGCCTGCCGAGGCTCCTGCTGCTGAGTAAGGTATTCGCGATATTGCCTGTTTTCAAGCGTGCACCCATAGCGGTGCACGCTTTGTTTTAGTGCGACCGACGCGATATGCGCACTGTGGTGAAAGTCCGCAAAGAGCCGCGATGATGCGGAATCTCAGCTCTGAAGAACAACTGCGGGGAGGTAACAAGCCGTGGGAAAGGAAGTTCGAGGGGAAAATCCCGACCGTACGAACAGAAACTCGGTTTATGTGAGAAGCGAGATTAATGGCGCGTTAGAGATTGATGATAAGTTAAATGGGATTTTTTCTTTTTTGTATCGGATTTTTCAGAGTTTTCTACATGGTTAATATTTGGCTTGTAATCTGCTTGTTTTTGGGATAATATGCAACCGTTGTTTAAAACGATTTCCGTTATGAAATTACATTTGCCTGTTAAATTACTGGCTGCTGTTATTGCCACCTATAGTGTAGGATTGACGCATGCTGCAGCATTCTATGATAGTATCGACGACATTATCTGTGTAGCTCCCGGAGAAACACAGCAGTTTGTTCCTGTTGCTCAGGCTCCCACCTCATCCTACGCAGTAGCGAAGGATGGCGAAGGTACTCTGACCTTCACTGGCACCGGCACCATGTACGAGACTCTGTACGTGCGCGAGGGTGAAATGCAGTTTGGCGATGGCGAGACTGAAACTACCATCCGTTTCCAGCCCATCAGTAATAACAAACAAGGTCGCTACACTGCTCTCGGTGTTGCTGGTAAGGATGCCGTAGTGCGTTTCAATAAGGCCAATGTTACCTGCAATGAGACTGCCAATTTCGTAGGTGGCCTGGATGGTAACGGTAAAATGATTATCGAAAACGGCTCCAACGTTGATTTTGCCGGTAGCAATGTTTTCGTGATTGGTGATATTGCCGCAGAGGATGCTGTCGACCCCGAGACTGGCGTTCCGGATGGCTACAATAACAGCACCACTGCTCTGCCCGGAGCTTCTGTGGATACGGGCGATAACCGCTACCAGGGTAACTACACTCCCTGCACCAACGGCAGCGACTACACATTGGGTCGCGGTGAGGTGTTGGTGACTGGCGGTTCATATTTCCGCGCCACCTATGGCAATTTCTGGATTATCAACGGCAGCATGACGGTTGAAGGTGAAGGAACTGTTGCAGATATTGCGCTCCCGGATTACGGTTACCGTTTCTGGATGGGTACCGGCTCCGGTAATACTGATTCTTCCCTGTATGTCAAGGATGGGGCTGTGACCACGGCTTACATGTACCAGATGTGCATGACTTATGGTGATAAATCCTCCTCCCTGCTTGAGGTTGATAACGCTACCTTCACCCTCGTCGGACGCAAATATGCTGGTTACGAATCAGAGTTCTATGTTGGCTATCAGACTGAGACTCAGGGTAGCGCTACTGTGAACGTCATCAACGGCGGTACGTTCAATATCGGCAGTACCTACACATACGTGGGCGAGGATTCCAATGACGGCACTATTGATGCCCAGGTATACGTTGACAAGGATTCCACCCTCACCGCAAAAGATGTCACACTGTACAAGGGAGCAACCATGACCAACGATGGCTCCTTTGCTGCTACCAATCTCACCATGAATGATGGCGAGCTGACCAACAGCGGTCTGCTGAACATTGCTGACGAGGATCCCGACTCCTACGCTACGCTGGCGGTTTGGAGCGGAAAGCTCACCAACAGCGGTACTCTGAATGTGGAAGATATCTGGGTGGAAGGCAAGCTCTCCAACACAGGTAACATCAATGCTGATTACGTTTCGGTCATGAGCGATGGCGTGCTGTCGCTTACTCAGAACGCCGGCACCCTTGCTGCTAGTTGCGTTGAGGTGGACGAAGCCGGTAAGGTGGAGTTCAATGTAAGCTCCGCAAGCTCCAGCAATGCTGCCATCACCCTGGTTAGCGGCACATACGACCAGGTACTTGAGCTTTTCGATGGCTCTGTTGTGGAACTGGTATTTGGTGAAGGTTATCTGACTGACACGGAAACGACGGTGAATGTCTGGTTTGCCACAGGTGCTACCGATGAGGCGCTGCTTGAAGGTGCAATTACCGTCAGTGGCCTTGATTCTGCATTCTGGGACACCAGTAATCTGGCTTGGAATACAGATGGTTCCAATATCTTTATTTCTGGTACCATTATCAGCAAGACGGAGATTGAGATAGGAGACGACAATGCCAGCTCCGATATTGGTGACAATGTGGCAGGCGAATCCGTATCCGTAGACATTACGGACGACATTACGCTTTCTGGCGACAACAGCTACTCAGGCGGTACAACTGTAACAGGTGCGACTGTAACACTGGGCAGCGAAAACGCACTGGGCAACGGCGGCGTGACTACCTCCGGCTTCTCCACGCTGGTGACGGATGCTGATCTGACCGCAGATGTGAAAGGCGAACTCGCTGTAAACGATGGCTCACTCACGATGAGTGGCAATTTCAACATTGACGGCGCAGTCGAGAACAATGGCGAGCTCACTATGGAGGGCAATATTGCCACGACCGGTAAGATTACCAACGACGGTACGCTGAATCTGTCCGGTAGCAACGCCATCTCCCAGACCATTGCCAACAATGGCCTGCTGAACCTGAACGGCGAAGTGGATGCCACAGGAATCGCCACCAACGCCATTAACGAAACTCATATCGGTGTTGATGGTCAGACCGGCAGCAATGGTTTCAAGCGTGATGAAGGCAGCTCCTTCCAGCTGGCAGCCAATGGCGCCGATGCTACCATCGGCACAGGTGAGGATTTGGTGGTAACGCACAATGGTACCCAGTACGTGTTTGATTCTTCCACAGGTATCGCCTATGCACACGGCACCACCCACCTGGGAACCTACTTCATCAACACCGAAGACCACGCTGTGAGCTCCTCCGCTATTGATGCCGCCAGCAATGGCGCAGCAAGCAAGGTAGAGATGCAGACCGGTACTCTGACCGCAGATAGCGACGTGAACCTTCAGGCAACGGGTGGCACGCTCGAAACCGTCGAGGGTACGGTGAGCGGCAGCATCGCAGACACCAGCATTGCAGCCAAGGGTGGTAACATCACCGCCAGCATCACCGGCGAATCCTCCCTGACTGTGACAGGTTCAACCACTCTGGCTGGTGAGAATACCTACAGCGGCGACACCGTCATCAAGGGTGAAGATGCCAAGCTCGTATTGGATAATGGAAGCAGCCTGGGCTCCGGTAAGGTGCTTCTGGATGACCACGGTATGCTGGATCTGGGTGGCAATGCCATCAGTAACTACATCAACGTGACGGGTTGCACCCTCAAGGGCGCTGGCTCCTACACCGGCCAGATGGATGTGAGCGGCAACCTGGAACTGGCAGATGCCACCTCTGCCTCCAAGGTAGTCATGCAGGGTAACGGCAGCATCAAGGGTGCCCCCCTCACCACCACCGAGCTGAGCGTGGAGACCAACGGCAATGCCACCATTGACGGCGATCTCACCATCAACGACAACGGTACCCTTACGCTCAACGATGGCAAGGTGCTTACGGTGGGCGGCAGTCTGACGCTGGGCAACGGCACCAGTCTGGTGCTGAATGGCGACTACGCCGCTGGCGACAAGCTGCTGACCAGCGAAAGCGGCGCGCTGACCCTGGGTGATGTGACGCTGGTATACGGTGATTCCACGATGGAGGTTGAAGTGCAGGGTGGCAGCCTGGTGCTGGTATCGCTCTTCAAGCAGCCCTATGCAGAGTCTCTGGTGCTGAACAACTGGGGCATGCTGACTGGCAGCCGCTCCTTTGTGAACGCCGTGCGCGGCCAGCGCACTAACACCGGTTGCATTGCCAATGGCCGTGGCACGGCCTGGGTTGCTGTGATGGGTGCATCTCATGACCTGGACGGCGGCGATATCGACCTGCAGGGTTCTGCCATCGGTGCAGACATGAAGGTGGGTGCTGCCAGCAGCGTGGGTGTGGCCTTCGGTTACACGGAGATTGATGCTACGCCCTCCGGCCTGAGCAAGGTGAAGCAGGAGGGTTCCTACATGGCCCTCTACGGTGAGCACGGGCTGAAGAAGCTGAGCTCCACCAGCTGCCTGAGCATGGATTGGGTGGCCGCTTACGGCCAGACCGAATCCAAGCTGCATGGCCAGAAGTGGGAGCAGGAGAGCCTGCAGCTCAATACCCGCCTGAGCTGGAACAAGAAGGTGAATGATCGCCTGTGCGTGAGCGTGTTCGGTGGAGTTGAATACTACACGAACGAGTCTGACACGGTGGACGGTGTGAAGACCGGCTCCATCCAGAACCTGCGCGGTGAAGTTGGCGTGGGTGCCCGCTATGTGGCCTGGGGTACCCCGGCTACGGATGCAGGCAGGGGCGGTATCATCCAGTCCGGTTGCGAGAAGCTTGTGCTGCATGGCGAACTGCGCTACATGAACGATATGGTGCGCAGCAACCCGGTGGTGCGCATGAACGGCATGAGCGGCATGGGTGAGAACCCCGGCCGCCAGGGCGTGGGCATTGAAGCCGGTGCTACCTACCGCTTCAGCCAGCGCTGGAGTGCCAGCGCCAACTATGGTATCAACACCATGGGTGACTCCAGGGAGCATCGTGTGAATGTGGGCGCCAGCTTCACGTTCTGATAAGGCTCCAAGGTGAAATTTCCCGGAGCGCGCATCGCCCAGCGGTGCGCGCTCCGGTTTTCATGTACGCGCAGCTGCGGTGCTCCGTGGGGTTGGGTTTCGTGGTGCGCAGGGCTTATTTCTTCTGGGCGCTGCGCTCCAGCACCAGGCGGAACCCGATGGTGGGGCGGTGCGCGTTTGCCGGGTGCGGGGTGCGGCGGTGGGAGCTGAGCTGGCCGGGTCGGAATGAGGTGAAATCACCACCGCGGGTTACCCCGTAGCTGCGGAATTGGAAATTCTCCGGGCCGCCGTATTCGCCGCTCACCCATTCCTGCACATTGCCTGCCAGGTCATGCAGCCCCAGGGCATTAGGCGCAAAGGAACCCACCGGGGCGGTGCTGGCAAAATCATCGTGGTAGCGGGGAATCACATGGTCTGCGCGCACGCCGGGAATGGCGCTTGCATCGGCAAAGTTGCCGGTGTTGCGGGCCGGCGGCCATTTCTGCCCCCAGGGGTATTCGGCGCCGGCCGTGGCGCGCACGCGCTGGCGCTCATAGGGGCTCTGGCCGTTGCTGTCCTTGCAGCCTACCATGTGGCTCCATTCCTCATCTGTGGGCAGGCGGTAGGTATCCGTCTCTTCGATGAGACCGCTGCTGCGCTCCTGCTGGGTGAGCCAGGCGGCAAAAGCCTCTGCCGCCGTGCGCGAGACATTGACCACCGGGTGGTGTTCGTTCTGCTCAAAATTGACAGGCTCGGGGTCGGCGGCGCCGGTTTCCTGGCAGTAGCGGCGGAAATCGGTCACGCGCACCTCTGTGGCGCCGACCAGGAGGTTGGAGCGCAGGGGGAGGAAGCGGAGGCCCAGGCTGTTAATCCACTCTGCCCCGAAATTCACCGAATGATTCGGCTGCAGGTGCAGGTTCAGCACCAGGTCTTTGGGTGAAAGCCCGCTTCGGCGCACGGTGGAGTAGCCCGGCAGGCGCACCTCCAGGAAATATGGCGCCAGCGGAATGCTGATGGATTGCATGGGGGTGATACCCAGCGGCATGCCGTTGAGCATGACACTGGCACCGGAAGGGTTGGTGTAGATGCTGACCGGTGTTTTCTGCACCAGCATGGTGCAGAGCCGGTAGCCGCATAAATCCGGGCCGGCGGCGGTGCCGGGGTCCGGGCGGGCTATCAGCGAGTGGTCGCGCCCGATGGTGCCGGCTTTCTCGCACTGCCGGGTGAGCCAGAGCGTGAATGCCCCGATGGCTTCCTGAGAGGTGAGCAGCTGGCCATCTGCCTCCTGTGCGGTGAATGGGGCGGCGGCCTGGGGCTCTGCCTGCTGGAATTCGCGGAACTGGGCGGCAGAAACCGGGGTGATGGCCTCATGAACCCCACCGGCCGGGCGGTAGTGGGTGCCCTGCGCATCGACCCAGGGCTCGCCGGTGCGGGGCGGGCGGTATGGGCGGAGCTCGCCACCCAGGGAGAGCAGCTCGCCGGGCGGGATAATGCCGCTCACGTATGAATCCGCATACCCTTCCTTGCGCAGCACAAAGGCAACGCGTTTTCCTGTATCGGCGGTGATGGGCCCGTAAGGCGTTTCATCCAGGTAGATGCCGTCCTCTGTATAGATAGAGGCACCGGCCGGCACGCTGCCGATGAAGTATTGCCCATGCTGGGGAACCGGCTCTGGTGGTGGCTCCGGGGCGGGGGGCGGTTCGGGCGGTGGTTGTTCATTTGCCAGCAGGGCATCCTTTGCTTTGTTGAGCCGCTGGGGCATATCCTGCGGCATGAGCAGATAGGTGCCGGTGCCTATGCCGCCCAGCACCAGTGTGGCAATGCCGGTGTGCGTGGCGAAGCGGCGCAGGGAGCGGTTCCGCTTGCGGCGGATGGTGGCATCATCCCGCAGCTGCTCCAGTTGTTCTGCCAGCTGCTTGGCGTTGACAATGGTATCCCGGTTTATCTGGGGAGATGCTGCTGCGCAGATTATCTTGTTGAACTCAATCCAGCGGCGGTGGGTGGCGCCTTCCGGCAGCTCCCGGGGCAGGGAAGGGAAGTTCAGCCGGTCCATGCCGGTGGACATTTCATACAGCACCTTGGCCAGGGCGTACACATCTGCACGCGGTGTGCCGGGGCCTTCCGGTGGTATATACCCCTCGGTGCCTACCATGCTGCGCTGGTTGCTGTGGGCTACCAGCCCGGCATCTGCCAGCTTGACTCGCCCGTTGATGAAGATGACATTGGTGGGTTTGACGTCCCGGTGGGTCAGTTCCTGGGCGTGCAGGCCGGCCAGTGCGCGCGATAACTGGCACCCGACCTCCAGCACATAGTCCAGCGGCATGGGCCGGTTGCCGTATTGCTGCATATCGCTGAACAGCGTGCGCGGAATGTAGGATGCCGGGTCGGTGTGCGCGCCGGTGTAGGCATCGTCCGCCAGTTCCATTACATAAAAATAATAGGGGAACGGCCCGCCGTGCTGCCCGATGTGCAGGATGTGCACCAGCCCCGGTATGCCGCGGGCAATGGGCTCATAGGTCAGCACGCCGTCAAACTCGCGAATGAAGACCTGCTCATCGGCAAAATCCTCACGCCACACCACCTTCACGGCGCGGTAGGCTCCGGTTACAGAACGCGCCAGCCATACCTCGCCATAGGCCCCGGTGCCGATTTTTCGCAGAATTTCATGGTCCGGCACGCTGGGTTGGGTGCCCTCCGGGCGCAGCGATTTTCTGCGCGGTGTTCCGCGCATGCTGCGTCGGGTCGGGATTATCGCTGTGCTATCGGGCTCCATGCGTGTATATTATAGCATGCAATGCACCCTGGTGCAAGCTGCTTTGCGGCGCTTTTTCGAGGGAAATTTGAACTTTTTTTGAAAAATTGCAAAAAAATGCTTGCAATTAGGGCCGGGCTGTGTTAAACTGCCCTTGCACCAATCAAAAGCGCACGTGGCGGAATTGGTAGACGCGCTAGTTTCAGGTTCTAGTGAGTAACATCGTGATGGTTCGAGTCCATTCGTGCGTATGAGGAAGAGCTCCCTGCGAGATATCGCAAGGAGCTCTTCTGCTTTTGCTGCCTGGCTGTTTGTTTGTAGTGAAAAAATGACTTTTCGATAATATCTTGTGTCAGCAAATGCGGTTAATGCTGAATATATGCTTGAAATGCACAGGGAAACGTAGTATTTAGTAGAGCACGTTATATTGATTTTGTGCTATGTCTGAGAATACTCGAGTTCGCGCCTCATATACTCCTGAGGAAAAGGTGGAAATTATTATTGCCGTGATGAATCGTAAGACAACGATTCAGAAGATTGCCAAGGAAAAAGGAATTGCCCCCACGCTGGTTTCGCTGTGGAAGAAGCAGGCAGAGGAGGCTATATTAGAGCGCTTTGTCGGCACGAAGCCTGGCCGCCGCAAGGCTGAGACTTCTCCTGAGGAAGTGAAGGGTGATTTGCGCAAGGCTCGTATTGATGCCCGTACGTCCAAAACCCGTGCCACGCGCCTGGATGTATCGCTCAAGAATGCCAAGTCCCGCATTGCAGCGCTTGAGGCAGGCGTGCGCGACCTGGCCGCAGAGATGGGTTTCAAACTGGTGAAGTCCACGCGTCCGCGCCGCAAGAAGGCATAAGCCTGCATATTGCGAGTGCCGGTAGGACAGAGTCCTGGCTTTTTGCTGACAGGATACGGGGGTGAACGCCGTATATTTTATCAGCAAATAGGTGAGAGTGCCTCGGTGAGAATACGGGGCACGATAGAGTTATACCTGATATGAAGATGAATTTAAGCAGTTGGAGGGTGCGCGTACGCGCTCTGGGGATGGCTGCCGCTGCGGCATTGGTATCATGCTGCTCGGTGAGCCATGCAGAACCGGATTATGATATCATCGGTAAGCAGTTTTCGCTTGTGCTGCAGCATGCGCATTTTTCGCGTGCCCGGTTTACGCGGGAGATGTACCAGCAGTTCCTGGATTGCTACCTGCAGAGCCTGGATGCACAGCATTTGTTCCTGACGCAGGAGGATGTGGACCACCTGCGTGAGCGCTATGCCAGCAGCTTTGGCGATTATCTGCTGGCAAACCAGACCACGCGTCTGGCGGAGGAGCTGTATGCTTACTACAGTGAGCGTGCTCTGCCCCGCATTGCCCAGGCAGAGAAGCTGCTGCAGGAATACGCAAAGCAGATGCCTGCCTTTGATTCTGACCGCGTGGTGCCGCGCTCCCGGCGCAAGCTGCCGCGTGCCCGCAATGCCGCAGAGCTGGAGCAGGTGTGGCGTGACCAGGTGGAGGATATGATTCTGACTGAGGTGCTGCGCCGTGAGAATCTGGCAGCCCTGGCCGAGGCTAAGGGCAAGGCTTCGCCCGTGGCCAAGGAAATGGCGGTCACGGATAAGATGCTGGCCCGTATCAAGCGCATGCGCAATGAGATTCAGGAAGCCGACCGCGAGGATATGGTTTCCTACCTGCTGAATGCCGTGGCGCATGTGTATGACCCGCACAGTGACTACATGGGCGCCCGCGAGGAACAGCGTTTCAAGGATATGATTAAGGCCTCCATTGTGGGTATTGGTGCCAAGCTGCAGTCTGATGACGACGGCTCCACCACGATTGAGGGTATTGTGAAGGGCGGTCCCGCTGCGAAGAATGGTCAGCTTCAGCTGGGTGACCACATTGTGGCTGTGGATAGCAAGGGTGATGATAAGTGGACCGATATCATGTTCCTGAGCATCGATAAGGTGGTAGACCTGATTCGCGGCCAGAAGGGGCAGACGGTGAGACTGCGCGTGCAGAGCGCCAGCAGCGGCGAGGAAAAGGTGGTTTCCATCGTGCGCGATGAAATTCCCATGTCTGAGGAGCTGGCCAGCGGCCGCATCATCGACCTGAAGTCGGGTGACCGCACGTACCGCCTGGGCGTGCTGACGCTGCCGTCATTCTACATTGACCTGGATGATGGTGATGTGCACTGTGCTGCGGACGTGAAGAAGATTCTGCGCCGCATGATTCAGGAGAAGGTGCAGGCTGTGGTGCTTGACCTTCGCTTCAATGGCGGTGGTTCGCTGGATGAGGTGCGCAAGATGGTTGGTTTCTTCACCGGCGCCGGTCCTGTGGTTCAGGTGAAGGACTCCCGTGCTCATGTGGAGCGTCTCACCGTGAGCGGCAGACCGATGTTCAATGGTGAGCTGGTGGTGCTGATTAATAAGCTGAGTGCCTCTGCCTCTGAGATTTTTGCCGGCGCCATGGCCGACTATGGCCGCGCTGTCATCGTGGGCGATGACGCCAGCTATGGCAAGGGCACGGTGCAGGTTCCCCGTGGCCTTGCAGATTACATGCCTTACTTCTCCTCCCGTGAGGGCTGCGGCATGATTAAGGTGACCACGCAGAAGTTCTACCGCGTGGGTGGTGCCTCCACTCAGCTGAAGGGTGTGAGCAGCGATATTGTGCTGCCCACGGTGACTGCCGGCCTGCGCATCGGCGAGGCAGAGCAGGATTATGCCATGGCCTATGATGAGATTCCCCGCGCCGGCGGATATGTGAAGAGCAGCCGCATTGCCCGCATTCTGCCGGAGCTGATGGCCCGCAGCAAGGCCCGCACGGATGCTGATAAGGATATGCAGTATACTCGCGAGGATATTGCCCGCGCCAAGGAACGCCAGGAGAAGAATGAGGTGTCTCTGAATAAGGCGGTGCGCCATGCTGAGAATGCCCAGCTGATGGAACGTAAGAAGAACATTGATGCCGAGCGCAAGGTGCGCTATGAGCAGATGGCTGCTGAGGATGAGAAGAACATGACTATCTATCGCCTGAAGCTTACGGATGTGAAGGCTCCCAAGCTGCCGCTGGCTTCCAAGGATGATAAGAATGAGTACATGGATGAAAACGAGGACCCGGAGGATGAACTGACGGAAACGCCGGAATATCCCTCTAACCTGGACCCCGTGCTCCGCGAGGCTCTGCATATTGCCAAGGATATGGTAGATATGCCTTGAGGCTGGTTAATGAATTGCTTCCAAAGCCCGTTCCACGTCAGGAACGGGCTTTTTTCTTGCAATGCGATAATAAAATTTTATAATGCGGATATGACTGTCTTATCCCTTGTCGTGCCGTGTTATAATGAGCAGGAGGCCTTGTATCCGTTCATGCAGGAGCTGAATCGGGTGCTTGCCGGGCTTTCTGATGTGCAGCCGGAGGTTATTCTGGTGAATGACGGCAGCGCGGATAAGACATTGCAGGTGATGCGCGAGCTGAGTGCGCAGTATAAGTGCGTGCGTTATATTTCGTTTTCCCGCAACTTTGGCAAGGAGAGCGCCATGCTGGCAGGTTTTGCTGCTGCCAAGGGCGATTATGTGGCGGTGATGGATGCTGATTTGCAGGACCCGCCCGCGCTGCTGCCGGAGATGCTGCGCGTGGTGCGAGAGGAAGGGTATGATTGCGCCGGCACCCGCCGCACTACCCGCAAGGGCGAGCCGCCAATCCGCTCTTTCTTTGCCCGCATGTTCTACCGCTTCATCAATATGATTTCCCGCACCCAGCTGGTGGATGGTGCGCGCGATTACAAGCTTCTCTCCCGCAAGGCCGTGGATGCCCTTCTTTCCATGCCGGAGTATAACCGCTTCTCCAAGGGCTTGTATGAGTGGATTGGTTTCCGCACTAAGTGGCTGGAGTTTGAGAATGTGGAGCGTGTGGCCGGGGAGACCAAGTGGTCGTTCTGGAAGCTGTTCAAGTACTCGCTGGAGGGTATCGTGGCCTTCACGACGGTGCCGCTGGCGCTGGCCTCACTCATGGGGATGCTGTGCATCGTTGTGTCCCTGTTGGTCATTGTGCTGCTTTGCGTGCGCCATGTTATCTGGAATAATCCGGTGCACGGCTGGGACTCTCTTGTCTGTATTATTGTCTTTCTTAGTGGTTTGCAGCTTTTTTGCGCGGGTATCATCGGCCAGTACCTTTCCAAGATGTACCTGGAAATCAAGCGGCGTCCGCACTATATCATTGCTGAGCAATCAGAGTAAACCACCGCGGATGAGCCCGAGCAGGGCCACGGTGCGTGCCCAGTTCTCCGGGTGGTCATCGGTCTCCGGGAAGAGGCGTCCCTCGGGGATGCGGGCATAGCGTTCTGCTGCTTTGGAGTGGCTGAGCTCGCGCAGCCCCACGCTGAAGAAACCGCCGAGCTGCAGGAACTCGCGTGCCATTTCGTGGGAGCCGTTCCAGGCATGCAGCAGGAAGCGGGGCAGGGTGCCGCACTTGTGGCGCTCGCGCAGAATCTCCAGCAGTTCACCCCAGGCCTGCACGCCGTGCAGGTGCACCATGCGCTCGTGCCGGAAGGCGGCGCCCAGGTGAATGTGCAGCATGAGCCGCTGGGTCTCCAGGGTGTCGGCGTGTCTGGGGGCGGCATCCAGTCCGGTTTCGCCTACGCCGGCTTCCGGGTAGCGGGTGAGCCAGTCATCCAGCTCGAAGGCGAGTTCTGCGGCATCTGCTTCATGGGCATGCCAGGGGTGAATGCCGAAGCAGGGGGTCATGCCCTCTGTGCGGGCGATGCGTTCCCAATCGCTGCGGGTGACAGCGCAGATGTAGCCGCCATGCGGGCTGGGGTGGTGGGTGTGGTAATCTTTCATGTGATGATGAGGCCGTGCTCGCGGAAGCTGAAATACGGGCAGGTGTTGGTGGAGGTTTCTGTGCCGATGATGATGTGGTCCAGAATGGGGATGTGCAGTGCGCTGCCGGCCTGCAGAAGCTCGCGGGTCAGCTCGCGGTCCGGCTTGCTGGGGATGGGGTCGCCGCTGGGGTGGTTGTGCGCCAGGATGATGGAACTGGCATTGCCGATGATGGCATCGCGGAACACATCGCGGGGGTGCACCATGGTGCGGTTGAGGGTGCCCTTGGAGATAGTGATGCGGCGTATCAGGTGACGCCGTGTATCCAGCAGGAGAACGACGAAGTTTTCCTGCTTTTCATATCGTAAATCGCCGGCAAGATATTGATAGACAGCGTTGGGGGTGCTCATGTCCACCTTGGTGAGCTGTTCCTTGACGGCCCGGTGACCCAGCTCGAACACCGCGGCAAGTGTGGCCGCCTTGGCTGCGCCGATGCCCTTGCAGCACCGGGTGATTTCCCCGGCCTCCATGCGCCCCAGTGCGGTGAGGGAACCGGCGGCTTTCTTGAGCCGCGATGCCAGCTCCAGCACATTGCATCCCTTGATGCCGGTGCGCAGGAAAATGGCAATGAGTTCCTCATCACTCAGCGCGGCGCGTCCCTTCTGCAGCAGTTTCTCTCTGGGGAGCTCCTCGGCGTTCATGTCATGCAATCTGGAGGTGCTGAATGATGAAGTGGGTTCCATATGTTGCTGTATTCTACACAAAAATTGCTCTGCTGTGAAGCTAAATCGTTTTGCGGTGAATTATTTGCTTGCGCTGGGGAATGGCGCGGTGTAAAATGTCTCTGGCTCATTGTAGCCATGTGGGGCAGGAAACACGTGATTCTGCTCCACGGAACCAAAGGAGGCAGCGGCCGGTACCGGCCTCCGGCGGTGAAGATGGAACCGGCACTTAGAAGAGAAAGAAAATAAAAATGAGTATACATTCCGTTACTTGTGCCGTTGGCACAAACCCCATCACCATTGAAACGGGCAAGCTTGCCCTTCTGGCCGATGGTGCCGTTACTGTCCGTTGTGGTGATACCGTGGTGCTTGTCACCGTAGTGAGCGCTACCAAGATCAAGGAAGGTCAGACCTTCTTCCCCCTGTCGGTGGAATACAAGGAGAAGGCCGCTGCCGCGGGTATGTTCCCCGGTGGTTACTTCAAGCGCGAAGGTCGCCCCACGGAGAAGGAAATTCTGACCTGCCGCATGACGGACCGCCCGCTGCGTCCCATGTTCCCCAAGGGCTATTTCTATGATACGCAGGTAATCTCCCTGCTGATGGCTGCCGACGGCGAGAATGAGCCGGATATCCTGAGCATCAACGGTGCTTCCGCAGCCTGTGTGATTTCTGACCTTCCCTTTGCAGAGCCCGTGGGCGCTGTGCGCGTGGGTCGCATCGATGGCGAATTTGTTATCAACCCCACCAACTCCCAGCGTCTGGAGTCTGACCTCGACCTCGTGTATGCCGGTTCCAAGGACCAGGTTATCATGATTGAAGGTTCTGCCAATGAGCTGCCGGAGGAGGAGTTCATTGCCGCTCTGCGCTTTGCTCAGGAGAACGTGGCCAAGATTTGCGCTGCTCAGGAAGAGCTGCGCGGTATCTGCGGCAAGCCCAAGCGCGAGTACGAGCTGACTCTGGCCAAGCCCGAGCTGCTTGAAATCGGCTACCAGGTGGCCGGTGACCGCATCGAGGACGCTATCTACGCTCCGAACAAGATTCAGCGCCAGAAGCAGGTTGGCGCCCTGCGCGCAGAGGTTGAGGTGGCCATCAAGGCTGCTTATCCCGAGGCTACCGACTTCGATGTGGAGCAGGTGTTCGAGTACATCCAGAAGAAGGCTTTCCGTATCTCCATCATGGAGCAGGGCAAGCGCGCCGACGGCCGCGCCATCAAGCAGCTGCGCCCGCTGCAGGCTGAGGTGAACGTGCTGCCCCCCGTGGTGCACGGTTCCGCTCTCTTCGCCCGCGGTGAGACCAAGTCTGTGTGCCTTGCCACGCTGGCTCCCATGGAAGAGAAGCAGTACCTGGATAACTACACCGGTTCTGTGGATGAGAAGCGCTTCATTCTGCACTACAACTTCCCCCCGTTCTCCGTGGGTGAAACCGGTCGTTTCGGTGGTCAGAACCGCCGCGAGATTGGTCACGGTGCTCTGGCAGAGCGTTCCATCGCTCCTGTGATTCCGGATGAGAACGACTTCCCCTACGCCATCCGCGTGTCCTCCGAGATTATGGAATCCAACGGTTCTACCTCCATGGCTTCCGTGTGCGCCGGCACCATGTCTCTGCTGGCAGCCGGTGTGCCGCTGAAGCGTCCGGTTTCCGGTATCTCTGTGGGTCTGGTGACGGAGTTCGAGAACGAGGGTGACCGCGAGCCCAAGCGCTATGAGACGCTGCTCGACATCATTGGTTCTGAGGACTTCTACGGCGACATGGACTTCAAGCTCTGCGGTTCTTCTGTGGGTGTGACCGGTTACCAGCTGGACCTCAAGCTGCCCGGCATTCCGCTGTACATTCTGGAAGATGCCATCCATCTTGCCCGCAAGGGGCGTCTGGACGTGCTCGACACCATGAATGCCTGCATCCCCGGTCCGCAGGCGATGAGCCCGAACGCCCCGCGTATCGAGTCCACCAGCATCCCGCAGGATCGCATTGGTGAACTTATCGGCCCCGGCGGCAAGAACATCAAGGCTCTGCAGGCTGAGACCGGTACCGATATCAACATCGAGGAAGATGGCACCGTGCGCATCTACGGCAGCCGCCAGGAAGGTGTGGAGCGCGCTCTGTACCTCATCGACCGCATGTTCAAGGAGATTGAAGTGGGTGAGACCTACGAGGGTAAGATTGTATCCACCAAGGAGTTCGGTGCTTTCATGGAAGTGCTGCCCGGTAAGGATGGCCTTATTCACATCTCTGAGCTGGCCGAAGGCCGCACTCAGAAGACTGAGGATGTGGTGAAGGTGGGCGACATCGTGACCGCCAAGTGCATCGGTATCGATGATAAGGGCCGTGTCAAGATGTCCATGCGCGCCGCTGCCCGCGACCGCAAGGCCAAGGAAGCTGCCGAGAAGGAGTAAAAACTGCTCGCTGCTGAAAATTTCAGGCCGCTGCCCGGAGCCCCGGACAGCGGCCTTTTTTTGATTATGGCATGGTATGGATAAAAAAGAGTAAAAAAAACCGCGCGGCAGGGATTTTTTGATTGCTTTTCGTGGCGTTCTGGTATAGATATATTAGCGAACAGCTGCAAATTTTTACTTACACCATGTGGAAATACATCATCATCGCCGCCGTCGTGCTCTTCCTGGGGGCATGTTTCCTTTTTTATAAGACTAATGATGCTCTGACCGGGCCTGAAGGTGAGGTTGCAGCTGTCCAGTCCCAGTTTGAAATGGCCAGAAAGAAGGTCGTTGATATTGAGAAGGATAAAGCTATCAAGCGCTATGCAGAGCTGCGCACTGCCTATTTCAAGCAGCAGAGCGAGAAGTACAACGAGGAACGCGCTGCCATTGATGCTGAGGACGCTCCTTTCGAGCAGGAAATCAGCAAGGCTAACGCTGACCTGGAGACTGCTGCCGCTGACTTCAAGAAGTACAGCGATGAGCTGAAGGCTTTCCAGAGCAAGGCTGCTGAGGCTGCTGGCGCAGAGGATGCTGCCGAGGATGACCTGCACGCAATCGGCGCAAGCATCGCCGGTCTTGTGGAATCCAACAATGCGCTTGCAGCTCAGGCTGCAGCTGAGGAAAAGATGACTGCTGAGCTGGGTGCTGAGACTGAGCGTACGCTGGCCATGATTGAGGCTGCCAAGAAGCTTGCCGCAGACCGCATGGCTCGTCTTTCCCCTGTGGATCTGAAGTGCTCTGTTGTGGTGGCGGATCCGACCTGGGACTACGTGATTCTCGATGCCGGTATCGATAAGGGGATTGTCATTGGTTCCCGCCTGGCTGTGATGCGTGGCACCCAGAAAGTGTGCGAACTGACGGTGACTCTCGTGGAAAACAGCAAGTCCAGCTGTGATGTGGTGTATAGCACCATGCGTCCCGGTGATAAGGTGCGCCAGGGTGATACGGTTGTTTCTGCCCGCGATTAATATAAATTTGTCTACTATTGCCTAACGATATGAAAATCTCTCAACTTCTTGTTTCCATTCTGGTTCTTCTGGCTGGCGGTGCTGCTATCATGTATTCCACCGATCAGCAGAAGGTTATGGATGTGGTGATTGCTACGCATGGTGGTGGCCAGCAGGTGGAAGCCAGCAGCTCCACGGGCCTGCGTAAGATGAATCTGGATCTGGATGCCGAGCGCGGTACTGTGGCCTCTGAACGCGCTGCTGCTGTGAAGGCTGCTGAGGCTGCCCGCGTGGAAATGCGCGACAGCAAGGTGAAGCGCGATGAGTCCCAGGCTCGCTACGATGAGCACCAGGCTTCTCTGGAAGGAGTGCGCAGCAAGGTGAAGGCCATGGATGCAAGCGTGGCTGAGCTGCGCCAGGCTCTGGAAAGTGCCTTGGCCAAGATTAAGGCTTCTGCATCTCTGGATGTATCGGAAGATGCCGGTTCTGATGCCGTGCTTGAGGCTATCCGCGCCATCGTGGAGCGCGAGCAGAAGCGCACGGAAGAAATCAATGCTCAGCTGTCTGACTGGCAGGCTGCCCGCACCGCTGCTACGGAGAAGCTGGCCAAGGAGAAGGTGGAGTTGAATCGTCTGACTGCCATCAATGACAAGTTCTTCAGCGACTACTCCAAGAACGATGATGAATACCCGCTGCTGGCAGTGGATGCCCGCTGGAAGTTCGTTGTGTTCAGTGTGGGCCCGGATAGCGGCATGGTGGCAGGTGATGCTACTCCGCTTCTGGTGAAGCGTGGTGACTCGGTGGTGGCTCCGCTGCGCATTACCTCCATTACCAAGGGTATGGTGGTGGCCGAGTATGACCCCAAGCAGCTTACGCCGGGTGTGCGCCCGGAGGTGGGTGACCGCGTATTCCGCGTGAAGCCGGTGGGCAACTGATGTTGCCGGCAGGTAAAGCTAATATTTCTGACGCCTGCCCGGGAATGGGCAGGCGTCTTTTCTTAACATGTTATTCAATAAAACAAAAATGAAGAAGTTACTCATGCTTGCGCCGCTTGCCGCGGTGCTGATGACCGCCTGCCAGCCGGCTATGCCGCCGGTGCCGCCGAGTAATCGTACTGTGGTGGGGCCCAAGGGCTCCTCTGATGCGGTGAAACCCTGGAACAACACCACCCGCAAGGAGGGTGAGGCTGTGCTGGGCCCGCTGGGTGATATGAACCGCCGTTGATTTCTGCAGACTGTGAGACGGGCGGAGCGTGCGCGCATTGTGCTGGAGGAACTGGAACGGGGAATACCCGAGCCGGAGGTTCCGCTGCACCACCGGGATGCTTTTACGCTGCTGGTGGCGGTCATGCTATCTGCCCGCTGCACAGATGCACGGGTGAACCTGGTCACCCCTGCGTTATTTGAACTTGCTCCGGATGCCGCCAGCATGGCGGCACTGGAGTGGCAGCAGGTGCAGCCGCTTATTGCCACCTGTGGGCTCACGGAAATGAAAGCCCGCCGCCTGGTGGAAACAGCGCGGATTCTGGTGGAAAAATACCAGGGGCAGGTGCCGGGTTCCTTTGCTGAGCTGGAGTCGCTGCCCGGTGTGGGGCATAAAACGGCCAGTGTGGTGATGAATCAGGCCTTCGGATACCCCGCGTTCCCTGTGGATACACATATCTTCCGCCTGGCCCGCCGCTGGGGGCTCTCACGCGGAAAAACGGTGGAGGCCGTAGAGGCAGATTTGAAGAAATGCTTTCCGCAGGAGGTGTGGGGAAAGCTGCATTTGCAGATGGTGCTGTGGGGGCGGCAGTATTGTTCTGCGCGCGGGTGTAAGCCCGCATGTGCCGTCTGCGCGCGGCTTTTGTCATAAAAAATACCCTGTTTCCCCTGATTGTGCTTGACCTTTTAGGGAAAAAGTAGTTTGATTGGCGGTCATCCGCACTCATAGTCATGCTAGTTTGTCAGCTTAAATCCAAGATTCACCGTGCCATGGTGACCCGTGGCGATGTGGAGTACGAGGGCAGTATAGAGATTCCTCAGGATCTTGTGGAAGCCGCCGGCTTGTGGCCGGGGGAGAAGGTGCTGGTTGCATCGGTAACCAGTGGTAACCGTTTTGAAACCTATGTGCTGGTTGGCCCTGCCGGTACGGGGCAGATTATTGTGAATGGTGCAGCCGCCCATCTTATCGGTAAGGGGGAGCGTATCATCATCATGAGTTTTGCCTGGGATGATAAGCCTATCACCCCCAAGCGTGTCATCTGCAATGAATTGAACGAAATTATTGCCTGATTCCTTTACAAACCCTTATAACTAAGATATAATCCCGCCATGCTTAACGCCGCTATTTACATTGTTTTCGCTCTGCTTCTGATTGTTTGCTCTCTGCTTCTGCTGGTTGTGCTCATGCAGCGCCCGAAGCAGGAAGGCCTTGGTGCCGCATTCGGTGCTCAGATGACTGACCAGGCTTTCGGTGCCCAGACCACCAATGTGCTCAAGAAGGGTACGGTGCTGTTCGGTACGCTGTTCATGGTGCTTTGCTTTGTGCTGGCCGTGCTTATGAATGCCCGCTTCCAGAACGAGAAGTCTGACCTGAATGTGAAGCAGGTGGAGGCTCCTGTGACGGCTCCTGCAGAGACTCCTGCTGCTGAGGCTCCTGCCGCCCCGGTGGAGAACCTGGAGAATCTGACTCCCGCTCCCGCTGCTGAGGGTGAAGGCCCTGTGCCTGCTCCCACGCCGGCTGTGGACGCCGCCCCGGCTGAACAGCCCGCCGCCTGAACCCGGAACCGAAAAAAAGGCCATGCAGTTCGGTAGCACTACAGAGTTGAATGCCGAGGCTGCAAATGCCACGGTGCAGGGTACTTTGCTGGCACAGGTGACCCAGAAGACCACTCGTACCACAAAGACCGGCAAACCTTTTCTTGAAATCGTGCTGGCAGATGCTGCCGGCACGATTTCGTTTAAAATCTGGGAAACGGCCCCCTGGTATCTGGATTTTGACCAGCTGGAGGTGCCCTCTGCCGTGGCGGTGACCGGGCAGTGGCAGCTCAGCCAGTATGGCATGGAGCTGGGGGATGCTTACTTGCGCCCGCTGTCTCCGGAGGAGGAAGAGCAGGTGCTGACCGGCAGTCCGGAGCTGGTGGCTCGCCAGCAGGCTGATTGGGACGCTATCTGTGCCTATGTCGCCAGCATGAAAGACCCGCGCCTGGCAGGGGTGTGCAGTTTGTTCCTGCAGCAGCAGGAGAAACGCTTCCGCCGCGCGGCTGCAGCCCGCAATTTTCACCATGCCCGCCGCGGTGGCCTGGTGGAGCATATTGCCAGCGTAATGCGTGTGGCCGATGCGCTCTGCAGCGTGTACCCGGAGCGCCTGAATCGTGATTTGGTACTGGCGGGGGCCTTGCTGCATGATTGCGGCAAGATTGTGGAAAATGACTATGAGGAGCACAGCCTGGAGATGCCGTATTCAGAAGCCGGCGAATTGCTGGGGCATATCCCCGTGGGGCTTGAAGTTATCAATAAGCTCTGGCGGGATTTGATGACCCCGGAGCGCCGGGCTGAATGGAAGCCGCTGCAGCCTGCCTCCGAGCAGGTGCGCCTGCATTTGCTGCATCTGGTGGCTTCTCACCACGGTCTGCTGGAGTATGGTTCCCCGGTGCTGCCGAAGGTGCCGGAGGCGCTGATTCTGCACCATGCAGATAATGTGGATGCCAAGATGGAGATGTTCCGCGCGGCATACGAGGGGGCTTCTATGCTTGGGGAACGCGTGGTGCAGCGTAAATCGCCCATGCAGACGAATGTGGTGCTGCCCCTGCCGGCAGTGCAGTTATGATGGAGGCGTGCCTGAGTCTTGTGCTGCTGGGGGTGCTGCTGCTGGTATCGCAGCTGAGCCCCGGGCCGGATGTGTTTTTTGTGTTCCGCACCGCGCTGGCGCAGGGATTCCGTGCCGGCAGTGCTGTGGGTAGTGGTATTTCGGCGGGCTTTCTGATTCAGGCTACACTGGTGGCCTGGGTAGGCGGCTGGCTGATGGCGCAGCCCTGGAGCCAGTATGTGCTGTATGCGGCAGCCGTGTGGTTGCTCTACCTGGCCTGGCGTATTTTTCCGCGTCGCGTGGTGCAGGTGGAGCAGGGGGTGCTGGAAACACAGGCCCGTGAGAAACTGTCTGCGCTCTTTGCCCAGGGCTTTCTCTGCAATATCCTGAACCCGAAATGCACGCTCTTTATCTGCGGACTGGCTATTGGCCCGCTGGAGCAATTCGGCAGCTCCTATGCCTGGTATGCCCCTGCGCTGGTGCTGGTGCTTACCGGCTCCGGCCTGCTGGGCTGGGGGATGTGGAGTGCGCTGCTGCAGTGGCGCCCGGTGCGGTATTTCTACCTGCGCCATACCACAGCCATTGATGCCGTATTTGCCATTCTGCTGGGAATTTTTGCGCTTGCGCTGCTGCTGCCGCAGTAGAATTTGGTATTCTGCGCTGATTGGTGCTTGCTTTTTGGGGGCTGATGCGGTAGAGTAATGCCGCAAAGACGTTATTGCGCATATGAACGATATTATCACGACAGCATGCAAGTTCGTCACGTCCTCTATCGGTCGCAAGATTCTTGTGGCCCTTACTGGTGCGTGTCTCCTCCTGTTCCTCGTGGGGCATCTGGCCGGTAACATGACCATCTACGGTGGTGATCCTGCCAATGGCGAGCCCTCCTGGATTAATGCCTACGCCGTAGGTCTGCACTCCATGCCCGCCTGGCTGCTCATGGCTATCCGCCTTGGCCTGGCCGTAGTGCTCCTCATCCACGTGGTGCTCACTCTGGCTCTGAAGATTGAGAACGTGAATGCCCGCACTCAGTACCAGAAGGAAGGTACCCTCAAGGCTACCCTCGCTTCCCGTACCATGGTGCTGACCGGTATCATGATTTTCTGCTTCCTGCTGTTCCACCTGTGGCAGCTCACGGTGAACGGAGACCCCGCAGATTGCTATGGCCACATCGTTGCCGCTTTCTCTAATGTGTGGTGCTCTGTGTTCTACATCGTGGCTATCTGCTGCCTTTTCATGCACGTGCGCCATGGTCTGCAGTCTGTGTTCCAGACGCTCGGCCTTTCCACCCGCAAGGTGCGCCCGCTCTACAACATCATTTCCGTGCTCTTCGGCCTGGTGGTTTGCGGCGCTTTCATCTCCATCCCGGTGGCCGTTCTCTGCGGCATCCTCAAGTAATCCCTTTCCCATTCATAGACACTTATGAAAGATATTAAGTTTCCTGTAAGCGACTACATGCCGGATTCCTGCATTCCGGATGGCCCCATTGCTGAGAAGTGGACCAAGTACAAGCGCGAAGCCAAGCTCATCAACCCCAACAACCGCCGTAAGTACACGGTGCTTGTGGTGGGTTCCGGTCTGGCTGGTGGCGCTGCTGCTGCCACGCTGGCTGAGCTGGGCTACAATGTGCACTGCTTCTGCTACCAGGACAGCCCCCGCCGCGCTCACTCCATCGCTGCTCAGGGTGGTATCAACGCTGCTCACAACTACCAGAACGACGGTGACTCCGTGTACCGTCTGTTCTACGACACCGTGAAGGGTGGCGACTTCCGCGCCCGTGAAGCCAACGTGTATCGTCTGGCTGAGGTGTCCTGCAACATCATCAACCAGTGCGTGGCCCAGGGCGTTCCCTTCGGTCGCGAATACGGTGGTCTGCTCGACAACCGCTCCTTCGGTGGTTCCCAGCTCAAGCGTACTTTCTACAGCCGTGGCCAGACCGGCCAGCAGCTGCTCCTGGGTGCCTACCAGGCCATGGAGAAGGAAATCGGCAAGGGGCACATCCAGATGCACCCCCGTACCGAAATGATGGATCTGGTGGTGGTCGATGGCCACGCCAAGGGTATCGTGGTGCGCGATATGGTGACTGGCGAAATCAAGAGCTATGCCGGTGATACCGTGCTGCTCGCTACCGGTGGTTATGGCCGCGTGTTCTTCCTTTCCACCAACGCCATGGGCTGCAACGTGGGCGCTGCCTGCGCCTGCTGGAAGAAGGGTGCCTACTTTGCCAACCCCTGCTTCACCCAGATTCACCCCACCTGCATCCCCGTGAAGGGCGACTACCAGAGCAAGCTGACCCTCATGTCCGAGTCTCTGCGTAACGACGGCCGTATCTGGGTGCCCAAGAGCCGTGAGGTGGCTGCCAAGATTCGTCGTGGCGAGATGAAGCCCTCCGATGTGGCTGAGGGTGATCGCGACTACTATCTGGAGCGCAAGTACCCCTCCTTCGGTAACCTGGCGCCGCGTGATATTTCCTCCCGTGCAGCCAAGGAGGCTTGCGACGATGAGCGTGGTGTGGCTAACACCGGCCGCGGCGTGTTCCTTGACTTCAAGGACGCCATCAACCGCATGGGCAAGGAGTGGATTGACGGCCAGTACGGCAACCTCTTCGAAATGTACGAGGAGATTACCGACGTGGACCCCCACGAGCAGCCGATGATGATTTATCCCGCTTCTCACTACACCATGGGTGGTCTGTGGGTGGACTACAACCTGATGTCCTCCATCCCCGGTCTGCATGTGCTCGGTGAGGCTAACTTCTCTGACCACGGTGCCAACCGTCTGGGTGCTTCCGCCCTCATGCAGGGTCTCTCCGACGGCTACTTCGTGATTTCTGCCACGCTGCCGACCTACCTGACCACTCAGAAGCCCGGCTCTGTGACCACTGCCGCTCCCGAGTTCAAGGAAGCTGAGGACGCTGTGAAGGCCCGTATCAAGAAGATGATGGACGTGCAGGGCACCAAGAGCCCCGACGAAATCCACCGCGAGCTCGGTAAGCTTGTGTGGGAGGACGTAGGCATGGGCCGTACCAAGGAATCCCTCATGGACGCCATCGAGAAGATTCCCGCCATCCGCGAGGAATTCTGGACCAACGTGAAGGTTGTGGGTAGCACCGAAGGTGTGAACCAGGAACTCGAGAAGGCCTGGCGTGTGGCTGCATTCCTCGACTTCGCTGAGGTGCTGTGCTACGACGCTCTTAACCGTGAGGAATCCTGCGGCGCTCACTTCCGTCTTGAGCACCAGCTGGCCGACGGTGAAGCCAAGCGCGACGACGAGAACTTCGCCTACGTTGCCTGCTGGGAATACAAGGGTACGGACGAACTGCCGGTTCTGCACAAGGAGCCGCTTACCTTCGACACCGTGCACCTGGCCATCCGTTCCTACAAGTAAAGATAACCTCATTCCAACCTTTTAAGATTATATAATTATGGCTAATCTCAATCTTACGCTCAAGGTCTGGCGCCAGGAGAATGCTCAGGCTCAGGGCCGCATTGAAACTTACAAGGCTAAGAACATCCCGGATGAGGCTTCTTTCCTTGAAATGCTTGACATCGTGAACGAGGAGCTCGTGCACGAGGGTAAGGAACCCATCGTGTTCGACCACGACTGCCGCGAAGGTATCTGCGGTATGTGCTCCCTCACCATCAACGGTGTGCCGCACGGCGGCAAGAAGGTGACCACCTGCCAGCTGCACATGCGCCAGTTCAAGGATGGTGACACCATCTGGATCGAACCCTTCCGCGCCCAGGCATTCCCGCTGCTGCGCGACCTCATGGTGGACCGTACCGCTCTGGACAACATCATCGCTGCCGGTGGTTTCGTGGACATCCGAACGGGTTCTGCCCCGAACGCCAACAACATGCCGGTGCGCAAGAAGACGGCTGATGCCGCTTTCGACGCCGCTGCATGCGTGGGCTGCGGTGCCTGCGTGGCCAGCTGCAAGAACAGCTCCGCCATGCTCTTCACCTCTGCCAAGGCCGCTCACCTGAACCTGCTGCCCCAGGGCCAGCCGGAGAAGAATAAGCGTGTTCTTGCCATGGTGCGCCAGATGGATGCCCTTGGTTTCGGTAACTGCACCAACCAGTACGAGTGCGAAGCCGCCTGCCCGAAGGGTATTTCCGTGGATAACATTGCCAAGCTTAACCGCGACTACATGATTGCCTGCGCCGCTGAGGCTGTGGGTGTGTTCGCCTGATAGCTGGTCATTTGTACCATTAGCGTCTTAGGAACCCGCCGGAGATTAGTCTCCGGCGGGTTTTCATCTTGCTTATGTGTGTGGAAACAAGTATACTGGTGCCACGCGTATGAAGTTCTACATCGTTACCCCTACGTTTAATGCCCTTTCCTGGTTGCAGCGCTGTGTGCGCTCTGTGGCAGACCAGGCTGGGGAGGGGGTGGAGGTGCATCATCATGTGCAGGATGGCGGCTCGGCCGATGGAACCCCTGCCTGGCTGGCGGACTGGCAACGCGCGCATCAGGATATTTCCGGCTATACGTTCACCTATGAAAGTGCCAAGGATGCCGGGATGTATGATGCCATTAACCTCGCGTGGGAGAAAATGCCCTCAGATGCCGCTGTGACGGCGCATCTGAACAGCGACGAGCAATACCTGCCCAGAGCGCTGAAAGGCGTTGCTGAGGCGTTTGAGACGCATGCGCGGGCAGAAATCGTGCTGGGTACCTATGTTATTGTGGATGCGGACAGCCGCTATATCTGCCACCGCCGCCCGGTGCAACCGGCGCGCTGGCGCAGCCAGACGGTGTGCGAGATTATCACCTGTTCCTGTTTTCACAGGGCAGATGCCTTTGTCCGCCATGGAATCCGCTTCGATACGCGCTACCGCGCCCTGGCGGATCTGGTGTTTTACCGGGATATAGTGAACAGCAAGCTTCGTTTCTGCGTGCAGCCGGGGCTTGTTACCAGTTCGTTTACCGTGACCGGGGATAATCTGGCGTGGACGGAGCGCTCCCAGCGGGAGTGGGATGATGAGATGAAGGCGTTGCCCTGGTATGTTTCCGGCCGCCACGGGGTTGCCTACCGGGTCAATAACCTGCTGAGGCGCATTGCAGATGCGCGTTGCGAGGCACCGCATTCCTATTCTATCTACATGCCTGGGGGAGAAACGCGTGAGGAGCGGGCTATTCAATGCCCCACGGCTCACTGGGGCATGCGGACTGTCTCGTCTGAGCCCTGAATTACTTGCTTGAATCGCCGTACAGCATCATGCCTGCAAGTGGAAGCTTCCGTGTTACCCTGTAGATAAAGTAGGAAAGCAGGAAGACAAGAAGTGAAAGTGGCAGAATGACCCATACCTGGGAGAAAACAGGTGGGTAGCTGAGGCGGTTTGCCACTGTGCAGAGGACGGCCTGCACCACATAGATTCCCAGTGAGGCCAGCCCGAATCTGGCTGTGCATTTCAGGGCTGCGCAATGGTGTACCAGAGCCAGGAAGACCGCCCCGCTGGCAATGGCTGCAACGATGCGGAAAAGGGCAATGAACAAGGACTCTGCAGAGAAAGTGAGCGGGGCGAGGTAGATATACCAGTTATCCCTGTACAGGAAAAAGACTGCAACTGATGGGATGATGGCCCAGAACCACCGGGCGTTAATCTGTGTGCGGGAGAATCCCTTGTGCCTGGCGTACATGCCGAGCACATAGAAGGGCCAGGAGATGCTGATGTAATCGGCGTAGGGGATGTACTCCCGCAGCAGAATGCAGGTGGCAACGGGCAGAATCAGGGTAACAGCCCGCCAGACCAGATGAGACAGGGTCATGAGCAGGTGCCCGAATATCTGGCATTCAAGCAGGCTCCACAGGAACCAGAGGCACACGTAGCAGTTGAGCGCCCTGGTGATGCCTACTGGCTGCTTGCAAAGCAGAAGAATAAGTTGGAGCGTGCCCGTGCTCAGGATGGGCAGCATGAGCCGCAGGCTGGTTTTGCCGAGCCCCCTCCACCCTCTTTTCCTGATACTGCCCAATGCAAAGTAACCACTGATGAAGAAGAAGACAGGAATGTGGAATAAGTAGATAGCCTTAAAGAGCGGATGCGAGAAAAAAGAATCCTGTGCTACGGCCTGGATGGTGTGCCCCAGAATGACCATCCACATCAGGATAGCCTTGGTAATATCCCAGAAGGCATCGCGGGCGGTCGCGCTCATTATTTGGAAACAGCTTCCTGATACAGGGTGTTCAGCGCCTGCATCTTGGCCTCCCAGGTGTACTGCTTGCAGCGCTCCTGGGCGCCGGCAGAGAGCCTGCTGCGCTCCTCCTCATGGGTGGCAAGGTAATCCAGGTGCCTGGCGTAATCTGCAATGACCTGCGCGTGGGAGTTGATGGGAATCTTGATGCCGCACGTCTCATTGATGACGCTGGAGAAGCCGCAGTGGTCGAGCGCGATGATGGGCAGCCCGTAGCGGAAGGCCTCAAATACCACAGTGGATGTATCCTCGCGCACGCTGGTGATGCAGAATACATGACTGCTGCTCATGATGCGGAACGCTTCCTCGCGCGCCACAAAGCCATGGAAGGTGACCACATCGTCCAGCCCGAGCTTGTGAGCAAGCTGTTTCCAGGCCTCCATACGTGGGCCTTTGCTGAGCACGTGCAGCTCCATTTTCTCCTTGCAGTGGGGCAGGGCATGCAGCAGTAAATCAAGGGCTTTTCGGGGAATATGTTCGCCAGCCCAGCAGATGCGGAGCGGGGTGCCTGGTTCGTGCGCCTGGGGCTGATAGGTGGTGTGGCCGGTTTCCAGGCCTACTTCATTCATGAGCACGGCTTCGCGTCCCCAGAAACGTTTGATTTCCTCTACGGCCTTGGTGGTGCTGGTGAGTATGGCAGCAGAGTGGCGAGCCGCTGCCCGGCAGGAGAGTCCATAGCGTTTTTGAATACCGTTCAGTATGTTGCGCACAGCAAAATGCAGGGCGCCACCCAGCCCGAGACTGTCCAGCAGGCACCAGGGCGTATCGGTGAAGCCGCCCAGCGGTCCCCAGATGAAGGGTTTGCCCAGTTTCCACAGGAAACCCGGCTCGCGGAACCCGGAGATGGTCACCTGGTGCACGATATCGAAATTTTCTTTTTTATCCAGCTCTCTGGCCAGCTTGTAGGCGCGGCGGTGCCAAGAGCGGTAGAACCAGTAATAACTGGGTGGCCAGAACCTGCGGAGTGTTTCGTGGTGAGTGCGGCGCACGAAGTGGAAGGTGATATTCTGCACCTTCTCCGGGTGCTCAGCGGCAAACTTGGTAAGTGTTTCCTTGAACTCGCCTTCCTCGACAATGGCATGCACCTCGTGGTGCTTGGCGATATTGCTGACGAAATTCCACCCCATGCCCGGTTCTGAACCATAACCGGGGTCACAGGCATAACAGCCCAGCAGCACTTTTAATCGGCCTGTTTTCATGTGCGCGGTCTGAGTGTACCAGTCTGGCTTTGCTGCGTCAATAAAAAAGCCCGGAGATTCTGCATCTCCGGGCTGGATTATATGGGAAAATTCTTACATCGTCATGCCGCCGTCGACCACGAGCACCTGGCCGGTGATGTAGCGGGCTTCGTCGGAAGCGAGGAAGGTGGCTGCTGCGGCGATGTCCTCCGGCTTGCCCAGATCGGCCAGCGGAATGCGGGAGAGCAGGGCCTCGCGGGCTTTCTCGGGAATGGCATCGGTCATGTCGGTGGAGATGAAACCGGGCGCGATGGCATTTACCGTGACTTTGCGGCTGGCGATTTCCTGAGCCATGGACTTGGTGAAGCCGATGACACCTGCCTTGGAGGCGGAATAGTTGGCCTGGCCTACGTTGCCGGTGAGACCCACGATGGAGGAAATGTTGATGATGCGGCCGGCGGGGCTCTTCATGAGGGTGCGCTGCAGGGCCTTCACAAAGAGGAATACGCTCTTGAGATTGGTGGTGAGCACGGCGTCCCAGTCGCTTTCCTTCATGCGCATGAGCAGACCGTCCTTGGTGATGCCGGCGTTGTTCACCAGAATATCAATGGCGGGGTACTCAGCCAGAATATCCTTGATGCAGGTATCGATGGCGGCAGCATCGGCCACATCGCAGGGGAAGGCTTTGCAGCTTTCCGGGAACTCGGCGTTGATGGCCTCTGCAGCGCTGCCGCAGGAGGCGGGGTTACGGGAGATGAGGATGACCTTGGCGCCTTCAGCAGCAAAGCTGCGGGCAATGGCCTGGCCGATGCCGCGGCCGGCACCGGTCACAATAGCGGTTTTACCTGCAAGTCTGTTCATAGTACCTGTATACTAACGGAAAGCTAGAGCTAAATCAAGAAAAAACGGCGCGTTTCCGTGGTGGAAACGCGCCGTGAAAGACTTACATGTTTATCTGGAACAGCGGCTTGTTGTTGTTCGCCGGGTTCAGAATGGCAAATGCCTCGCGGTGGATGGAGGGGTCACTGCGGAAGATGAGGCGGCCGGCGCACTGGCGCTCCAGCTCCATGAGGAGCTTGGCATCCTCATTCTTGAAGCGGCTGAGCACATCACTGTTCACCACCACAATCATATCGCCCACATTATCGCGGTAGCGCATGATGGTGGCCTTCAGCTGGCGCTGAATCTCCACGCTCATGGTCATCACGCTCTTCACGCGACCGCGGCCGTGGCAATACGGGCAGTGGTCGTTCACGTAGTCCAGCAGTGATTCGTTGATGCGCTGGCGGGTCATCTCCATGAGGCCAATCGGGGTAATCTGCATCACCTGTGTCTTTGCCTTGTCGCGCTTCAGGGCGTCCTTCATGGCCTTGTACACGGCCATCTGGTCCTTGCGGTGGCGCATATCGATGAAGTCTACCACCACGAGACCGCCGATATTGCGCAGTCGCAGCTGGCGTGCGATTTCGCGTGCAGATTCCAGGTTGGTCTCCAGGATGGTCTTATCCAGGTCCTTGTTGCCCTTGTTTCGGCCGGTGTTGATATCGATGGCGATGAGGGCTTCCGTTTCGTCGATAACCAGATAACCGCCGCAGGGCAGCAGCACCTGGCGCTGGAAGGCCTCGTTAATCTGCTTCTCGATGCCCAGTTCCTCGAAAATCGGCTGGCGGTACTGGTGGTACTGAATGTGGCGCTTGGAGCGGCGGGAAATCTTGCCGGCAATCTCCTGCATGCGCTGGGTTGTCTCCAGGTTGTCGCACACAATGTTGTCCACATTGTCCGTCAGGAAGTCGCGGGCGGTGCGCTCAATGAGGTCCGGTTCGCGGTAAACGCACATGGGGGCAGGGTTGGTAGCAAATTTCTCTTCCACCTCGCGCCACTGGGTCAGCAGCATGGCGAGGTCGCGCACGAAATGGCGGAAGCGCTGGCCCTGAGCCACCGTACGCATGATGATGCCCATGCCTTCCGGCACGTTGAGCTTCTGTACAATCTGGCGCAGGCGCTGGCGTTCCTTCGGGTCATCAATCTTGCGGGAAATACCGAACTGGTCCGTGAAGGGCATCAGCACGATATAGCGGCCTGCCAGGGAGATGTTGGTGGTCACGCGCGGGCCCTTGGAAGAGATGGGTCCCTTGGTTACCTGCACCATAATCTCGGAACCGATGGGGTAGATATCCGGGATATCCTTGCTGGTAATCTTCTTCTGCTTCTTGCGGGGACGGCCTTCGCGCTGAATTTCCTCCAGTGAGGAGTCCAGAGCCAGGGGCAGGGCATCCCAGAAGTGCAGGAAGGCATTCTTCTCGTAGCCGATATCGACGAACATGGCCTTGAGGCCGGGTTCGATGTTCTTGACGCGGCCCTTGAAGATGCCGCCCACAATGTTGTCTTCGCCTTCACGCTCAATGCTGTATTCCTCCAGCACGCCGTCCTCAAGCAAGGCTACGCGGCGCTCCAGTTTTTCTGAGTTGATGACGATAGTGGTGCCCTCCCTCGGGTTGCACTGGCCGAACCCGAGGAAGTGTTTAACAGTGTTAATCATTTTGGAAATAAAAGACAAAGTTTTAGGTTGAGGTTGGAGTTTTCACCTGATTTAGATGGGGGAGAGAGTGCTGGTCTCCTTGTTTCTTACCAAGCCGTGCAGCGGCCCCGCAAGTGGTGCGGTGCCGGGCCGGGGTGGGGAAGAAACGCAGGAGGTGCAGCGGGGCCGTTGTCTTTGTCAGCGGTCGGGCTTACTCCTCTTCAAACACATCATCGTTCTCCTGAAGATACTTGCCTGTGCCTTCTGCCACAGCGCTCAGCGGGTCTTCAGAAATCATGATGGGCAGCCCTGTCTGCTCGTGCAACAGGTCACTGAGCCCACGCAGCAATGCGCCGCCGCCGGCCACGGTGATACCGCGGTCATACAGGTCACTTGCCAGCTCGGGCGGGCAGTGATCCAGGGTCTGGCGGATAGCGCTCACGATGATATCGAGCTTATCCTGCAGCGCTTCGCGAATTTCTTCGGAGCGCACGGTTACGGTCTTGGGCAGACCGGTTCCGCGGTCGCGGCCCTTTACCTCCATCTGCAGCTCCTGCTGCAGCGGGTGGGCAGAGCCTACGCGGATTTTGATATCCTCCGCCGTACGGGGGCCGACCAACAGGTTGTGGGCGGCCAGCATGTGGCGGGTGATGGTTTCGTCCAGAGCATCGCCGCCGCACTTTTCGGATTGGCTGTAGACGATGCCGGACAGGGAAATGATGGCTACTTCTGTGGTGCCGCCGCCGATGTCAACAATCATGCTGCCAACGGGTTCTGTTACCGGAAGACCCACGCCGATGGCTGCTGCCATGGGCTCCTCAATGAGCTGAACCCTGATGGCGCCTGCCTCATAGGCGGATTCTTCGATGGCGTGGCGCTCCACTTCGGTAATACCGGAAGGGTGTGCGATAAGGATACGCGGCCCGCGGAGACTGCGGCCCTGGCAGGCGCGTTTGATAAAGTAGCGCAGCATGTTGTGCGCCACCTCGAAGTCGGCGATAACGCCTTCCTTGAGCGGGCGGATAGCCACCACGCTGCCGGGGGTACGCCCCACCATGCGCTTGGCTTCCTCGCCCACGGCCTTCACCTTGTCGCCCTTCATGGCAACAACGGAAGGCTCGCGCAGCACAACGCCTTGGTCCTTAATGTAGACCAGGGTGTTGGCTGTGCCCAGGTCAATCCCGATATCGTACGAGAAAAGACGGGCGATTTTCTTAAAAATTTGCATAAATGAAAATGTTATCTGGTATGGGGGGGTGATACGGTGCGTGCCTTTCTTTCCGCCCGGGCGGTCCTCCTTTTCAGGGGAATGAACCGATTTTGCCCCGGGAAGTCATGGGGCTGCTGCGTTAATTTCGCTATAACGCACCCACGCGGAGTATAGAGACGGGGGTGTGGTGAGTCAAGTAAATAATGGCGTAATGACAGGGATTGGCGGGTGGTGATGGGTGATTTTATTTGCGTGTAGATTAGGCTTGACCCGGCTGGCGCTATGCGGTAGAACAGATGAGTTCATGAACAAGAAAATCATCATAGCTTTGTCGGTTTGTGCAGTGCTGAGTCAGTGTAATACTTTGCTGACCGATTGTGAAGCACTTGCGGAGCGTGAGGCTGCTATTGCCAAGGAGGAACAGGGTGAATATTTTGTGGGGCGTCGATATTATATTCCCTTGTGTCGATTCTGGGGGTACCTGCGTGAGCCGGGGCAGAGCTGGCGCACGGCGAAGCTGGTGATGATGGATGAATCTGTGGTGCATACGCCGGACCGCGGCCCGGAGGACCCGCTGCCGGACGCTACGTTTGGTCGTGACCAGAATGTGGAGTACGTAGTGAAGGGGAAATACACCGGCCAGAAGGGGTATGATCCCAGCACAAACCAGGTGCTGCCTTTGTTCCGGGCGGAGTCGTATGAGGTGCGTTCCAGTAAGCCTGGTTTCCTCTTTGTGCCGTCAGAGAGGTATTCTAAGGATTTTGTGACGCTTCGTCCGGAGGTGATGCCTGCCCCGGAGACGTGTACCCGGGTGCTGAGCGAGCAGTAAATATGACGCGTATTTCTCGCGCATATGGGTGGCTGGTGTGTTATACTCGCCGGAGCAAGTCTGTAATCTGAAATTTCTGAAACTTTTCCTTTTCTTATATGGCTCAATCCAAAATCCTCGTAGGCTTGGAAATTGGTACCACCAAGACATGCATGGTGGTCGGTGAGATTCGCCCTGATGCCACTGCCACTATCATCGGTATTGGCGAGACAAAGAGCGCCGGTGTGCGCAAGGGTGAAATTGTGGAGCCCTCCATGGCCCGTCAGTGTGTGTGCGATGCCTGGCAGCTGGCCCAGGACCATGCGGATGTGGATATCATCAGCGTCTATCTCTCCGTGACGGGTGAACACATTGTGGGCGAGACGAATGTGGGCACATTCCGTCTGCGCGATGATGAGGATATTATCGAGGATGATCATGCCGATGCCGCCAAGGAGAAGGCCGAGAAGCTGGAGCTCTCTCCTGACCGTTTCTGTGTGAACCGCGAACTGGGTGGCTTTTCCATCGACGGCGGTGAGCCGACCCGCCACCCGGCAGGTCTGACTGGCCGCACGCTGGATGTGAACTGCCACATCATGCACGGCATCAAGACGCGCCTGCAGAACTCTCTGCTTTGTGTGCGCCAGGTACCGCTGGATGTGGAGGACCTGGTGTTTGCGCCGCTTGCCACGGCGCAGATGGTGCTTACCCGCCAGCAGAAGGACAGTGGCGCCCTGCTGATTGATATCGGTGGTGGCACCACAGATTTCATCTGCTACAAGGGGGGTGACGTGGTGGCTTCCGGCTGCATCCCGATGGGTGGCAACAATATCAATCAGGAAATCGTGCGCCTCACTGAGCAGCGCGTGAGCCTTACTGCTGCTGAGGTGCTGAAGCGCACGGAGGGTAACGCCTTCGGTGATATCAAGGACCACTCCCTGGCTCAGTACAAGAGCGACCTCGGCATGCACGATGTATCCATTGAGCGTGGCCAGCTCAACCGCATTATCCGCCACAGCCTGGCTACGATGCTGCTGCAGGTGCGCGACCGCATCCCGTCCGAGATGCTCAAGTCCGGCATGGGAATCTACCTGAGCGGTGGCACGAGTTTCATGCGCGGTCTGGATGGCCTTTGCCGTTATATTTTCGGCGGCATGCCGGTGCATCAGCCTGCTCCGCTTCCCCCTGGTCACAACCATTCCTACCTGGCCGACCCGCGTTATTGCACGGCTATCGGCCTTATCCGCTATGCCCAGCGCTTCGATGATGATGCGCTTAACCCGCGCCGCGGGGGCTCCTGGTCCCGGTTCCTGAAGTTCCTCGGTATCGGGCGCTGAATTGCTTTTTTAACCTATCAGCTATCATGCTTCCCTATCAAACCACTTCTCGTAAAGAAGATGGCATAGTCATCGTCGGTCTTGGCGGTGCTGGTGCCAGTATATTGCAGCGTTTCAGCGGCTCCAGCGCTGAAAATGTGCGGCTTTGCATCATGTCTCTGGATGAGCGCCTGGGGCGCGAATGCGGCAACGTGGAGTTCGTGCAGCTGGGTGCCGGGCTGAATCATGGTCTGGGCTCCGGTGGCGACCCCGAGGTGGCTCGTATGGCCATAGAGGAGAGCGGCAGCCAGGTAGATGAGTTGCTGCGCGATTCCCGCCTGCTGGTCATGGTGGTGGGGCTTGGTGGCGGCACGGGGTCTGGCGTGGCTCCTGTGCTGGCCCGCAAGGCGAGGGAAGCCGGTATTTTCCTGGTATCGGTGGTGGTGATGCCCTTTGGTTTCGAAGGGGCCCGCCGCCGTCGGCAGGCCGATACAGCGCTGGAGGAAATTGCCAGCATTTCGGATATTGTATTCTGCTTTGAGAATGACTACATGGAGGATTTGTTCCGCAGCCGCACGGGTGCACAGGCTGTGTTCGAGGAAGCGAATGCTCTGTTGTCCCAGGCCACGGCCTCTGTGCCGCTGCTGGCGAATTCTCCCGGTATCATCAATATTGGTCTGGATGAACTGGTGACGGCTCTTGATAATAACGATTCCCGCTGCATCTATGGTGCTGGCAAGGGGTATGGCCCCAAGCGTGCGGAGGATGCTGCCCGTGCCGCGCTGGAGTCTCCGCTGGTGGCATACCATGGTGCCCTGAAGCATGCCCGCACCGTCATTGTGCATGTGGCCGGTGGCAGCAATATGTCTCTGACCGAATTGCGCGTAGCCATGGAAACTGTTCGTGATGGCCTGGCTGGTGATGATGTTAATATCTTCTTTGGTGCTGCCGTGAAGCCTCGCCTGGGTGAGGAGATGCGCGTGAGCCTTATCGCCTCTGTGGATTACCGGGAGATGCAGGCTGCCATTATGGCAGAGGCTGAAAATGATGCCGCCGCCGGGGAGCCGGCCGCAGTTGCAGCGGTGGAGACGCCGGAATCTGCCCCGGAGGAGCCCGCAGAGGAGCTTCCCGCCGATGAGGAGGAGGGGGTGTTCGAGGAAGAGGTGGAGCCCTATGCTGCAGCTGAGGAAGAGCCTGCCATGGATGAAGAATTTGCTGAGGAAGAGGAGTCCGGTGCCCCGCTTCTGGAGCCGGATGATGACTTTGCCCCGGAAATGCCGGTGCCTGCGCCGGTTGCGGTGTCACGCCCGAAGCCGGAGTCTGAGTCCCTGCCGAGCTGGGAGCCTCTTCCAGAGCCGCTTCCCGTTGCAGCTCCAGCGCCTGCCCCCGCACCTGCCCCTGTGGTAAAGCCGGAGCGCCAGAGCGAATTTAATCTGGATATGGGATTCGTGGCCCCGGGCCCGGCAGATTTGCAGGAGCGCGTGGATGCTCTGTTTGATGATGATGATGAGCTGGAGCGCATGATGGCAGACCACACGCAGACGGCTGCCCGCCCTGCTCGCAACATCAATGTGTTCCCGAAGCGGGAAGTAGTGGCCGCCGAGGCTGTGCTTTCTGAGCGCGTGCGCAGCATGTTTGATGACGAAAATGACGATGCGGAAGAGACATCGTACGCTGCTTCCCCGTCTCGCACATCCAAGCCCCGCGGCCCGCTGGGTTTTAACGATATGAGCGATATGTTCAATACGCCCATGCCCTGATTCAGCGGTGTGCCCGGTGGATAGATTGCAGCAGGGAACCATGGTGTCCATGGTTCCCTTCGCTGTTGCGCGGAAATCCGAGCTTGTGTTAGGCAGGAGGCTGTGGTATAGTGGGTTCGTATGGAAACGCAGGGTATAACGTTCTATAATCGCTACACTGGGCAGATGGAGCAGGAGAAGGTGCTGGGGGAATCCGCCTTGCGGTGGGTCTATGGCACCCCGCTGGGTAAGCTCAGCCTTCATCTGTTGATTAAGCGTGCTTTCTTCTCCCGCCTGATGGGATGGATGAAGGATACTCGTAGCAGTGGCAGCCCGGAGAAACTGCGTGCCTTTGTGGAGGAGTATAACATCAACATGGCTGATTATGAGCGTCCGGTGGACCAGTACTCCAGTTTCAATGATTTCTTTTACCGCAAGCTGGCAGAGGGGGCTCGCCCGCTCTGCGGGGCGGGGCAGGTGGCTTTGCCTGCCGATGCGCGCCACAGTGGCTGGCAGGATGCCTCGCAGATGACCAGCGCCTTTGTGAAGAACCAGCGCTTTGATTTGCCGGCGCTGCTGGGTAATGCAGAGCTGGCAGAGAAGTATGCCCGCGGCACGGTGGTGTTGTCCCGCTTGTGCCCGGTGGATTATCACCGTTTTCATTTCCCGGTGGCAGGTGTGCCGGAGGCCGCCGTGCGTATTCCGGGGCCGCTGGCCAGCGTGTCGCCCTATTGCCTGCGGCATAATCTGGCCTGGTTGTGGACGAATAAACGAGAGCTGACAGTGCTGCACACCGAGGAGGTGGGTGATGTGCTCTGCCTGGCCGTGGGAGCCACGGGCGTGGGAGCCATTTATCAGACTTACGAGCCCGGCAAGGCGGTGGAGAAGGGCGCAGAACACGGCTATTTCGGCTTCGGCGGTTCCACGGTCATGACCTTCTTTGAACCGGGGCGTGTGAAGTTGGCAGACGATATTCTGCAGAATACGGCTGATTGCACAGAGACCTTTGCCCGCATGGGCGATGTGCTGGGTACGGTAGTGGGTTAAACCATCAGTGCGTCCGTTTCCACCTCAGGCTCGGGCCAGATAGCCTCGCGCACCATGAAATCCTCCCAGCCGAGGAGGAGCTGCTCAAAAGTGGCCGGGTTTACATCGAACTGGGCAATGGTGTGGTCTGCCGTGGGGGAGAGGATGAGCTCCACCTTGTTCCCGAGGCGTTCCCATTCATCGCAGAACCACTGGCGCATTTCAAAATCGAGCAGGGGATCCAGCATGCCGTGCGCGCAGAACAAGGCCGGCAGCTTGCGGCGGAGCAGGGCACAGGGGTTCACGCTGTCCGGGTTCTGCACCTCGGCCGGAATATTCAGCTGGCGGGCCTCCGGGGCATCTGTATCTACCACGCCGCGGAAAATGGCCACGCTGGCCGGTTGCAGCGGGAGAATGTCCTCCTTCTTGAATTGCCACCATTTCTTCTCGTGAATCATGGGCTGCATGGCGCAGTTGAGCGCCATAAGGCCGCCGGCATCTGCCCCGGCTACAGTGATGCGGGATTCATCAATCCCCAGGCCACCGGCGTTGTGGTGCAGCCATTTCCAGGCATCCAGCCCATCGGTGATGATGTCCTGGGCGCTTACGTTGTAGCGGGCGTGGGTGCGGAACTCCGGGAGCAGGCAGACAATGCCGCGGTGCGCCAGGTGCATGGCCCAGGAAACGAATTCGGTGCTGTATTCCAGCGACCACATTCCCCCGCAGAAGAACATGACCGCCGGGGCAAAGGCCTCTGCCTTGTGCCCGGCAGGGGCAAACATGTGCACGCGCAGCGAAACGCCATCTGCAAAGCGCTTCCAGATGAAAGAGGGAGCCTGCTCCAGCATCTTGCGGTAGCGGGCTTCTCCTTCGCTTCTGGCGTTGCGTGAAAATGACGTCATAATACGAAGCAGAGTATGCTATTTTCTTGTCAGGAATGCAAGCTTGTTGTAGGTTCTAATCTGTGATGAGAACAGTTTTTTTCGTGATTGGCGTTCTGGTGGCTTCACTGGCCGCTGTGTTGCCGGTGCAGGCGGCCCCTGCTGCTAAGGCTGGTTTCGGTTTCCCGGACCAGAAGGCAGCCCGCGCTACGGCAGAGCGTGTGTACAGCACCTGGCGTATCGGCATGGTGCGCAAGGATGAGACGGCCTGGCGTTCTGTTACCACGAAGGCCCGCCAGATGAAGGTGCGGAATCTCATCGTTTCCCAGAAGGGGAATTTCCCGCATGATTTCTTTCATGACCAGCCGGATCCGCCCAGCCTGGATAAATTTGTCTACATTGGCTCTCTTACCGGCTGTGGTACCCGAACCCTGGCCTCCACTTATGTGGGGAATGTGAAACTGGGTGAGGGAAAGGTGGCAGAGAATGCTTTTGTGCTGCTTTTTGTTTATGAGGATGGTAAATGGAAGTTCGACCAGAGCCGCTTGTTCAACCTGGATAGTGTGCCGCAGGTGAAGGAACGCCTGCATAAGGGCGATTTGAGCGTGCTGATGGAGCAGGATGGCTTTCACCCGTATGGTGCTGCGCCGGCTGTGCCTGCGCCCTGCGGGCGGCCTCAGCTGATAGGTAAGGTTTTTGTGGATGCTCCCGGGCGCAGCATTGATATGCGCATTAACGGCGTTTCTGTGCACCAGTTCGAGGACGAACGCCGGGCCGATGTGATTTCCGGCGGTCTGAAGCGCGGCCGCAACACCATCAGCTACACCATTAAGACGAATGAGAAACTGCCCCACGCCACCATGGCCATCGGCCTCTTTGTGATGCCTGAAACGCCGGGGAACAAGCCCGTGTGTGTGTTCGACCATATTCTGGATGCTACAGACACGGCCCAGGGCGGTGAGTTTACCTTTGAAATCCGCAATGAGAATATTGCCAGCATGAATCCGCGCTTCTCTGGAACAGCCCCGCAGCCGTTCCATGCTGTGCCGCTCAAGAAAAAGCCGTCGAGCACAAAATAACAGGCTTCAGGCCAGCTATCGCACCCCGGGTGTACACCGGGGTGTTTTATTTCATCTCAGTCACGCCGATGCGGTCGAGCAGATTGAGCTGCTGCATGAGTTTTTCCGGTTTCAGGCGGCCCTGTAGCAGTGCGCGGTAGCTTGTGATGAGCTCTGTGGTCTTCTCGGCGGATTCGTCCAGCAGCTCAATGCGGAATTGGTTCAGTCCGCAGCGGCAGAGTGACTCTGCGTAGCGCGCGGCGGATTGCGCCTGGCCGTTGAACATGGTGTTGCGGCATCCTTCATCGCTGCGCAGGTAGTGCATGGCGTGGGTGCGGTCCATGATGCGTACCTTGTGGTGGTCGCAGGGCTGGCCGCAGTCCTTGAAGCTGTGCCCCTGGCTCAGGAAGGTGCAGAACACGCAATGCTCTGTGTGGAACATGGGGATATGCTGGTGCAGGGTGAGCTCCAGCTCCCCGCCGCAGCCGCTGGAAAGCAAATCGGCCAGCTGGGTGGCGTTCAAATCATAGGAAACGGTGCTGTGCTGCATGCCGAATTGCTTCCACAGGGCCACGCTTTCCGGATTGGCCGTGTTCAGCGAGAAATCGCCCGCCACGGGAACTCCCTTCAGGCGGAACCAGTGAGCTGCCCCCAGGTTGCGCACCAGCACGCCATCTGGCCCGGCAGCGGTGATATACTTGAAATAGCCCGCTTCGTGCGGCTTCATGATGCGCATGGTGGCTATCCAGATTTTAATATCTGGGTGTTTAGATTTAATATCTTTAGACACCTCTTCGTATTGGCGGATATCCTTGAAATCCAGATAGATGCGCTCTATGCCTGAGGCGGCTGCGGCGTAGGCCTGCTCTACCTCGCGGCACAGGACGGAAAGGTGGTATCCACGGGCTGCGCGGAGGGGTGGGAAAGGGGTGCTCCACCCCTGCCAGGTGACAGTCTGGCGGCTGCCCGGATGGCCTTGCGGAAGTTGCTCCACCAGCTCGCGGCGCATTTTGTTAAGAATTGATACGGGGAGAATTAAACCTTCTTCCAAGGTGTAAGTACATTTGCCTAAGGAAAATCCGGTTCCGCCCAGGCGGGAGAACTGAGCTTCGATGCTTTCCGGGGTGAGCGGACGCTTCTCTGCTGGCTCCAGCGGCTGTCCGCTGCCTACGGTGATGCCACGACAGGTGGCGGTGAGCTGGGAGCCGATGCGGCCATCAAAATGGATATCGAGAGCCTGGCCGGGGGTAGAGGCAGCCTTGCGCTCGAAGTTGCACCAGGAGTTGTGCAGGTATTTATCCAGGGCGGGGTCTGCGGTTTTCCAGAGCAGCTGGCCGGGGCGGACAAAGCGCCAGTCGATGCGGCTGGCCTTGCCGTGGAAGAAGAGGCGGGTGCCTTGAACGCGCCATATGCGGCCGCCTTGTTCCTCATTGCGGTCCTGCCCGGCATCAATCACAAAACCATCGCCCGGGGAAATGGGCATGGCGGGTAGAGAATCGAGCTCAACCCAGCCCTCACCGCTGCGGACAATGCGGCCGGCAAGCGCACCTCGCTTCTTGCCGAAGCGCCCGTGTGTGAGCAGCGGGTGGTCGGTGCCATCGAGCCAGCCGGTGGAAAAACCGCGGGAGAATGCCATCTGCATGGCGTACAGGTCGCGGGAGCGGCGCTCCGCCTTCATCGGCACACCGGCCAGCGCGGCATCTATGGCGTGGCGGTAAGCGCGGGTAGTGGCGGCCACGTATTCCGGGCTCTTGAGTCGGCCTTCAATCTTGAAGCTGTGTACCCCGGCGGCAATCATCTGCGGCACGCGGTCCAGCGCGCATAAATCCTGCGGGGAGAATATGTAGCGGCGCTCACCAAGATCGCGGAGCCGGCCATCTACCTCCAGCTTGTAAGGCATGCGGCAGGCCTGGGCGCATTCGCCGCGGTTGGCGCTGCGCTGGCCCAGCGTTTCGCTGGTGAGGCATTGGCCGGAGTAAGCCACGCAGAGGGCGCCGTGGCAGAATACCTCGATGGGTTTGGTGGTGGCTTTGGCGCAGGCTTCAATCTCGCGCAGAGAGAGTTCGCGGGAGAGTACAATCTGCTGTGGGTCAAAGAGCTCGTCTACAAGGCGCACTGCTTCCGGACTACTCACCGTCATCTGGGTGGAGATGTGGAGCTCCAGGCTCCAGCGACCTTCCTTGCGATGCTGGGAAATGAGGGTAGCCAGCCCCATGTCCTGCACGATGACACCATCCACCCCAGCGGCATCTAGTGCATCCAGATAGGCCACGGCCTGCTCGAATTCTGCGGGGAAGATAAGCACATTCATGGTGACGTAGCCACGCACGCCATGACTGTGCAGAAAGGGAATGAGGGCGTTTAAATCCTCTCGCGTGAAATTATCGGCCCTCATGCGGGCGTTGAACTGATCCAGCCCGAAGTAGATGGCATCTGCCCCGTTCGCGACAGCAGCGCGGGCGCAGTCCCAGTTACCAGCGGGTGCAAGTACTTCAGGCTTACGGTTCATGTATGAAAATCAGTGAGTTCAGGCCATGCTGCGGATGCGGGCACGCTCGAAATCTGCCGGGCAGATGGTGACGTTCACCTTATCACCGGGCTTAATGACCTCCAGCAGGTGGGCCTCCTTGCTCTGCACAAAAGCTACGGTTTCCTTGCCGTTGGGCAGGGTGGCGTGGTAAGCGGTGGGGGCAAAGCGCTCGCGGATGGTGCAGACGCAATCGACGTATTGGGACGGATACTGGCTGTTCATATCAGAAAAGGGATTGTAGCAGAGAGCCGGCGGCCTTGACGGCATTCTGAATGGTGGAGTTGGATTCCGGTGTGGTATCGGTGCTTTCGGAGGTGTCTTCGGCAGGTTTGTCGTCGCTCTTTTGCTGCAGCAGAATGTTGAGCAGGTCTGCTGCGGAGCCCTTGGGCAGATTCTTGAGACTGTTCACAATGCTGTCGCCAGCGAGTGTGGAAATGCGGATGCTGAGGTCCTCCTTCGGCTTGTCAAGTGTGCCGCTGAGATTCAGCTTTACCCAGAGGTAATCACTATCATCCTCCTTGCTGGTGAATAATTTATCTACCACGTCCTCCTTCGGGAGGGGGAGTGCCTGGACGATGTTGCGGGGCAAGCCAATGTTGAGCGTGCCGCCCAGGCTGCGGTCGGTGCCGATGAGGACATGGCCCTGCACCAGCATCGAACCATCGCGTGAGCTCAGGTTGATTTTATCAATCAACCAGGCATTCTTGATGGTGGCAGAATCGTAGGGGAACAGCAGCTGGCAGTCTGCCTTCTCAAGCTCAATGCTGCGGTAGGGATAAGTGTTGCCGATGGGAAGCTGGGAGAGGAAGGGAAGTCCCTCCAGTACACCGTTCTGCAGGGAGAAAGCACCCGTTCCGGTGACGGTGCTGCCACCGCGGCCTGTCATGGTCAGCCTGCCATACAAATCGCCCGAAACGCGTTTCTTCCAGTCCTCGTTCAGCAGGCGGTGCAGGTTCCCCTTGTTGACCTGCATATCCACGCCCCACTGAGACTGCTTGATATCATAGCGGGCTTTGACGCGCATTTCACCCGGGGTGAGCATGATGCGGCATTCCGTTACATCCACAGAGTCATCATGATACACCATGGTGGTGGTTTTGATGCTGCTGTCGCGCAGGAAGTGGAACGGAGTGTGCAGGCGCGCATTTTCGGCATTGAGTTGCCAGGCATTTCTGCCGATGCGCGGGGCAGGGGAGGCACTCACGTTGGCTCCCAGCAGCTGGTAGAGACTGTCGTTGTGCTTGATGCTTAAATCTGTATCTTTGCACTCAAATAAATTGAGCTGGATTTCCTTGAGAGAGAAGATGCCTTTGCTGGAGGCTGTCGCTTCTGCCTTACGGGGGGGATTCTTCTTTTTGGTCTTCTCTTTTGTTGTGGAGGTACCAGGCCGGGCTCCGGCTTTATCTGCCCCAGAGGATAGAACCAGGCTGGCTTCCTCCATGCTTAATTTGCTGATATGCAGTCGGCGGCCGAGGAGGGCTGCGCGGTCAATTTCCGCACTGATGCGGGAGGCACTGGCTTCCTGGATTTTGTTTACACCGCTCAATGTGGCGCCTTGTACGGAAACGCGTTTGCCATTGATGGAAAGATTGCTGTTGATATCAAAATCGGATGCGCGGAGAACCCTGCGTGCGCTATCAGTCAGGTAGCTCCGGAAGGAATCTCCCTGAAGATAGGCTATTAACTGGGAATAGCCGATAAAAAGCAGAATAATGAGGCTTACAAGCACGATACTGCCCGTAATGCAGATGCGGCGGAGCCGGGCATTCATTGCCCCTCTGCTGTGTGCGGAAAATAATTTGCCTTTGCTGTGCCGTGCCATATGTCGGCATTTTTATATCAGGCGGCCCCTGGTTTTTCAAGCGTTTAATCATGATGCTGCTGAGAATCTCGCGTTATAACGCAAAATGTGCCTGTGCTTCAAAATTTTTGTTGACTATCCTGGCTAAATTTGCTTGAATACTCATCGGAATCACATAACCATTTTCGTATATGAAACTCACCACTCTCATCGTATCCGTTGCCTGCGCCGTTGCGCTCAGCTCCTGCTGCTGCCAGACCCAGCCCATGCCCAAGCTTCGTGCCATGCCCAAGAACCTCGTTCCCGAGGAGCAGCCCGTGCAGCCCGGTACTGTTGCTGAGCTGCCGGTGAAAGTGCTTGGCTCATCCTGCAAGTAAAGATTTTCATTTTTCCTTTCATCCCGAACCGCCGGCGGTTTTGCCTCCGGCGGTTTTTTTTTGGTGTGACCGACGCGATATGCGTACTACGGTGAAAGTTTGCAAAGAGCCGCGATGATGCGCAGCCTGCAATCTGCCATTAATTTTCCGAAGACTCTGCTTGTGAACGCAGGAAGATTGTGCTAGACTTCCTGCCATGAATAAGACTCTGATTCTGACAGCTCTGCTGTGCCTCGGTTCTCTTGTGGGGGCTTCCCAGCCCGATAATACTAATAACGCGCGCGCGTGCGCGACTTCTGCCAGTCAGAAGGTGGCTCGCAACGTGGTGCTGATGATTGGTGATGGTATGGGCTCTGAGCATGTGTGGGCAGCCTGGCTTTACAATGGCTCCCAGCTGAATATGACCTCGCTCCCTGTGACGGGCTTCTCGATTACATCCTCTGCCTCTCACGGTATTACCGATTCTGCGGCTGGTGGTACGGCCATTGCCTGCGGGTGCAAGGCTATCAACGGGCAGCTTGGGCTGGATGCCGAGGGCCACGCGGTGGAATCCCTTGCGGCACGCATGCGCAAGGCTGGTAAGGCAACGGGTATTGTGGTGACTAAATCTGTTACAGATGCTACGCCTGCAGCATTTTATGCGCATGTGAAGAGCCGTAAAGACACCCCGGCGATTGCCGCTGCCCTGGTGGATGCCGGGTTTGATGTGGTGGCCGGTGGTGGCTCGGCTGATTTCACGGAGGAACAGCGTGCTGAACTGGAGAAGAATACCCGCATGCTGGAGCTGGCGGCCCCGGGTGAGTGCGAGTCGCCGGATAAGCGCGGGGACTGGATGCCCCGCCAGGTGGAGAAAGCGCTCCGCGTGCTGGAGACGGATAAGGATGGTTTCTTCCTGATGGTGGAGGGTTCTAAAATCGACATAGAGGCACACACCAAGGACCTGAAGGGCGTGATTGAAGAAACGCTGGATTTTGACCAGGCTGTGGGCGTGGTGCTGGAGTGGATGAAGAAGCATCCGGACACGCTGCTGGTGGTGACGGCTGACCACCAGACCGGTGGCTTGAGCATCACCAACGCTAACCGTAAAACCGGCATGGTAACAGGGAAATTCACCACCTTCAGACACAGCGGCGTGGCGGTTCCGGTATTTGCCGCTGGTGTGGGGGCTGAGCGTTTCACCGGCGTGCGGGAGAATACCGCGCTTGCTCCGAAAATTTATCAGGCGGCTGGTATGAAGCCGTAACCCTACGATAAAATAGCTCTTTTTTTTCAAGAAAAAACAGAAAATTTGCAATTCTTTCTTGCTATGCGGAGAGAATATGCTTAAATAGAGGCGTCAATTCTGCATAATTTAACTATGAAATCCATGATTACTCGTATCAGTGTCCGTGCGCTGTCTCTCCTGACTGCTGCAATGATTACGCTTCCCGGTATGGTATTTGCCCAGGAAGAGGCTGAGGCTGCTGCCAAGCAGACCAACATGCTTCAGAAGTGGGTGATTGATGGTGGCTGGACCATGATTCCCCTTGTGGTTCTGTTCTTCATCACCATCATGCTGGTGGTATACTGCGCCATGCAGCTGAACAAAAAGCACTTCGCCCCCGCAGCTCTTCGCGATGAGCTCGTTGCCCTCATGGGTGAGTGCCGCGTGCAGTCCGCTATCAAGCTTGCCACGGAAAGCCCCACTTACCTGGGCCGCCTGGTTGCTTACGCTCTGCCGAACGTGGACGCAAACCGCCCCGAGGACCTGGGCAAGGACGCTGTGTCTGACGCTGTGGCCGACTTCACCGCCAACGAACGCCCCGCACTGATGCGTTTTGTTGACCTGGTAGCTCTTTCCGGTTCCACTGCTCCGACCATCGGTCTGTTCGGTACGATTCAGGGTATGGTGGAAGCCTTCGCCGTGCTGGCTGAAACCGGTCAGGCAGACCCGACCACGTTGGCAGGCTCCATCTCCGTGGCACTTCTTACCACCTTCTGGGGTCTGATTATCTCCCTTATCGCTCTGCCCACCTTCTACTTCCAGAAGAAGATTGCCCAGGCCCGCGAGGCTGAGTGCATCAACGCTGTTGAGGACATGATGAATGCTGCCATCAACACGCTGAATGGTGAGGCTATGCTTGCCCGTATCCCCGAAGGCTTCGGTGGCGATGATGAAGGCGCCGAGGAAGAGGAGGAGTACGAAGAGGAAGAGGAGGAAGAAGAGGAGGAGGCCTGATCCCTCCCGATTTCCGGGCCGGCCCTGATGCCCGCGAGTAGCACAGGGCCGGTGTAACATAAACCCCCGTCTATTTATATGGCAAAGAAAAGACGAGAGCAAGAGGAGACGAAGGCTGAGCTGAACATGTCGTCCATGATGGATGCCTGCTTCCTGCTGATTATTTTCTTCGTGGTGAATGCCTCTCAGATTACGGTGGCCAAGGACCCCTGCGTGAAGATGCCCAATGCGGTGACCTGCTCAGAAATGAAGGACGCCAACGGCTGCGTGGTGGTCAACGTATTCCCCGATACTGAGAAGATGGATGCCCGCACCGCCAGCAAGTTCGGCGAGATGTATCGCCCCGGCGTGGTGTGGAGTGTATCTGACGGCGCCAAGACTATTGGCTACAGCGCTGAGCAGACCCAGGATCTTACCGATTTCATCACCAAGCAGGTTGAGATGTGGAAGGCCAAGAACCTGGATCCTGCCCAGATTCGACTGTATGTGCGTGGCGACAAGGATGCTCCGTGGGAGCGTTCGGCCACGGCCATTCGTTGCGCTGCAGCTGCAGGCTTGAGCAATATTGTGTTTGGCACGCTGCCTGCCAAGGGTTAATTAACGAAGAAAGGTTTAGTAAATATGGCAAGACGCAAACAACGCGCGGTGGAGGAAGAGGGAGATCCTGAGATGAACATGTCGTCCATGATGGACGCCTGCTTCCTGCTCCTGATTTACTTCATCGTGGCTACCTCTCTGGTGAGTGAGAAGCGCCTGAGCGTTTCTCTCCCTGGCTCCAGCTCTGGCAGCGGCACCCCGCCGCCCCTGGAACCCGGTCGAATCAAGGTGGAGGCCAGCGGTGCTATCTACTGGAATGGTGACATGCCCATGGGCGGCGCCATGAACCCGACCCTGGACCCGCGCACTCCTGAATACCGCGAGGAGCGTGAGCTGCGCGAGCTGGTGGAAGCTCTCAAGAACCTGGCAGAAGCAGCCAAGGCTGCTGATACTAACCCCATCGTGATGGTGGAGGGTGCCTCGGCCACGCCGCATCAGCGAATCGTGGACGTGATGGCCGCTCTTTCCGAAGCTGGTATCAACACCGTGGGCCTGAATACCGCTGCCCAGGAGTAACCCCTTAACCGGGCTCAGGAGGGGAGCGTGTCGGACTCTGATTCCGCGTGCTCCCCTTCTTTGTCCCTGACCTCTTAGAATTTTTTAACAAAGAATAAATTTATGAATACTTATACCACAGCTGTATCTGTGATGGCCGCCCTGGCATTCTCTATGCCGATGGTGTGTCAGGCTCAGGACCCGCTGTCGTCCCTTACCAAGGTGAAGAAGCTTGCGCAGCAGGGGCAGACAGACGAAGCCGTTTCTCTTTGTGATGCGGTGATTAAGCGCTTCGGTGGCAAGGGTGCAACTGCTAAGCAGTTCGCCTATGTGCTGCCGTTCTATGCCTGGGAAAAGGCAGTTGCCTATTTCAAGGCCGGGCGCTATGATGAGGCCTACAATGCGTTCAAGGCATTTATGGACGAGCCGAAGTGGCGCGATCCCGCCACGCTGGCCAAGGCAAAGGCAAGCATTCCGGGGCAGCCGGAAGCCTATGAGCCGTATTTCACCTATGCTCTGTTCCAGATGGGCAACTGCCGCTACAAGCAGGGTGTGGGCGATGCCGGTAAGGACAATGGAGACAAGGCCAAGTTCGAGGATGCCATTGCCTGCTTCGAGAAGTATCTCGGCCTGGTGCAGAGCGGCAAGGTGAGTGCCATGGAAAAGAAGCTGAAGATGGAAGGCCAGATTTGCTTCATCCTGGTGCAGGCCAACATTCTGAAGGCTAAGCCGGATTTCAAGAAGGCCGCCGAGTATCTTGAGCTGAGCCGCACCGTGAAGGGCAGTGTGCCGGATGAAATGGCCATGGAAGGCCTGAACACCATCGTGAACGTGGCTATTTCCAACCCGGAGAACGTGGGTTGGGTATACAAGTTGATTGAGAGCAGCCGCGCCAGCTATAATCTGGATCCTGCTCGCGCTGCCCGCAATTCCAACAAGTTCTACAACATGGGCCAGCGCGCATACAAGGTGATGGAAGAAGCCTTGCGCGCCGGTAATGATGCCCAGGCTGTGGAGGCTGCCCGCTCTGCCAACGTGCTGTTTGGTCTGGTGACGGATATGCCCGTAGCCCGCACGGCTCTGGCTGACCAGGTGAAGTCTTTCGGTGCCTACAAGAAGCCTTTTGTGGATAAGGGAACCGGCGTGCGCCTGAATGGCGCCACCAGCAAGAAACTGCTGAACAGCTATAAGGGCCTTGCTGAAAAGGGTACGGAGTTCGACGGCTTCACCGTGCTTTCCTCCTCCACCATCGCCAAGGATATGGGCTCCAACCGCCTGGCCAAGGGTGGTTTCCAGGTGCTGTATGACCGCTACGGCAAGCTTGCGCTGCCCGCCAAGGGCGATGCAGAGCCGCGTCAGCTGCGCAATACGGTGATTATGCAGCTGGGTTCTCTGTGCCGCATGACGGGTGATGACGAAGCTGGTCTGAAGTACGAGAAGATGCTGGAAGGCGCCGATATGGGCGACCAGACCAAGATTCTTGTGTTCCAGAAGCTGCAGCGTACCGTGGACGAGAAGGACTGGGCGAATGTGACTACCTGTGCTCAGGAGGTAATTGAAAGCTTCAAGGAGGATAAGACCAATAAGCTGTACCTGACGGGGCGCTACATGCTAGTGGCTGCTTACTACCAGCTGGCTGATTATGAGAATGTCATCAAGACGGCTCGTGAGCTCATCGACAGCGGAGAGATGAAGGCTGCGGAGGGTAAGGATGCCCTCAAGCCTAAGGAAGCTGCTAACTACGATAACTACGTGTATTACTTCCTGATGGATTCCTATGCCCGCCTGGCTGCCCAGGATCCCAGCAAGCGTGCAGACGCCATCAAGGTGTTCGAGGAATATGCCGCCAAGTACACCACCACGGACCTGGAGATGGCTCCGCTGGCTGACAAGATGTACTACGGTGCCATTGACCAGCACATCAAGCGTGCAAATGCTGCCGCTGATGATGCCAGCGCTGCGGAGGATCAGAAGTCTGCTGTGAAGTACTGCGACCATATCTGCGCTTCCTGGCCGACGAGTGACCTGTACCCCACGGCTGAGCTGCTTGCTGCCGGTGTACTGATGAACAATGCAGACGAGGCTGTGAAGGCTTCTGCATTGCCGCGCCTGCAGCGTGCTGCTGATGCAGCCACTAAGCTGGGCACCAAGCAGAGCCGCGCCACGGCATCCAACGCACTGTTCTGGCTGGCTACCTATACCCCCGAGTTCCCGGCCGAAGGCGAGAGCGAGGCTGCAACCCAGGCTCGCACTCGCGAGTATGCAGAGCGCTACTGGACGGAAGGTGATGCAGAAGGTGATCCCTTTGTGCTGCCGATGGTATCTCTCTACCTCTCCATGGCAACCAACAAGGAGGAATTCGAGACAGCACTGAAGCGTGCGCAGGATACCATTGCCCGTGAGGCAACCTACATGTTCAAGAATGAAAAGTCTGACCCCGAGCTCGAAAAGACCATCAACACCTATGTGGAGACCTATGTGAACGGTAACAAGACCTACCTGAACAAGACGCTCACTCTGGAGGAGAAGACTGCTCATTTCACGAATTTCCCCGGTGTTGACCCGGCAGACAAGTACACCAACGCTATCTTCCGCATGGCTCAGATTAACTCCATGAACCAGGAGCTTATCGGGCTTAAGGATGACAAGGCCGCCAAGGAAAAGATGGAAGGGCAGATTCAGGAGGTGTTCCGCAACATGACCAACTCCTTCCGCGCTGCAGACCTTACCAACTACATCTGTGTGCAGGTGGGTGATTACCTGGTCAAGTACGTGAGCAAGTTCCCGGATCCCTCCGCCCGTACGGAAGAACTCGGCATGGCTGAGGAATACTACTCCGCCGTGATTGAACGCAAGAAGGACCTTGTGGCTGATGCTGAGCTGGGCCTGGCAAACACGCTGGCCTACTCCAAGGATGCTGCCAAGCAGACCAGGGCTGCAGAGCTGTACACCAAGGTGTCTACCAACCCGGATCTGAATGTGGCTGGTCCTGCTCTGGTGGGCCTTACCAAGCTGCACCTGCGCACGGGTAATGCCACGGCTGCCATTGAGACCACGAATAAGTACATGCGCAACCGTCAGAACCAGCGCGACCGCCTGGATATGATGCTGATGCAGGGTGAGGCCTATACGCTGGCCAATGATTCCAAGAACGCTCTGCTTGCCTACATGAACTTATTCAACCAGTTCAAGGGCAAGGTGGGCTACTCTGCACGCGCCTGTATGGCCATTATGGAAATCTTCTGGAAGCGCAATAACCCGACCCAGGGTGACCGCCTGCAGAAGGGCTTCCAGAACTCTGACCGCTGGACGGCCTGGAACACCGGCCAGTTGTACGTGGACCTGATTCGCCGCAGTGGTGTGGAAGGCAAGCTTACCCCCGAAGAACGCGACGAGTTCAACAAAGTGGTCAGCGCCGTGCACAATTACGGCACAGATCCTGCTGTGATGAAGGAAGACAAGGCTAATAAGGAGTTCAAGCGTAATCTCCAGAGCAGCAAGAAAAAGTAATCATTAAACCAGTTTCGAGATATGAAATTATTCAAGAATATTGCATTCGCTCTGGCAGCGGTCTCCTGCGTACAGTTTGCTGCGGCGCAGCAGGCTCCCAAGCTCAATGCCTATGTGGCACTTCCTGGTGCTGCGGCCGACTTGCTGGAACTGGAGCGTGGAGACGGCAATGGCTCATTCTTCTACATGCAGAGAGGTACAGACCAGCTTATGCAGGCCAAGGCCTCTGCATGCAAGATGTTCTACATCCAGACCCCGCCTGAGATGGCTAATGCCCTGCGCGAGTTCTACGACGGCGATTTTGCCGCTGCTCGCAAGGGCTTTGCCTCTGTGAAGAAGAAGTACGCTGCCTTTGCCGGCCTGCCGGGTTCTCCCAGCACCATGGCCGCTCTGCATGAGGTGACTTGTGCAGTGCGTCTGCTTGATATTGCCGCCGTGAAGTCCCTTTCCGGTGCGTTTGCAGAGGATTCTGCGCTGAATGCAGCAGATGCTGCTCGCATGGATGCCGCCCGCGTGGTGGGGATGATTGATGACAAGCCGGAATCCTTTGCCCCCATCAAGGAGGCAGTGGAGGCTGCCATGAAGAAGCATGGCCGCAACATGGACAGTGAAGCAAACGGCTGGCTGCGCTATGCGCTGGCCCGCGCTGCTGCTGCCCAGGTGCCTGCCGACCAGCTGCAGGGCACAATCGCTGAGGACAAGGTGCGTGCAGCCAGTGCAGCGGTGGATTTCTACTGCCAGACTGTGATGAGCATGCACGGTTCACACAAGGCTGTGCCGGCAGATGCACTGAGCCGAGCTCTGGCGCTGCTCTGGGCTATGCCTGGCGTTAAGGAATATGCCGCCAAGGTGACGCCCCCCATGGACAAGACCAAGTGGAATCCTGCACCCGCTGATTTCAGGGATGCTGCAGCCATGGCTCGCTACATCAAGACGATGTATCCGGCTGCCAATGGCGCTGCTGACCCCCTGGTGGACAAGGTGGATGCCTATTACTTCAATGCCAAGGCCGGCACTAAGAAGGGCGATAAATAATAAGCTTGTATTCAATCCGCGGGGCCGAATGCCCCGCGGATTTCTTTTTTCTGATATAGAAAGGCAACATTGCAATGGTTGACATGTTGGTGAGATTGTATGCGCTGCCGGTGGGTGAGCCGCTCCGGGCGGCGCTGGCAGAGCAGGGGGTACTGGTGCGTCCGTGCCGCCCGTTTGAGATGCACGCGGTGGAGGAGTGGATTGCCCGCACCTTCAGTACCCGCTGGGTGAGCGAATTTCAGGTAGCCATGGCGCACCAGCCCTGTGGCTGCATTATTGCCACCCAGGAGAAGCGTGTTGTTGGTTTTGCCTGTTTTGATGCCACAGCCCGTGGATTTATCGGCCCCATGGGGGTGGACCCGGAGCTGCGCCAGGGCGGGGTAGGCAAGGCCTTGCTCGTTACGGCGCTGGAGCATATGCGCGCCATGGGGTATGCTTATGCGGTCATCGGCGGCACGGGCCCGCAGGAATTTTATGCGCGCACGGTAGGTGCCACGGTCATTGAAGGTTCCGACCCTGGATTCTACGCAGATATTCTCCCCGAACCCGGCAGATGAAACACCCAGGCCCTGCTGAAGCCGCAGAGTGAAAACTAGCAGCTTATGCTGGAATACCATGCCGACACAGGGCTGAATCATCAGTTCGCTTGCTCACGACTGGAAAAATATGCTAATTTTTCCCTAATCACCATTCTTTACCTTGACAGTCGACGGAAATCCTGCTAATTTTTGGAACGTAGATTATCTTATTCCCTCCATGAAACGTTTTCTTCTCCTCCCCTCATGCGCCTTGCTGGCTTTCGGTATGCTCACTTCTTGCCAGAAGGAAGAAAAGACAGCTCACCAGCTGGCTGAAGAGCTGACTGCTGAACTGCAGAAGGTTACTGACTATACCACCGCTGAGGCTGTGGCCCCTCGTGTAGAGGTGCTCAACAAGCGTTTCCAGAACGCTTCGGTCCGCGTGTTCAGCGCAGATAACAATGCCCTGGCTGGCAGCGATGCTAATGCATACGCTGATGCCGTGTGCCGTCTTGTGCGCGAGATGGGGCGTGTGCAGGCCAGTAAGCCCGTGGTAGAGGCTGATGGCGAGGTGGATGATACTGCGCTTGTGTGCGCTGTGGGCGTGGGTTCCGGTGTGGCTTCCGATGCTTCCACCACAGACCAGTTCACCAAGGGCCAGCTTTACACTTACAATGCCGAGTCTGAAAGCAACAACAATCCGCCTGCTTTCCCGGAGTACTATGGTTCTTCCAAGCTTGCCGTTGCTCTCTCCTATGTGGCATCCACTTCTGACCATGGCGCTTTCAAGTTTGCATCTGAGGAAGATGTGCCCGCTATTCCCGCTGCCGTTGAGGTAGAGCGCGCCGCTGCTCCCGATACGAGCTCTCCGGCTGAGGCTGAGCCCGCAGAGGAGGCTGATGAGGATGCCGCCGCCGCTGATGTGGAGGAAGAACCCGCAGCTGATACTGAGGAGGACGTTGCTGCCGATGAGGAACCCGCTGCTGATGAGGAGGCTGCTGGCGACGATGAAGCCACGGATGAGGCTTCCGATGATGCCGCTGCTGACGATGAAGGCGCCTCCGATGACCTCGGCGATGACGACATGGGGGATATGGAGGATGATATGGGGCTCGACCTCGATATCTGATAATTTTCACCTTGATTATCACGTTTTGATGATGCCCGCCGCAGTTCTCTGAAAGAGAGAGCTGCGGTGTTTGTTTTGTAGAATAATTGATTTTATGCCTCGCCTGCTGTATACATGTGCGTACGATGGCCAGTCGTATTGCGGCTGGCAGAGTCAGAGGGAAGGGGAGTCGATTCAGGATACAATAGAGGCGGCGTTCCTGCGCATCCTGAAGCAACCGTTGCGTATCTCGGCCAGTGGGCGCACAGATGCGGGTGTGCATGCGTATGCACAGTGCTTCCATGCAGATGTGCCGCAGGAGTGCCGCATGTCCCCTGCAAACTGGATAGCGGCGCTTAATGCGCATCTGCCGGCAAGTATACGCATCATGGCCGCTCAGGAGGTTGCAGAGGGCTTTCACGCTCGTTTTGACGCCACGGGGAAGGAGTATGAGTACCTCATCTGTCGCTCGGCGGTATTATCCCCCTTTCAGCATGGGCGGGTGTGGCATCTGCCGCATGAGTTTGATGCCGGTCTCCTGGCAGATGCCTTGCGTGTTTACGAGGGCTTGCATGATTTCCGCCGCTTTGCGGCTAATCGCGGTACGGAGCCTGCCGAGCCTCCGGCAGATTTTTACATGCGCCATATCTACAGCGCGACTCTTGCAGAGGAGGGCGAACTGCTGCGCATCCGCGTGCGTGGCAACGGGTTCATGTACCGTATGGTGCGCCTGCTGGTAGGCACCGCGCATCAGGTGGCGCGCGGGCGCCTGGGAATTGAGGGCCTGCAGGATATGCTGCAGAATCCGCTCGGGCTGAAAACGCGCTATTGCGCCCCGGCAGATGGTTTGTACCTGCGCCGCGTGTTCTATGAATGAAAAAAAAGCCTCCCGCATCTTCTGCAGGAGGCTTTTGGTCGATTGTATCTCAGGTGTTAATTATCGGCAGGGGCCTGCGTGCCGGGGCAGCATTTATTTTCTGCCGGGCAGGTAGCATCCTTTCTGCACAGCTCTTTATACATCTTCATGTATTCGGCTGCTTTCTCCGGGTTTTTGGTAACACCCTTTCCGTGCGCGTACATGTGCGCAAGCGCCAGGCATGCGTACGGGTGGCCTTCTGCGGCTGCTTTTTCCAGGCCTGGTGCTGATTTTGCGTACCATTCCCTGGCTTTTTCCTTGTCGGCGTCAGTGGGCTCACCGTCCGTTTCTGTGAGGTAAGCTACTGTGTATTGGGCGATTGGGTCGCCGTTTGCTGCCTCGATGGTGACAGTCTCGATATCGAGCCATTCCTGCTTACCGCATTTAATACCCTTGTCATCCTTTGAGCAGGGTGACATGCAGCTGCCGTCCTTGGTGCAGCAATTGGCGGCTGCCGGGGCGGGGGTGGCGGTGTCTGTAGCGGCATCTGCCAGGGCAAGCGGCGCAAGCCCGAGCAGAACGGCGGCGGTTTTGAGTGCGAATTTCTTCATAGACCCCCATTCTGCACCCAACTTTCGGCACATTCAACCTATCTTTCCATGTGTTTTGACCTCAAAATGGGTAAAATTTGACCAAATTTGACGAATTTTGCCCATTTTTTTCAAAAAATTAGAAAAAATCATTGACTTTCGGGGAGGGAAAGAGTAAAATGACCCCGCTTTCACGTCTCACCGAGTGGGACGCCCGGAATCAAGTCGCTTCTGTAGCTCAGTGGTAGAGCGCATCCTTGGTAAGGATGAGGTCGCGGGTTCAAATCCCGCCAGAAGCTTTTTGATTTCTTGCAAGAATAGCAGCTCTAACTTAAATTAAAATTATGGCCAAAGAATCATTCCAGCGCACCAAGCCCCACGTGAACGTGGGTACGATCGGTCACGTTGACCATGGCAAGACTTCCCTCACCGCTGCAATTACCAAGGTTCTTGCAGATCGCGGTATGGCTGAAGCTCGTGCTTACGATCAGATTGACGGCGCCCCCGAGGAACGTGAGCGCGGTATTACTATTTCTACTGCTCACGTTGAGTACGAGACCGAGAGTCGCCACTATGCACACGTGGACTGCCCCGGTCACGCTGACTATGTTAAGAACATGATTACTGGTGCTGCTCAGATGGACGGCGCTATCCTTGTAGTGTCCGCTGCTGACGGCCCCATGCCGCAGACTCGCGAGCACATCCTGCTTGCTCGTCAGGTGGGCGTGCCCTACATCGTTGTGTTCATGAACAAGATGGACCTTGCTGACCCCGAACTCGCTGAGCTCGTGGAGATGGAGATCCGCGAACTTCTTTCCTCCTACGACTTCCCGGGTGATGACCTGCCCATCGTGATGGGTTCCGCCGTGAAGGCTCTGGAGGGTGACGCTGAGTACACTCAGAAGATTCTCGACCTCATGGATGCTGTGGATGCCTACATCCCCACTCCTGAGCGTCCGACTGAGAAGCCCTTCCTGATGCCCGTGGAGGACGTGTTCTCCATCTCCGGCCGTGGTACTGTGGCTACCGGTCGTATCGAGCGTGGTATCATCAACAAGATGGAGGAAGTTGAAATCGTGGGTATCAAGCCCACCGTGAAGACCTCCGTGACCGACATCGAAATGTTCCGCAAGCTCCTCGATAAGGGTGAAGCTGGTGATAACGTGGGCGTGCTGCTCCGCGGTATCAAGAAGGAAGACATCGTGCGTGGTCAGGTGATCGCCAAGCCCGGTTCCGTGACTCCCCACACCGACTTCGAGGCAGCCGTTTACGTGCTGACCAAGGAAGAAGGCGGCCGTCACACCCCGTTCTTCAACAACTACCGCCCGCAGTTCTACTTCCGTACGACGGACGTGACCGGTTCCGTGACTCTGCCCGAGGGCACCGAAATGGTGATGCCTGGCGACAACGTGACCATCACTGTTGAGCTCATCACTCCCGTGGCCATGGAAGAGGGTATGCGTTTCGCTATCCGCGAAGGTGGTCGCACCGTTGGCGCCGGTAAGGTTGCCAGCATCAAGGCCTAAGTTGCCTTGGCAAAAGCTTAAAAATGGGTGACCGTTCCACCAGAGAACGGCACCTCGGCCGGGGGAGATGGCCGTAAGACCATCTCCCCCGCTTAGCCGGAACACGACAGAGCAAGGTTATAGGGTATTAGCTCAATTGGTAGAGCAGCGGTCTCCAAAACCGCGTGTTGGGAGTTCGAGTCTCTCATACCCTGCCAGCCTTCCTCTTTTTTTTTCTCAAAAAATCTCCCCCATCTCACGAAGAAAACCATGTTCCGCAAAATTTCCCAATATATTTCTGCTGTAAAGGGCGAGCTGAAAAAGTGCTCCTGGCCCTGGGAGAGCGACCCGAAGATTACCGGGTTCAAGAAATTCCGTGAGCTGTCCGGGTCGACAGTAGTAGTGCTCATCGCCATGGTGCTGTTGGGCGCTTATGTCGCATTCTTTGATTATGTGCTCTCAGCGGTAGTAACCCGCGCGATTGAGCTGCTTTCCTGATAAGATTTTTCCCATTTTCATCTTATATGTCCCGCCCCTACGATCGTAAGTCCGGCACAGTGCGCGCCATTCCTGAAGCAAAGGACCAGTGGTACGTGCTGCATGTGCTTTCCAACAAGGAAGACCGCACGGTGGAGAACCTCAACCGCCTGTTTAAGGAGGACGAGGAGATGAATGCCCTGCTGCAGAGTGCCCCCCTGGTACCCAAGGAAAAGGTGGAGGACGTGCGCAATGGTAAGAAGTACATTTTGAACCGCAAGCTGTATCCTGGCTATGTGTATCTGAATTTTGCACTGCGTCGCCCGGATGGCTCCCTGAACAACGAAGCCTGGTACAAGATTCAGGCCGTGGATGGTGTCATCAGCTTCGCCTGTGGGCGCAACAAGGAGCCGCTTCCCATGTCCCGGAAGGATGTGCAGGAGCTGATGGCTGAGATTGAGCGCCGCAGTGGTGCAGCCCGCCCGAAGATTGCCTTTAACGTGGGCGAGGAAGTGGTGGTTCTGGAAGGTGCTTTCCAGGGCGAACACGGTATTGTGGAGATGGTGGACGCAGAGCACGGTCGCCTTCGTGTGGGCGTGACCATGTTCGGCCGTTCCAATCCGCTGGATCTGCCGTACGCCCATGTGCAGCTGGTGCCCGATGACGAGAAAGGTAAAATCTGATACCACTCTATAAGAGAACAGACAAGTTTCCCCGCCGCAGGGGACTGGTGGAAGCCAGTGAATGCGGCAAACCCAACATAACACAACCATGGCAAAAGAAGTAGTTAAAATCATTAAGCTGCAGATTCCTGCCGGCGCCGCGAATCCCTCGCCGCCCGTAGGTCCTGCTCTTGGTCAGGCCGGTGTTAACATCATGGGCTTCTGCAAAGAGTTCAACGCAAAGACTCAGAAGCAGGCCGGTGACGTTCTCCCCGTCGTGATCACCGTATACAAGGACAAGTCCTTCGACTTCATCACCAAGCAGCCCCCGGCAGCACTTCTTCTCAAGAAGGCCGCTGGTATCAAGTCCGGCTCCGGCGAGCCGAACAAGACCAAGGTTGCCAAGATCTCCAAGGAGAAGCTGATGGAAATTGTCAACACCAAGATGCCCGACTTCAACACCACGAATCCCGAGGCCGCTGCCCGCATCATTGCTGGTCAGGCTCGCCAGATGGGTATCGAGGTGGAAGGCATGTAACCCCTTCGCAGGAGGGAAAACCATATTAACCCCGAACGTACTGCTAAATAAATATGTCTACTAAACGCTCCAAGCGCTACAACGAGGCAGCCAAGCTTGTTGATTCCAGCAAGAACTACGCTGTCGAGGAGGCTGTGGAACTGATGAAGAGCTTCCCCGCTCCGAAGTTCGACCCCACGGTCACCGTTTCCTTCCACCTGACGGTGGATCCCCGCAAGGCCGACCAGATGGTGCGTGGCTCCGTAGCCCTGCCCAATGGTACTGGTAAGAATGTTCGCGTCATCGTGTTTGCTCAGGGTGAAGCCGCTCAGGCTGCTCTGGAAGCCGGTGCCGAGAAGGTAGGTCTGGACGACCTGATCAAGGAAATCCAGAACGGTTATCTTGATTTCGACAGCGCAATCGCCACCCCGGACGCCATGGCCCAGGTGCGTAAGATTGCCCGTGTGCTCGGCCCGCGCGGCCTGATGCCCAACCCGAAGACCGGCACTGTGACGGATGACACCGCCAAGGCTGTTCGCGAGGTGAAGGCTGGTCGCGTTGACTTCAAGGTTGACAAGAACGCCAACATTTCCGCCGCTGTGGGTAAGCTTTCCTTCGAGAGCGACAAGCTCGTTGAGAACGCCCGTGCATTCATCTCCGCCGTTGTCAAGGCCCGCCCCTCTGGTGCCAAGGGTGCTTACATCGCCGGTGTGACCATGTCCAGCTCCATGAATCCCGGTCTGTCCATCAGCCCCGTGGAGTACTCCAAGAACTAATCTGAACCACAAGAACTATTATGAGCAACGAAAAGAAACTCAATCCTCACAAGGGCGTTATCATCGATAGCCTCGTGGCCAAGGTTAACGCTTCTCCCTTCGTGCTGGTGTTCGACTACACTGGCGTGACGGTGCCGGAGTTCACCGAGCTGCGTGCCGCTCTGGCCGCTGCCGGTGCCAAGTGCGAAGTGGCCAAGAACACCTTCATGGCCAAGGCTATCGCCTCTGCCGGTCTGCCGGATATCTCTGCCTCCCTCAAGGGTCAGACTGCCTACATCATGGGCAACAGCGATGTGTGCGCCGCCGCCAAGGCTGTGAACACCTTCGCCAAGAAGTCCAAGAAGGCTGCCTGGAAGGCTGGTATCCTGGACGGCGCTGAGCTGACCGCTGATAAGATTAAGGCCCTGGGCGACCTGCCCAGCCGCGAAGTTCTGCTGGCCACCCTGCTTGGTACCATCAACGGTGCCGGTGCTGCTCTGGCCCGCGTCATCCAGGCCTACGTCGACAAGGAAAATGGTGGTGCAACGGAAGAAACTTCCGCTGCAGAGTAAAAAAAGACTTGAACAGATGGCGGCGGTGTGGTATCAACTGCCCGCCGCCTGAAAAAATTAGGCTCTCTGTCGGCTCTCCGGCCGGTGAGAACTGAAATGGATGGGGAGCCCCCATCCGCGACAAGAACCAATTAAATAGAAAAAATACTACAATGGCTGATATCAATACTATCGCTGAGGAACTTGGCAAGCTTACCATCCTGGAGGCTGCTGAGCTTGTGAAGATGCTGGAAGAGCAGTGGGGCGTTTCCGCCGCTGCTCCCGTTGCCGCCGCTGCTGCTCCCGCCGCTGCTGAGGCTGCTGAGGAGAAGACCGACTTCGACGTTGAGCTGACCGACGCTGGTGCAAGCAAGATCAACGTGATTAAGGTTGTGCGTACCGTCAAGCCCGGTCTGGGTCTGGCTGACGCCAAGAAGATCGTTGAGAGCGCTCCCGCTATCCTGCTCGAAGGCGTTTCCAAGGAGGAAGCCGACAAGGCCAAGGCCGAACTCGAGAAGGCTGGCGCCAAGGTCACCATCAAGTAACCTTTCGTTTTACACGAAGCAGGAGGGGATTATTGTCCTCTCCTGCCTTCGTGTCCCTCCGTTTCTGGCTGAATTCGGAGTGTTTTCTAAGCCGCTTACTGTCATAATTTTACAAATCTCTCGTGCGCGTGCGCACGTAGAATCGACCCGGGGCAGAGGAGAGACTGCCGAAATGCTCCGGGTCGGTTCTACAAAAGGAACCGACCGGCACCTGGCCAGGTGCACAACTCCATCTCCGACAACTCCATGTCCAAACAAGAGCGAATCAGTTTTGGTAAGATCAAGGAGGTCATTGACCCGCCCAACTTGATTGAGATTCAGACTAAGTCCTACGAGGAATTCCTTCAGCGCTTCACCGAGCCCGACAAACGGGCCAAGATGGGTCTGCAGGCTGTTCTGGCAGAGCATTTTCCGATTGAAAGCTACGATGGCCAGATTTGCCTCGATTTCGTGTCCTACGAGATTGCCCCGCCCAAGACTTCTGATTTTGCAGCCATTCGCTGCGGTGAGACCTACAGTGCCGCTCTGTATGTGAAGTTCCGCCTGAAGTGTGGTGACTACACGAGCGAGGAGAATGTGTACATGGGTGAGATTCCCATGATTACCGATCGTGGTACCTTTGTGATTAACGGTGCCGAGCGCGTGATTGTGGCTCAGCTGCATCGTTCTCCGGGTCTGTGCTTTGAGAAGTCTCAGCACACCAACGGCAAGGACATCTACTCTTTCCGCATTATTCCCGACCGCGGTTCCTGGCTTGAGGTTCAGTTCGACACGAACGACCTCATGTACGTGTTCCTCGACCGCCGTCGTCGCCGCCGTAAGTTCCTGGCCACTACGTTCCTGCGTTATCTTGGTTACGAGACCGACCGCCAGATTGTGGAGCAGTTCTACACCATCGAGAAGCTGCACCTGAGTGCTGTGGCCGGCCCTGAGCTGGAGTATCTGATTCCTTTCGAGGACGTGAAGTACGGCGAGGATAAAGAAGGCCGCAAGGCTACCATCATTGCCAAGGCCTACGAGCCGCTCAGCCTGGCCACCATCCGCAAGATGCAGGAGCTGGGTATTGAGGAAATCGAGGTAATCGACCAGCGCGAAGAAGAAACGCTGGTGAAGACCCTGAAGAAGGACCTCGCCCACGACCGCGAGTCCGCCCTCAAGGAGATTTTCCGTAAGTTCCGCCCGGGTGATCCCTCTTCCGTGCAGCAGGCAGCCACCGCTCTTGACCGCCTGTTCAAGGATGAGAAGCGTTATGACCTTACCCGCGTAGGTCGCTATAAGATTAACCAGAAGCTGGGTCTGGACGTGCCCGAGGATTGCCGCCTGATTCAGCCGGTGGACTTCCTTGCTTCTCTGAAGTATCTGCTCCGCCTTGTGCATGGCGAGGGGCAGGTGGATGACATCGACCACCTGGGCAATCGCCGCGTGCGTGCCGTGGGCGAACTCATTTCCAACCAGTGCCGCGTGGGTCTTGCCCGCACCGAGCGTCTGGTGAAGGAGCGCATGACCCTGTGCGACACCACTCGCACCGATATCACCCCCAGCAAGCTTATTAACCCGAAGGCTCTCAGCGCCGTTGTGCGCGACTTCTTCGGCCGCAGCCAGCTGTCTCAGTTCATGGACCAGATTAACCCGTTGGCCGAGCTGACTCACAAGCGCCGTCTGTCTGCTCTGGGCCCGGGTGGTCTGAACCGCGACCGCGCCGGTTTCGAGGTGCGAGACGTGCACCCCTCTCACTACGGCCGTATCTGCCCGATTGAGACCCCCGAAGGTCCGAACATCGGTCTTATTAACTCCCTGTGCACCTATGCCCGTATTGATGAGTACGGCTTCATCGAGACTCCCTTCCGCCGCGTGAAGCACGTGGAGAAGAAGAACAAGAAGGGCGAGGTAGAGAGCGTGGAAACCATCGTTACCAACGAAGTGGTGTACCTCACCGCCGATAAGGAGGAGTACCACCTCATCGCTCAGGCTAACAACCCCATCGACAACGATAATGGCTCCGGCCACTTCACCGGCAAGCGTGTGACTGCTCGTGAGCGTGGTGAATTCATCGAAGTGGATCCCGCCAAGGTGGAGTTCATGGACGTATCTCCCAAGCAGATTATCTCCATCGCTGCTGGTCTGATTCCCTTCCTTGAACACGACGACGCCAACCGTGCACTCATGGGTGCGAACATGCAGCGCCAGGGTGTGCCGTTGATGGTGAACCAGGCTCCGCTTGTGGGTACCGGTATTGAAGCCAAGTGCGCACGCGATAGTTGCGCCGTGGTTTGCGCTGTGGCTCCTGGTATTGTGGCTTCTGCCACGGCTGAATACGTGGTGACCACGCCCGATGGCGAGCTGCCCGTATCTCCGAATACCTGGCTGAGCGACCCCGAAAGCATCAAGACCAATCCGGATAAGGGTATCTTCGTGTACCAGCTGCGCAAGTTCATGCGCTCCAACGCCTCCACCTGCATCAACCAGAAGCCCATTGTTTCCCGTGGTGATGTGGTGAAGCCCGGCGATGTGCTGGCCGACGGTCCCTGTACCGATGGCGGTGAGCTGGCCCTGGGTCGCAACGTGCTGGTGGCTTACATGTCCTGGTACGGTTACAACTTCGAAGACGCCATCATCATCTCTGAGCGTCTGGTGCAGGAAGATGCCTACACCTCCATCCACATCGAGGAGTTCGAGGAAAAGGCCCGTGACACCAAGCTTGGTCCGGAAGAAATCACCCGCGATATCCCCAACGTGGGCGACGAAGCCCTCAAGAACCTGGGCAGCGACGGCGTGATTCGCATCGGCGCTGAGGTGAAGCCCGGCGATATCCTCGTGGGTAAGATTACGCCCAAGAGCGAGACCGACCTGGCTCCTGAGGAACGCCTTCTGCGCGCTATCTTCGGTGAGAAGGCTGCCGATGTGAAGGATACCTCCCTGCGCGTGCCTCCGGGCACCACGGGTGTGGTGATGGATGTGCGCGTGGTGCGTTCCTCTGCTCCTGGCGCCCCTGCCGTGGACGTGGAGAAGGAAGCCCAGAAGCAGCGCAAGAAGGTGGATGCCGAGTACGAGCGCGACCGCGATGCTCTTATCGAGCAGCTGACCAGCAAGCTGTCTGACCGCCTCCTGGGCGAGAAGATTCCGCTGGAGGTGACCCGCGTGGGCTCCAACGAGCTCATCATTCCCGCCAACCGTAAGATTACCAAGACCCTTCTGCGCAAGCTGGCAGTGTGCCACGACCAGATTGAGATGAACGAAAGTCCGGTGCGTAACCAGATTTTCGAAATCATCAACAGCTATGAGCCTCGCTTTGCTGACCTGGACGAAGAGCGCGACCGCAAGCTCGACAGCATTGAAGCCGGTGCCGAGATGGATCCGGGTGTGGTGACCGAGGTTAAGGTCTACATCGCCACCAAGCGTAAGCTGGGTGTGGGTGATAAGATGGCAGGTCGTCACGGTAACAAGGGCGTATGCTCCCGCGTGCTGCCGGTAGAGGACATGCCCTACCTGGAAGACGGTACTCCGGTGGATATCATTCTGAACCCGCTGGGTGTGCCTTCCCGAATGAACGTGGGGCAGGTGCTTGAGGCTCACCTTGGTGTGGCCGCCAAGGCCCTTGGCTTCAAGGTCGCTACTCCGGTGTTCGACGGCATCCAGGAATCCCAGATCTGGGACTTCATGAGCCAGGCCAAGCAGAAGCCCGGTTTCTCCTGGGTGGGCGATGGCAAGGATGGCTCCGTGGCTGGTAAGAGCCGCCTTATTGACGGCCTGACTGGTGAGTACTTCCACTATCCCGTGGTGGTGGGTTATACCTACATGCTGAAGCTGAACCACCTCGTGGCCGATAAGGTACACGCCCGTGCCGTGGGTACCTACTCCCTCGTGACGCAGCAGCCCCTGGGCGGTAAGGCTCAGCACGGTGGCCAGCGTTTCGGTGAAATGGAAGTGTGGGCCATGGAGGCATACGGTGCAGCTTACACGCTGCAGGAGCTCCTTACTGTTAAGTCTGACGACGTGCAGGGCCGTACCCGCATCTACGAGAACATCGTCAAGGGCGACAACTCTCTGGAGGCCGGTACCCCCGAATCCTTCAACGTGCTTATCAAGGAAATGCAGGCTCTGTGCCTCAACGTGCAGCCCACCGAGAAGCGCGACCGTGAGAACGCTCCGCAGACCACGGACGACCTCTTCGCCCTGCTTGCCGGTGACGGTATGGATGACGACGATGCCTTCGGTTCTGACGACGATGATGATTTCGACGCAGACTTCTCCGATATGGATGACGAAGACTACGCCGGCTCTGATTCCGAGGACGACGACGACGATATGTAAACCTGTAACCGCTGCCCGGCGAGTTAAACCGAACCGGGCAGCATTCCCAAACCTCTCAAAAATATACCAATATGTCTTTTAACGACCTTAACAACGAGAAGCCCAAGAACTTCGATCAGGTTTGCATCACCGTGGCCAGCCCGGATGATATCCTGAGCTGGTCCAGCGGCGAGGTCAAGAACCCGGAGACGATTAACTACCGTACCTTCAAGCCTGAGAAGGGTGGTCTGTTCTGCGAACGCATCTTCGGCCCGACCCGCGACATGGAATGCTCCTGCGGCCGCTACAAGCGCGCCAAGAACAAGGGCATGATCTGCGACCGTTGCGGCGTGGAGGTGACTACCGCCCGCGTGCGTCGTGAGCGCATGGGTCACATCAACCTGGCTGTGCCGGTGACCCACATCTGGTTCTACAAGTGCATGCCCAGCCGCATCGGCCTCATGCTCGACCTGACCGCCCGCGATCTGGAGCGTATCATTTACTACGAGGATTACATCGTTATCAGCCCCCGCGATGTGGCCGGCATCGAGCGCGGCCAGATTCTGACCGAGGAAGAGTACGAGGAGCTCGTGGAGGACTACGGCGATGACGCCCCCGAGGCAGGCATGGGTGCTGCCGCTATTCAGCGCCTTCTGGCCACCATCGACCTGGATGCCCTCGTGGACGAGCTGCGCCAGGAGATGGAGAAGACCAACTCCAAGCAGAATAAGCGTAAGCTGGCCAAGCGCCTTCAGCTGGTGCAGGGCTTCCGCATGAGCGGTTGCAAGCCTGAGTGGATGGTGCTTACCACGCTGCCCGTGATTCCCCCGGACCTGCGTCCCCTCGTTCCGCTGCCCGGTGGCCGCTTTGCTACCAGTGACCTGAACGACCTGTACCGCCGCGTCATCAACCGTAACAACCGTCTGCGCGAGCTTTCCGCTCTTCAGACCCCCGAGGTGATTAAGCGCAACGAAATGCGCATGCTGCAGGAGGCTGTGGATGCCCTGTTCGATAACGGCCGCCATGGTCGCCATGTGACCGGCGCCGGCAACCGCCCGCTGAAGTCCCTTTCTGATATGCTGAAGGGCAAGAGCGGCCGTTTCCGTCAGAACCTGCTCGGTAAGCGTGTGGACTACTCCGGCCGTTCCGTGATTGTGATCGGTCCGAATCTGAAGATGAACCAGTGCGGTCTGCCCAAGAAGATGGCACTGAGCCTGTTCGAGCCCTTCATCATCCACCGCCTCAAGGAGCTTGGCTATGTGCACACCGTGCGCTCTGCCAAGAAGATGATTGACCGCAAGGAATCCATCGTGTGGGATATCCTGGAAGAAGTGACCAAGGGTCACCCGGTGTTCCTGAACCGTGCTCCTACGCTGCACCGTCTTTCCATCCAGGCTTTCGAGCCTGTGCTTATTGAAGGTTCCGCTATCCGTCTGCACCCGCTCGTATGTACCGGTTACAACGCTGACTTCGACGGTGACCAGATGGCTGTGCACGTACCGCTGAGCGTGGAAGCCCAGCTGGAGGCCCGCCTCCTTATGCTGGCTCCGAATAACATCTTCTCCCCGGCATCCGGTAAGCCTATCTGCACGCCTTCTCAGGATATTATTCTTGGTTCCTACTACCTGACGCATACTCGTGCCAAGGAAGTGAAGGAAATGCAGGATAATCAGCACCTGCTGCCGCTCTTCGAATCCATTTCTGAAGTGGAGTTCGCCATTGCTGCCCGCAAGATTGGTTACCACGAGTGGATTCGTCTGAAGAACCCGGATTACGGCAAGACAGGCGAAGCTTTCGAGAAGATGGCATACAACCAGGAGAACGTGGGTCGCAAGACTCTCGTGACCACTGCCGGTCGCGTGCGTTTCAACGAAATCTGGCCGGATGAAATGGGCTACATCAACCGCAACGTGGGTAAGAAGCAGCTGGGTGACATCATCTGGCGCTGCTACCAGACCTGCGGTCAGAAGCGCACTGTGGAGACTCTGGACGCCCTCAAGTCCCTGGGTTATAAGGAAGCTACCCGTTCCGGTTGCTCCATCGGTATCGTTGACATGGTGGTGCCCGAGAACAAGGACGGCGTGATTTCCGCTGCATACGAAGAGGTTGCCAAGGTGACCGAGCAGTATGAAGAGGGTCTTATCACCAACGGCGAACGTTACGATAAGGTGATTAACATCTGGTCTACGGCTACGGACGCCATTCAGAAGGAACTTTACACCAAGCTGGAGTACAACGAAGGCTCCGCAGTGGCCAGCCCTCTGTACATGATGGTGGATTCCGGTGCTCGTGGTAACAAGGCCCAGATTAAGCAGCTTTCCGGTATGCGTGGTCTTATGGCCAAGCCCTCCGGTGAAATTATCGAACGCCCCATTACCTCCAACTTCCGTGAAGGTCTGTCCGTGCTTGAGTACTTCATCTCCACCCACGGTGCCCGTAAGGGTCTGGCTGACACCGCTCTTAAGACCGCTGACTCCGGTTACATGACCCGTAAGCTGGTGGACGTGGCTCAGGACGTGATTGTGCGCAGCGTGGATTGTGGTACCGAGAATGGTATCACCATGACCGCAATCTTCGACGGTGAGGACGAAATCGCTACCCTGGCTCAGCGTATCTATGGCCGCGTGACCTGCGACGATATCTACGACCCGACCACCCGCGAGCTTATCGTGGGCAAGAACGAGATTATCACCGATGAAGCCGCCAAGCACATCGAGAAGGTGGGTATCGAGAAGGTGAAGGTGCGTTCCGTGCTGACCTGCAGCATGTCCAAGGGTTGCTGCGCCAAGTGCTACGGTCTGAACCTGGCTACCGGCCAGAGCGTGAAGGTTGGTGAGGCTGTGGGTATTATCGCTGCTCAGTCCATCGGTGAGCCCGGTACTCAGCTGACCATGCGTACCTTCCACGTGGGTGGTACCGCTACCGCAGCTGCCAGCCGTCCTGAGTATGTGGCTAAGAGTGCTGGTACCGTCATTTACGACGAGAACCTGCGCGACCGCTGCGTAGAGGACGAGAATGGCAACATGGTGGTTCTCTGCAAGAACGGCAGCGTGAAGGTGTACGATGCTGAAGGCAAGGAACTGGAGTCCTACTCTCTGGCCATGGGTGCTGTACTTCGCGTGAAGGACGGTGCCAAGGTAGAGGCTGGTGACCTGGTGGCTGAATGGGATCCCTTCGCCATTCCGGTTATCTCCGAAGTGGGCGGTACCGTTGAGTTCCAGGATATGATTGAGGGTATTACCTGCCGCACCGAGTCCGGTCACACCGAATCCGGTAAGGGTACCACCGTCATCATCGACCACCGTCAGGACCTGGCTCCGCGTGTGATTGTGCACACCGCCAAGCCCGGTTCCGATAAGGACAAGCCCCGCTCCTACACCATCCCGACTGGTGCCTACCTCGTGGTGAGCAACAAGCAGAAGATTACCGCTGGTGCTCAGCTTGCCAAGACGCCCCGCAAGGTGCAGAAGACGAACGACATTACCGGTGGTCTTCCCCGCGTGGCCGAGCTTTTCGAAGCCCGCCGCCCGAAGGATACCTGCACGCTGGCTGAAATGGACGGTATCGTCTCCATCGATGACGCCATGATTCGCGGTAAGAAGGTTGTGACGGTATACCGTGACGCCGCCGCCAAGGAGGCAGCTACCAAGAGCCGCAAGCGCTCCACCAAGCTGCAGACCAGCGACGAGTACGAGGGTACTATCGCCATCAAGCACCTTGTGCCCATGGACCGCCACATCATCGTGCACGACGGCGACTATGTGCGCGCCGGTGAGCCGCTTTCCGACGGTTCCGAGGCTTCTGATGAAATCCTCCGCATCTGCGGTAAGGATGCTCTGCAGGAGCACCTCGTGAACAAGGTGCAGCAGGTGTACCGTGTGCAGGGTGTAGAGATTAACGACAAGCACGTGGAAATCATCGTTTCCCAGATGCTGCGCAAGGTGCGCGTGAAGGACCCGGGTGATACCGGCCTGCTCTGGGGCGACGAGGTGGACCGCACCACGCTTGAGCGCATCAACAAGGAGACTGTGGAGCAGCACGGCCGCCCGGCTGACAGCGAGCCCATCCTCCTGGGTATCACCAAGGCCTCCCTCAAGACGGATTCCTTCATCTCCGCCGCTTCCTTCCAGGACACCACGCGTGTGCTGACCGAGGCTGCCACGCTCGGCAAGGTGGATATGCTCGAAGGCTTCAAGGAAAACGTGATTCTGGGTCACCTCATCCCGGCTGGTACCGGCTTCTCCCAGTACCGCAACATCGTTGTGGAGCCGGCAGAGGGTGCTACCCCGATTCCCCGCGCCACCTACTTCGACGACGAGGATATGCCGCTGTCTGACGACACGCTCTCCGTGGGTGCCGATGAGTAATCGCTGATGCTCACCAGATAAACTTCACGCCCGGTATTGCTCTGTGCAATACCGGGCGTTTTCATTGCCAGGGTGAAAGGGAGGAGCGCCTGAATTATTTTTCAGAGAAGACCGGGCAGTGTACCTGTCTGGAAGCAGGGTTGCCAGATAGAGGCTATGGTAGTGGCCTGGCGGGTGCCATTCTCCCACTGCTGGAGCTCTGCCAGCAGGGCGGTGCTCAGGGCTTCTGCTGTGTCTTCTGCCGCCACTGTGCCGGAGTTTTTGCTGGTGTACCACTGCACCACGCTGAGGAGGGGGCGTGGCGAGCAGACCACGCTGCAACCACAGCAGAGGGCTTCTGCCGAGGCTCCGTGTGAGCCTTCGCTTTCCGAGGTGCAGAGCGAGATGCTGGCGGCATTACAAAGCCGGCTGAGCTGCGCGTGGCTGCACTGGCCGTGCAGGTGGATACGCTGCTGCAGGGGGGAGGGCAGGGCACTGTGCCAGCTCTGAAGCTCAGGTGTGAGTGTGCCGCAGATATCGGCCTGCGCGGTGCAGTGCTGCCGGAGCGCCAGTTCCAGTGTCTGCATCATGAGTGGCGTGCGTTTCACCGGGTATTGCCAGCTGCCTGTGCAGATGATGCGCACCTGCTTGGCTGTTCCATCATATTTGAAGCAACTGTTGACCGGGGTGGGGAACTCGTGACATTTGTTCGCAATGGCCGCTCCGTAGTACACGTCGTTGCGGAACGATTCAATACACGGGCCGGATGTTGTAATGGAGTGGGCATAGTCAAGATGCAGCCGGCGAAGGAGATTTATGGCGCAATCCTTGATGGCATTCAGCGCGCGGTTTTCCGGGCGGCGCAGATGCTCATGCAGCTCTCCGCTGGAATCAAAATGAATGATGAGCTTTAATCCTGCCTTGCGGATAGCCCGGGCAATGCGCGTGTAGCGTGGGTCTCCCCAGGAATAGAGGATAACGGCATCTAATCCTTGTGATTTCCACCACGCAGGCTGGCGCAGCCTGCTCATGGGCACGCGCAGTAGTTCATCTGTTTCCAGGTCGTCCTCCCGCGAGGGAAGAGGCATGATGACCCGGCAGGAGTGCCCCTGTTTCCTGAGTTCCCGGCATATGAGCCCAGTGTCCCGTGTGTAGAACGTCGGGTTCGCATGGAAGGCTACCGGGGTGCAGGTAGCAAATCTGGAGGGGCCAGTGTGCATGGCGGATTCTGTGTTCCCAGAATACTTCGTCTGCCATGGTGAGTCAAGCCCTATTATGCAAGCGCGCCGGATAGTGTGTACTATCCGGCGCGGTATAGGAAAAATCTTTAGTTCTGCAATCAGGCAGCAATGCCGAAGTGGCGCTGAATATCCTCAAAGATGCGGTCGCGAAGACGACGAGCCCTCTCGATGTTGCGAGTCTTGAGGGAGAAACGCAGGCGCTCGGCCGTGGCGTCGGGCTTGTGCACGGTTACGTGGCACCACCACACACCACGGTTGTTCCAGAGGTGGTGGTTAAGGTTGTCGTCATTGATACGAAGCGCGATCTTGGTCTGTTGCGGGGTCATTTTAAGTAGAATTTATCTAAAGTTAAATGGCAGGGGCGTTAATCCCTGCTGGAGTGTCCGCGTTCGTTGCTGAACTGACGTGCGGTACCTCCAGGTCTGGCTTTTGTTTGTAGACGCAGGAGGTAACCGCTCCGTTCAAAAAAAAGCAGCAGGATTTAGTAGAGGATCCCGGCCTTCTTGAGCGTGTTGTAGGCACCGTTCTTGGAAATGGTGCGCAGAGCCTTGCAGGAAAGCTTCATGCGAAGGTAGCCACCCTTGCCACCGTTGAGCTCGGGCACCCAGATGCGCTTCTCCTGGAGGTTGGGGTACACAGTGCGGTTCACCACCTTGGTGACGTGACGGCCGATACCGCCCTTCTTCTTGGCAAGACCGGAACGATGAATGCGGCGGCCCTTGTGCGGCATGGCAAATGTGATATTGCAAATACGGGACATAAGATGTTCTAGGTGACGTTAAAAAATAAAGCGGTGCGCTATTTTACACAATTTATGCGTTGCGTCAAGCAAAACTACAACGAAACGGGGAAAAAGTTTAGGTAATTGTCTCAGAGTGTGCTTTACAGACGGTGAAAAATGGGGTAAGATACGCATTGTGAGTGATGCATATATCTTATTGTGCCACCAATCGCCTTGGCAGGTGAATGAACTTGCCGGGTACCTGAGTGCTGCTGGACATGACGTGTATATTCATGTTGATGCCGCAAGTAGTATAGCCGGGCAGATTGAAACTGGAGAGCGGGTAAAGCTGGTGCAGCGGCGAGAAAAGGTGGTGTGGGCTGGCTGGAGCGTGGCACGTGCAACATTGAATGCCATTGATGAGATGCCTCAGCGTGGACGCGGGTATCGGTATGTGCATTTGCTCAGTGGACAGTGTCTGCCAGCCATGCCCGTGAAGAAATTAGATGAGATTCTGGATCAGAGCGCGGCTGAAAAAGTGCAGTATATTGAGTGTGAGATTCTTCCGAGGCGTGAGCATTGGGGCCGCGATGGCGGTATACATCGAGCGGGTACCTGGTATCCGCAGTGGATTGTGAGTAAATACAGTCCATGGCATCGCTGGTTCTGGCCGTATACTAATAAGTGGATACGCTTGAGTTTGCGCCGGCCTTTGTATTTTGTGTTCAGACCGTTCTATGGCGGGGCGCAGTGGTGGTCTCTTACCGGGGAATGTGTATCCGCGATTGCGGAGTATGCGGCAAAGCATCCTCTGTATCGCTATTTTTATCATCACACCTTCTGCAGTGATGAGCTGTTCTTCCAGACTACTTTGCAGCGCGTGGGATATGGCCCATACCTGAAGAATGCGAACATGCGTTACTTGAAATGGCCATTTACCGATGCGCCATCACCCATGGATTTGAAACCTCAGCATTGGGCTGAGGCGTGGGCTGGAGATGCTTTTTATGCCCGTAAGTTCAATCACCAGCCAGGTGAAACATTGGCTTATTTGGAAAAACTTGAAAAAAGTTTGCATTTTGAACATAAAGGCGTGAACTGAGTACGCCTTTCTTACTGAACCCCCTCGTTTTACCATGAAATCCAAACTGACAAGCGTCGCCGTGCTGAGTTGCGCGGCCCTTTTGATTACTTCCTGTACTGTGTATGATTATCCTATGTATACCAGCGCATCCGTCGGGGTGGGTAGTAACGGCTGGAGTACTTCTGTATCCTGGACAAATGCCCGGTACGATGTGAATGGCTTCCCGATTTATGGTTATTATTACGGCCAGCCTGTGTATGGGTATACCCCGGCGGGCGCAGCTATTTTCTCCATTGCGGCTATTACGGCGGCCTGTCTGGTGCCGGACTGGGCACCGGCCCCCTGGTATCATGGGCACTGGCATTATCCGCACCATGTGCACCGCGTGAGCGTGCCGAAGCATTGTCCCCCCGGGCACCATCCGGGGCGCATGCCGTCCCATGCTGTTCACCGCCCGCATGCTCCCGCTGTGCATCACGCACCTGCGGCTCCTCATAGACCTGCGGTGAATCATAAACCCGCAGCCCCGCACAGACCCGCGGTGAATCATAAACCTGCTGCCCCGCACAGACCCGCGGTGAATCATAAACCCGCTGCCCCGCATCAGCCTGCTGTGAATCATAAGCCGGGTGTGCAGAACCGGCCGGCATCCGCCCCTGTGGCAAGGCCGCAAGCGCAGCGTCCGCAGGTGAATGCTCCGCAGATGCAGCGTCCGCAGGTGTCTCGTCCTCAGTCTGTAAGCCGCCCTGCGGCGCAGCGTCCGCAGATGAACCGCCCCTCTGGTGGCGGGAACCATGCTCCGCGCGGCGGCCATGCCCGCGGCCACCGCCGCTGATTCCGGAGAAGCTTAAACAACACGAAATTCCCCGATTCCTCATCAGGAACCGGGGAATTTGGTTATGAGCAGCAGGGCTGCGGCTTCAGCGGCCGAATGCCAGACGGTCGTATTGCTCGTTGGCGTATCGGTGCTGCGGGTGGCTGGTGCGCATGTAGGCCTCGTGCAGCGGGTGCGTGGGGTCGTGGGCAATGCGGTAGGCCTCCTGCTTGTTGTCCGGTTTTCCGCCGGTATGCAGAGGTGCCTCATCCATGAGTCCCGCGGCTTCCAGCATGAGACGCGCGAAATCCGGGTTGGCGCGCAGGGCGGGGTGCTCCACCAGTTTCTGCACATCCACGCCCGTGCGCTCACCCATGGTGCGCAGGAAGGTCTCAATCGTGCGCAGATTGTTCTCATAGGCGGGGCCCCAGCATTGCTGCAGCTCGGCATCTGCCTGGGCCACGGCTTCCTCATTCTCCATGCGGCAGCGTTCCATGAATCGGCGGCCCTCGGCGGTGTAGCGCTCGGCCAGTGCAGCCAATGCCTTGGGCGGCACCCCGTATTCATAGGCCACGCCGCTGAGCTGCTTCACCAGTTCCTCATTCCAGAGTTCATCCGGCGTATCCTGCGGGCGCTCCATGGCGAATTCCTCGGCTTTGGCGGGCAGGCCCACGGCCTCGCGGAACGCGGCCATGCGGGCGGCATCTGCCGTATCCGGGTAGCCGCGCAGTTTTTCCAGATTAGCGTAGCTTTTGGCCAGTGCCTCCGGGCGGTGGAATTTGGAGAGCGTGGCGGCATAGGGTTTGAGCTCCTCGAATCGGGTGAACCAGCCGGGGGCAAAGGCTCCATCGGTATTCATGAGAGCGGTGGGTGCCTCCACCTCGGGGGCCTGTGTGGGTACTTTGTTGTCTTCGGTATTATCCATCTTGTTCTTGTTGGGTTTGTGTTGCTTCCTGCCGTGCCAGCTCCAGCTGGTGGCGAATCATGAGGAAGATTTCCCGGTGTGCATCGCGGCGCATAGCGTCAAGCGGGTCGTAGCTGCCGGCCTTGCCCTGGAAAACGGGCAGGTGGGTCTCGAAGCGTCTCTCCAGATCCGCGAGCACCTGCATGGACTCCGGGGTGGAGAAGAGCTTCAGCAGCCGGCCGCGTTCCTCCCGCGCCTGCTCCAGTTGGGGATTTCTGCGGTAAATCATGGCATGGGGGGCTGGGGTTGTGCGGGAGCTGCGGTTTCGCGTTTGCGGCGCATGCGTTTCACATTTACCTCCGGGCGCAGCAGTTCCTCCGGCACGCCGTCCATGCGGGCTGCCATGCGGAAAGTGCGGTCCAGATCCACATGGTCCAGCATACCGGCATCCATTCCAGCCATGAGCTGCAGCCGCTGCAGGGTGCGGGAAATGCCCTCTGCCTGAATGCGGCGCATCACCATGGCAATGCGGCCCTGGTACACCACCTGGGGCAGCTCGATACCCGGTTCGCCGTTGCGGTCCGGCTGCAGCACGGTGCTGGGCGGCTGCGGGAAGCGCCCCAGGCGGAACAGCAGCGCAAACACGCGTTCCATCAGCGGGCGGAAATCGCTGGCAAACAGTGTGAACGAGGGCGAGAACTGCATCACCCGCTCATTCTCGCGGGCATAAATCTCGCTGGCAGTCATCTGCTGCTTGCGTTCCTCCCACAGCTCCAGCATGGGCACATAGAAAGCGCGGCGGATAGACTCCTGTTTCTGGCGCAGGCGGTCCATGCCCACATCGTAGCGCCCCTGGGTGGCCCACTCGCGGGGGAACCCCAGGCTGGCGCTTTCCGGGTTGATGATGGTGCGGCCGCCGGCGCGCAAATCCACCTCGCCGGCCTGGTTGGCCAGTTCCAGAATGCGGGGGAAGGCGGCTACCTCGCCCAGCATATCGAGGATGCGGTTGAGAAATTGCGCCTGGCGTATATCCGGGTACACCAGGCGCGCCGGTGCCAGCCCGTACACGCCGGTACCCCAGCGCAGGAATCGGGTTACCATGTAAGGCATCTCGCGGTAGCCGCTTTCCTGCACGCTGCACTGGTCATCCAGGCTGTAATAAATGCTCTCGAAGGGCATGTTGCGGGCGTTGTCGCGGTTGCGGTTGCGGCTGGTGCGCGGGCGCACCACATGCAGAAAGCGCAGCTCGCCCTCGTGCGGGTTGCGTGCTTTCTCCAGCATGGCGCGACCGCGGGGGCCCAGTGCCTTGGCGCCGAACTTGGCGGCAGCCTGGTGCGGCGTGAAGCAGAACTCGCGCATGTAGGTATCCAGCTGGCACTCATCGTTCTCTGCGCACACAAATTCCCCGCAGGGAATATGGCGGAAGAGCAGGTTGCCGCTGCGGGTGCTGCTGCAGTACAAACTGCCCGTGCCCAGTCCCACGCGGTCCAGGAAGCACTCATGCAGCTCGGTGTAGAAATTGCTCTGGCACAGCTCCCGGTTGGCTATTTCGGAGCAGCGGTTGTACCAGGATTCTGCCTCATCACCGGCATCCGGCAGCGGGCAGCTCCATTTGAACCACTGCTCGTTGCTTGGCGTCATGTAGCTCATGTGTCCGCTGGCCAGTTTCTGGCATGCCTCCACGGCAGTGGTATCGCTCAGGTGGTTTGCGGGTGGTACTCCGGTAGAATCCGTTCCGGTTTCGGTGTGCAGCCGGTCGGGCAGCACATAGTGGCGCATGGCATTCCACCAGCTTTCCCAAGGGGCACGCGCCGCCTTGAGACTCTGGTAGCTGTTAAGTATCGTCTGCATTATCCCAGGGTGGTGTTTGCGGAATCCCCTGTGGCGGCGGATTCCTGGCGGCGGTGTGAGCTCAGAATCGTGGAGAGTAGTCCCTTTTTCTGCGCGCTGCTTTGCTGGGCAGCCTGGTATGATTCCTCGGCGTTATTCTGCGTCACCACAGGAATCGTGTTGGTGGAGGCGCTGTAATTACTGGTGCTGCTGAATCCCATAATGATGTTCAGTGGGTTTGTTGTGGAGAAACGCGTGCCAGGCCAGGCGGTGGGGTGTGGTATTGCGCCGCCCGCGCTGGAAACAGAGCCACTGCCTGGGGGGCAGGGCTGCGGCCAGCTGGCGGGCCAGATGCAAATCCCCCGCCAGCAGGTGTACGTACCAGGCATCTGCTTCGGGGAAAACGTGCTCCAGCTGTGGCCACAGTTCCGGCGCACTGCTCAGCACCGGCTTCATCAGCACGACAAGCCGGGGCATGAGCAGAATCACTCCTTGCGGATGCGCTGCCAGGGCTTCCAGGTCGGCATCCATCTGCCGCCCGGCTGCCTTGTAATATTCCCATGCCTGGGTTCTGGCGTCTGCGTTCATGGGGCAGACTTTAGAGTATTCCACACAGGCAGACCAGCAAATACAAGGGGTGGGAATATAGTTCCACACAGAACGCGTTACCCACCAGCGCAATCATTTTGCCAGAGCCCGGCAGCTGTGGCATGGTGGTGGCCGTACTGCAACCAGTACACTGATAACCATGGCTAAGACATCACCCGAGAACACCCAGCTTACCCCGCTGGATATCTGCAACCTGGCGCTCAGCCGCCTGGGAGAATCCCCCATTCCGGAACTAAATGCCAACGGCAGCTTGCCCTCCCGCATGTGCTACATGCACTACCACCCGGTGCGGCGCGAGGTGCTGTGCGCCAACCGCTGGAGCTTCGCCACTGTGCGCACCACGCTGAGCAGTGCAGAGCAGAACAGCGGTGATGATACGCACCAGCTGCGGCACAGCTTGCCGCTGGATTGCCTGCGCGTGCTGGGGGTGAATTGCCGCAGCTGGACTCTGCGTGGCCGCGCCGTGTATTGCTCTCAGCCGGAAATCCGCCTGCTTTATATTGCGGATGTGGAGGATACAACGCTCTTCGAGCCGCTTTTTGTGGAGGCTCTGGTGCTGCGCCTGGCCTGGAAACTCTGCATCCCCCTCATCAACAGTACCACGGCACGCCAGGCGCTGGGCGAGGAATACCAGCGCATTGCGCTGCCCCAGGCGGCGCATTTCAACGCCGTGCAGCACATGTCGAATGATTCTCACCCGCTTTACCGCCTGTGGCGCAAGAGCATGACCAGCCAGGAGTAAGTGCCATGAAAGCGATTGATTTTGCGTGTCGGTTCCTCAGCCGGGTGCAGCGGGATGAGCTCTCGCCCGCAGCGCGGCTGGTGCTGGTGGCTGTGGGTGCCGGGCTGGAGGACAAGGAGGATATTTCGCGCGAGACCGGGCTCTCGCACAGCGTGTGCACCACGCAGCTGCGCCTGCTGAATCTGCGCGGGGAAATCCGCTGCATCAGCATCCTGGCAGAGCGTTATGTGCTGGCCCCGGCTGGCAAGGAGCGCCTGCGCCGTTTATTTGATTTCCATACCCCGATTCATGGCTAGAAAGAGGTTTCTGAGCATTGAGGAGAAGCGCAGCTGGCTGGCCGGCATTTTTCGCGATACCAGTGGTGAATACAGCCAGGCAGATAAATTCAAGGCAATGATTGAGGATACCCGGCTGGCCATGCTGGAGGCAGAAAGTGGCAAGGAAGCACAGGGACCTGCACCACCCGGCATGCCTGCAGAGCTGCTGGCCCATCTGCCACCCCCGTTGCGGAATGATTAATGATTAGTGAATAATGGGAATGCGCCCGGTATGTGGTTGACCTGGGGTCTGCCGCCGGGCGGAAGCAGCACCTCGATGATATCCATGCGGCTGGGTACCTTGCGTCCCAGCCGCCGCAGCCATAGCAGCGCCATGCGGCGGAGCATGCGGCGCTTGTGTTCGTTGACCCGGCGGGCGGGGCGGCCGGCCCCGGTGTGCAGGGCGCTTTTCACTTCTACAAAAACCAGCAGGTCACCCTTGCGGCAGACAATATCCACCTCGCCATGGGAATCCAGCCGGAAACGGCGGCGCAGCACCTTATAGCCCTGGGCTCGCAGCCAGGAAGCCGCTACCAGTTCGCCGTATTCGCCCAGGTAGGCGCCTTTGGGGTGTGCCCCCTCAGCCCAGGGGCAGTTCCAGTTGTGTAACAGGCGCAAACGTGCGGCGATGGTGTATCGTAACTCCATGTTCTCGAAGTGCTTGCATGTGTGCCTTGGTACCGTAGCCGGCGTGGCGGTCGAACCCGTATTCCGGGTGCTGGCGGTGCAGGTCCTGCATGTAGTGGTCTCGCCACACCTTGGCCAGAATACTGGCGGCGGCGATGCTGAGGCAGCGGGCATCTCCCTTCACAATGCTGCGGCTGGGCAGCGGAAAACCGGGCACGGGCAGGCCGTCAATCAGGCAGAAATCCACCCCGCCGGGCAGCCCCTCTGCCGCGCGGCGCATGGCCAGGTGCGTGGCGCGCAGTATGTTCAGCTCGTCAATTTCCTCCACCGTGGCCTGGGCTATGCATTTCTGCACGGCGTCATCGGCCATCAGCGCCTCGTACAGCGCTTCGCGCTTTTTAGCGGTCAGCTTCTTGGAGTCATTCAGCCCCGGCAGTTCGTAGCCCTGCGGCAGAATCACTGCCGCTGCCACCACGGGACCGGCCAGCGGGCCGCGACCGGCTTCATCAATACCGCACACGCGGGTAAAGCCCTGGCCGTGGCAGAGTTCTTCTTCCGCCATATCAGGCGGGGTGGTGGGGGCGGGGGTACGGCTCATTTCTTCTTGGGGGTGCGTTTTTGGCGGACACTCTGGCGCAGAGCGGCGGGCAGGGGGGTGCCTTCCTTCTGGGTATAAAGGGCTTCGATATCGTCCAGATAGCGGCTCATGGCGGTATCCGGGCCGGGGGCTTCGCTGCGCAGCATCTGCATGGTTTCCAGGTAGGAATCGAAAGAGCGCCCGCGGTCCTTGCCGGTGAAATTGATTTCGAACCAGTCCAGGTAATCGCGTCCGCGGATGGCGGCGGAGTAGTAAGCGCGGCGCAGTTCCTGCAGCGGGCCCAGGCTGTTCTGCACCTCATCCGGGTGGGCGCCTTCTGCCAGCTGGCCGAGTACGCGGCAGTATTCGGTGATGATGGAGCGGTACCCCGGGAAACAGGTGTAGCTCAGCGAGACCAGTCGCGCAATGGCCGGCTGCACCAGCTTGCGCCAGTTCGGCAGCTCCAGCAGGGCGTAGGCATCATCCACCGATACGGGGCGGGGAATCTCGGTCTCAGGGTCGAAATACATGATGGTGAGCGCATCCTGGAGCATTTTTTCCGTCTCCAGCGGGGTCATGGCCTCGCTGGCGCGGGGCAGGGCCAGGTTGGCCAGCTCGATGGCCCACCATTTGTTCAGCAGGCTGCTGTCCACCCCCAGTTCATGGAAATGCTCTGCGATGGTTTCTGCCGGCGATGAATCGGCCGTGGCGGCATTGGAAAGCAGGTTTTTCAGCTGGTCCAGCCCGCCCTCACGGGCAATGAGGCTCATGAGCATCACGCCGCAGGATACCTCATACACCTGGCGGCTGGCGGCATCCAGCTTCTCCGGCTCGGCTATGGATACCATTTCCTCCGGCGAGAGCATTTCCGCACGGTGGAAAAGCTGCTGGTACAAGGTGCGCTCGGCCCGCCCGGCTTTCCACAGCACCGCCTGCTGCAGACCGGCCACCAGCCAGCCCGGCAGCGCTATGTCCTCCGGGTAAGCGCCGGGATCCAGATCCCGCAGCACGTATTCGTACAGAATCATGCTGATGATGGCCTTATCCATGCGGTCCAGGTCAATGCCGCCGCCCGGGTAAATGCGCACCTGGAAGTTGGGCTGGTTATCAATGATGTTGATACGCGTGCGGATGGGCTTGAGGGAGGGCGCATCGGTGCTCTTTCCCAGCAGGCGGATGGAGATGAGGTGCTTGTGCTCTTTCTGCAGCTTCAGCAGCTTGCAGACCTGGGAATAAAGGTCGTCCGCGCGCGTGGCGATGGCACCCATGCGCAGGGAATCGCCACCGCTCACGGAGAACAGCTTGCTGTGCGATATCACGTGCTCATCCACATCCGGCAGAAAACCGTTGACGCCGGCCTTCTCGCTTGCCTGCTGCACTGCGGCCGCCTTCTTGTCCGGCACAATGCCGGCCGCAGCTGCTTCCCTCAGCACCTCCGCTTCCTCGGCCTGCCAGTCGATAGCTTCCGCAGACTGTGGCTCCTGCGCCACAGCCGCCAGCACCAGCGAAATAGCCGCCGCGACTGCCAGACCGTTCTTCACGCTCCCCATGCTAACAAAACCCGCCCCCCACTGCAAGTGAAAATCCCGTCCGCATCATTCCCCCCACATGTGTCCCAAAGAATGCTGCGCCAAATGGGAGTTTGGCGAGCTGGAACAGCTCGTCGTTGCTGCGGTGTAAACGCAGCAATTTAGACCACTTTCAAGTGGATTTAGATGCCTCGTAAGAGGCAATTTCCTCTGCCAAAGGCAGATTTCGATGCAG
>JBGUSR010000051.1:0-83294 GCA_045132635.1 Akkermansia sp.
CTGCATCGAAATCTGCCTTTGGCAGAGGAAATTGCCTCTTACGAGGCATCTAAATCCACTTGAAAGTGGTCTAAATTGCTGCGTTTACACCGCAGCAACGACGAGCTGTTCCAGCTCGCCAAACTCCCATTTGGCGCAGCAATTTTTGGGACACATGTGCATATCTCGCCGCAGGCGAAATTCTCTCTGTTTCTCGCAGAGAACAGGCCACATCTGGTGTATACACAGAAAGACAAACAGGTATACACCCCGGCAGGGCATATACCTGTTTGCATGTAAGGACTGTGTGTGCTTTAGTTCTTTCTGCGGCGGCGGGCGCAGAGCATCATGAGCGCGGCCAGGCTGAGCGTGGCGGAGGCCGGCTCAGGAATCAGCTTCGTGGCCACATTGGTGCCGACCTGCAGCCGCATGGCATCGCCCACCTCAACCCCGTTCTGCACGAGCTGAATGAAGGTGGCTTCATTAAAGATGATGGAATTTTCAGCCGTGTACCCCATTGTGAAATACGGTGTGGTCAGACCCTCGGCATTCACGCTGCCCAGCTCCACATAAATCATGCCGCCCTCAAAGCTGAAGCTGCTGCCATCCAGATTCAGGGTGGAGCCCAGGTCAAAGGTAAGGATGGTATCGGAGGATACCGTCACATTACCCGTGAAGGTGACATTGCCGCAGATGTTCAGCTCGCCGGTGGTGGTGGAGAGTCCGGCGGCCACAGCCTTATCGAGCATGGTGAACACACCGCCATTCAGCACGGTATCAATCGCAAGGGTACCGGCGTTGGTCAGGCTGCCGTTGTCACCCACAATGATAACCGGCTCGGTGAACGGGCCCGTGATGCTCTCGGCATATTTCGGAGCCGTATGTTTGTTCACGTAGGAACCCTCGCCCACTGTCATCTCAGCCTTGCCGTAGCCCTCGCCGCCGATGGTGACCACATTCAGGTAGGCCACGCCACCGTTTTCCACCGTAAGCGTGGTGTGGGAATCGGAATCCGGTGTTTCACCTGGGCAGAGATTGCCGCCCAGCGCCATGTGACCAGCCACGGAGATGGAGGAAGCAGCGCCGGTTTCGGCATCCTTGCCGCTCACCAGAATGGATACACGGTTCCGGTTCTCATCCGTCACCTCATCCATGCGCACATAACCGCCGGTGGAGAGGTTCCAGTTGCAGATATAGGCACCACCCTCCGAGATGTTGATTTCCGTGGTCACGCCATCGAAAGAGGAACGCTCATAGCCGAAATAGGAACCGCAGTCGGGGGTGGTGATGGCCAGGTTTCTGGTGTTGTCCTCCATCCGTGAGCCATCGCCCTGGATATTCACCGTCACATCCGCAAACTGCAGCGAGGTGCCGGCGCTCAGCGTGGAGCCGCCCTGCACATCAATCGTAGTCGGACCGTCATCCCCACCGGTATAACGCAGGGCTGTCTCCTGAATCGCCCCGTTTCCTTCAAAGTCGATACCTCTTGGAGTTTCATCCAGCTGCATTACGCTGTCATTCATGTAGTATTGCCCGGCCACAGAGACCTGCCCGCTGCCCGCATACGTGCCGGTTTGCCCCTCAGGGATTGAAAGAGCTATATCAAATTTTCTGAGTACGACATCGGTAGCTGCTGCGTTAGCCCCTATCAATGACATGAAATCGCGGTTGTGTAACACGCGGTCATCACTGAATCTTACAGTTCCCTGAATCTCATGGCTGCCGTTAACCTGATTCATTTCTGTGACGTTGAATACGCCGTTGAAGCCATCGCCCAGGCCGAAGGTATACGTAGCCTCATACTCTGTGGCAGAAATCTGCTCCCCCAATACGATAGTCATAACAGGGGTTGTATTCATGATAGTCAGTTTTACCCCGGTCAGGGAGGCGGAATCCTCGTACGTATACTTGGTATGCCCGGTGCCGGCGCCGCCGTAGCTGCTGCCGTTGCCATCCGGGTCACCGGCGATGATGAAGTGGTCCGTGTGCAGGGTGGAGCCATTGTCCAGCACTACCTTGGCAGCGCCGTCTGCAGTGCCCAGAGACATGGAGCCGCAGTAGTTGCTGGGGCTTGTGTTCCCGAGTTCATGGCTCACAGTGGCACCGTTGTCCAGTTTCAGCGTGGCATTCTTACCGCCCACGGAAAGGTAGGGAACAAAGTTGCTGAACGGGCTCTTGCTGTCGATGGATACGCCATCCACTGTCAGGGTACCCTCGCGCACCACCAGCGGGTTGGTTATCTCCAGGTTTCCGGTTGTGTTCGAAATTACCAGTTCACCCTCACCATCCTTTACCACAGGATAGGGCGTAGCATTCGCAGACCCCTCAATCAGCGGCTGCGTCAGGATTTCCTTCTGCGCAGGGGTCAGCTCCGAAGTGCCATCGGATACATTAATAACATTATCGCTCGTGACACAGAAGGCGCCCTGGGTGGCAGCCCCCATTGCAGGGGCAGACAGAGAACAGGCAACGATAGCTGCCAACAACATCTTAGGTAATCTTGCTTTCATAGCTGGTGTGATTATGGAGAGACGGGGGGCTGCGCACGCAGTGCAGCATTCCTGTATGCTACAGTTAGTAGCATGTTTTCTACCGGGGTGCAAGGCAAATGAGTTGTATGGTGCGGCTGCTGTCACAAGTACTCTGACGAGATTTTTTGGAGAGAAAGAGACTCGGAAACTTGACTAAGCATGATGAGTCAGGTATCATGCAGCACAGTCATGATTGATGCAATTGATAATACTCTCTCAACCGTAAGCAACTGCCTGTGGGGCTATGTTCTCATCTTTGCCCTGCTGGGGGTGCATCTGTATCTTACCGTGGTGCTGCGCGTGCCGCAGAGATACCTGTTTCGAGGCATAATATATTCTCTGCGCCGCAAGGCGGAGGGCAACAGCATTTCCCATTATGCAGCCCTGGCGGTCTCTCTGGCGGCTAATATCGGCACGGGTAACATTGTGGGCGTGGCTGTGGCCCTGGCCAGTGGTGGCCCCGGTGCCGTGTTCTGGTGCATGCTTACCGGTCTGCTGGGCATGTCTTCCCGCTATGCCGAAAGCCTGCTTTCCGTGCGTTTCCGCCGTCTGGATTCCAAGGGAAACCTGGTGGGCGGCCCCATGTATGCCATAGAGCAGGGCATGAAGTGCAAGTGGCTGGCGGTGCTCTTTGCTGTGTTCACCGCCATTGCCGCCTTCGGCGTGGGCAATGTGACCCAGGCCAACGCTGCTGCCCGTGTGCTGAATGAAAATGCCCTGTCGGTTCCCACCTGGTTCACGGGTGCTCTGCTGGCTGTGCTGGTGGCGCTGGTGCTCCTGGGTGGCCTGCGCGGCATTGCGCGTGTGTGTTCTGCCTTTGTTCCCCTGATGTCGGTGGTCTACATCATTGGTTGCGGGCTTGTGCTGGCCGTGCATGCCGACTATGTGCTGCCTGCGCTGCAGCGTATCTGGGATTGCGCCTTCACCAGCCAGGCCGCTGCCGGCGGCTTCATCGGCTCCACCATCATGCTGGCCATGCAGACGGGCGTGCGCCGCGGCCTCTTCTCCAATGAGGCCGGCCTGGGTTCCTCCGGCATGGCCTCTGCCGCCGCCGATACGCCCAACAGCGTGCAGCAGGCCCTGGTGGCCTCCACTGCGCCCTTCTGGGATTCCGTGGTGCTCTGCACCCTCACCGGTGTCACCCTCACCACCGCCGGCCTGGCAGCGCCCTATGTACTGCATGCTCCGGAGGGTGAGCTGATTGTCTTCTACTCCTTCGGCTCCATTGGCGGTCTGGGTTCCATGCTGCTCACCTTCAGCCTGGTCACCTTCGTTATCTCCTCCATTCTGGCGTGGTCCTACTTCGGTGAGCGCGCGGTGCAATACCTCGGCGGTCAGCGTTTCATTTCCCTCTATCGCCTGGCATGGGTGGCGGCGGTGTTTGTGGGCTGCATCATTCCGCAGAGCAGCCTTGTGTGGCACTTTGCCGACTGTGCCAACGCGCTCATGGCCATTCCTAACCTTATCTGCCTGGTGTGGCTTACCCCGGTGCTCATTACCGAATCCCGCCGCTATCTCTGGAGCGGCCAGCTCGATGCAGTGGATGATTCCCTGGTGAAACCCGCTCCGCTTGAGCCGGAGGAAGCAGCCCCGGCGGACGTGGATGAGTGGGATTTGCAGCCGAAAGAGCTTCATCGGAAGCCCGTTTCCGAGGCTCAGGAGGAGAAAAAATAAAAAAATCACAAAAAACTTTGAACGAAACCACCCCGGCATGCATCTCCACTACATCAGTCAATCCGGCTGTCGGTGAAGGAGAGAGCGCCGGCTGCCACTGAAAAGGAAGGCTGAGTTTCATAGGTAGTAAGTTGGGCGGGGCATTGCTTCAAAAGCAATGCCCCGCTTACTTGTTCATCCTGAGCGATATGGATGGTAGCGGTGTGATGCTGTGTACCCTGCCTGTTTCTTGCTCAGCTCCGGAATCCGGCAGCCCTTATATATTGATAAGCCATCAAACGCAACTCGTAAAATCTGTGTGTGCAGAGAAGAATGAACTTGACCGTGTGGGGGTAATGAAGTATGCTCTCCATACTTGCCATGTTAGAATCCATTGATAAAATCCTTGATAGCGCCTGCGGTTTCCTGTGGGGGTATATCCTCATCTTTGCACTGCTGGGCACCCACCTTTACCTGACATTCCTGCTGCGTTTTCCGCAGCGTCACCTGTTCACCGGCCTGCGCTTGTATTTCAGCGGCAAGGGCGAGGGGCAGATTTCCCAGTTCTCCTCGCTCATGGTATCGCTGGCGGCCAATGTGGGCACCGGCAATATCGTGGGCGTGGCCGTGGCGGTGACCACGGGTGGCCCGGGTGCGGTGTTCTGGTGCATGGTGACGGGTGTGCTGGGCATGGCCACGCGCTATGCCGAAAGCCTGCTGGCTATCCGCTACCGCACGCGTGATGAGAAGGGCAACATCATCGGAGGCCCCATGTATGCCATTGAACAGGGGTTGAAGTGCAAATGGCTGGCCGTGGCCTTTGCTGTGGTGACGGCTATTGCCGCCTTCGGTATCGGTAACCTGACCCAGGCTAACGCCGTTTCTCAGGTGCTGGCTACCAGTGCGCTGCAGGTTCCCACCTGGGTGACCGGCGTGGTCATGGTGGTGCTTATCGGCGCTGTGCTGCTGGGTGGTCTGCAGGGTATTTCCCGCGTGTGCACCGCCCTGGTGCCCACCATGGCTGTGGTGTATGTGGTGGGTTGCGTGGCTATTCTCTGCACCAATGCCGGCTTTGTGTGGCCGGCTATCTGCCACATTGTGGACAGCGCCTTTAATCCCCAGGCTGCCGCGGGCGGCTTCATCGGCTCCACCATCATGCTGGCTCTGCAGCAGGGTGTGCGCCGCGGCCTGTTCTCTAACGAGGCCGGTCTGGGTTCCTCCCCCATCGTGTCTGCCCCGGCGCAGACTCCGAATACTGTGCAGCACGCCCTGGTGGCTTCCACCGGCCCGTTCTGGGATACGGTGATTATCTGCTCCCTCACCGGTATCACCCTCACCACCTGCATCATGGCGCATGAGCACATCACCTCTGCCGATGGCGAGATGCTGACCTACGCCTCCTTTGCCACGCTGGGTGGATTCGGCAGCGCCATGCTCACCATCAGCCTGGCCGCCTTCGTGGTATCCACCGTGCTGGGCTGGTCGTACTTCGGTGAGCGCGCTCTGGAATACCTGGGTGGCCGCCGCCTGGTGTACCCCTACCGCGTGCTCTGGATTATTGTGGCCTATGTGGGCTGCGTCATTCCCAAGAGCAGCATCGTCTGGAACTTTGCCGATATGGCCAATGGCCTCATGGCTCTGCCCAACCTCATCTGCCTGGTGGGCCTTTCCGGCGTGCTCGTGGCTGAGACCCGCAAATACCTCTGGGAAAATCGCCTTTATGAGGTAGATAAAACCCTCCTTACCCCCGAAAAAGAGGAAAATTCAGAAAAAAAGTAAAAAAAATCTGAAAAAATCAAATTTTGGTGATAAAAAGCTACCGAGGGGGTCGTATCCCTTATAACAGTCCACCGGCCGCGGTGAAGGAGAGAGCGCCAGCGGCCACTAAAAGGGAGGACTGAGTTTCATAGGTAGTAAGTTGGAGAGAGCCCCACCAGAAGGTGGGGCTCTCTTTATTATTGATAATAAGTGTATTAGGGTAATAAAACCTACTTTGTATCTTACTATTCTTTGTGAGATAATTGGCCAAAAATACCCCTTTTTTTAGGTCTAAATTTAGACTTGGAAAATTTATTAACACTTGACAATTCAATTGCATACGATAAAATGACTTGTGGAAGTATTTGGATGAACATTTAGATTTTCCCTAAATTTAGACTTATGGCAATCAAAAAAACAAAGAAGGGCAAGTTTTATTTTTTTTACGATACCACGGCTAAGAAAGTCACTATTCGTTGGACATGTCCCCTTGCTCTCCTTAAACCGACTGGTAGCCGTTACAGGGAATCAACAGAAGATGTGGTTCTATACCACGGAGAAGCATTCAAGACAGCCAAGGCACGAGTTGAAAAGAGTCTGATAGCCTATGCAGAGGAAGAAATCCGAAAGGCTGAGGTGGAGAGCAAATTGTGGAGATTGCAGCATGACCCTGATACCTGCAATGAAAAGGTGTATGCTTCCGAGTATCTGAGGAACATGAAGGATGAGCAATTGACTGGCTCGGCTGATAAAAAATCACGAAAGGCTGCCAGAGACTATGTGAATGCATTCGCTGATTGGATTGCTGCAAACTTAGGAGACGAATTTGAACTCCATAAAATCACGAAAGACCATTGTGAAGAGTGGTTGCGTTATCTTGAAGTGGAGAAGAAATACAGTTTTGCTTCAATCGGCACGATGAAGCGGATGGTTCAATACGCATTTGACAGAATTGAGGAGACCTTTGAGAAGTCTCCCTTAGGGTATCGCAACTACTTCAAGAAAATCAAAATGAAAAAGTGCGGATTGAAGAAGACTGTGACTCCTCGTAAGGAAAACTTTACCATTGAGCAGTTGGGATACATCCTCAAACGAGCAGGTGAAAATCGTCAGCATGATAAGATGATGAAGTTACATACCTTTGCCTTCTTTTACTTCCTGATGGTAACAGGATGGCGAGAGGGTGATGTTGCAGGCCTGAAATGGGATGAGGTTGATTTGGACAATAAGATTATTCGGAAACTGTTTAAGAAAACAGAGAACTCATCTGGTATGGTCTGCAAACTTTACATCACTCCTCTGATGCAGTGGATTTTAGAAAAGGTGAAGGAGTTACCTGCTCCCAAACAGTGGAAGGAGTATGTGTTCTGCTATGGACGAGAGGATACTGCTAATTTGATAGGCTCAAATGTTACAAAGGCTCAGAGCCACATTCGCAGAATTCGTCAGGAATTGGGGCTGACCAAAACTAATAAGAAGAACGGTGTGTATGCAATGAATCCTTACGCAGTCCATTCCATTCGTGGAACGGTGACATCTCTTCTGAAGGGGGCTGGTAACTTCAATAATGATTTGGTGGAATACATCCTTGGTCATGTTGGTGATAGCGTATCTCAATCAAACTACGAACGCTTTGATGGTAATCCTGAGTTATACACACGAGCACCTATTGAGTTTATGGAAGCAATGGTAGAGGCTGAGAGATGCTTTATCTGGCACATCATGCCCTCTGGTCTTGCTCAACAGCGTCTTGATGCGGAAATGCCTTCTGGATGGCAGACGAAACTGCGTGTCAATTTCTGGGAACAAAAGGCGATAGATTTGTTGAACATGCATTTCCATGAATTGAAAAAATCCATGAGTAAGACAGGGGCAAAGGAGGTTAATGAGATTATTCAGCAGGCCAATGAGATGCGTAATCAAACAGGCATGACCAATGTAACCGAAGCCCTTGTGCAGAGCCTCTTACCTAATAAGGGTTCGTAACCTATAAGGGGTATGCTCACCAGAGTGTCCCCTTTTCAGAGAGGGTTTTCCTAGAAATAAGTCTTTTTATAAAGTCGTTATCTATACACAGTAAGTTCTTTATAAATCATTCTAATAGAAAATGCTTTTACTTGGAAATGGATTGCCATTCCTGAAAATTTCCATAAAAAATTTTGGGAAATTTTTACAATACTTTTGTGTCATTGAACCATGAGTATGTGCATGTAAGAAAAGAAAGGAGAGGCAGTTACTCTACCTCTCCACTCAAACAATTACAGGGTCAAATCAGCATCTACTTACGAGCCATCACAGATACCTATCCACCATTTCCCTGAAAGTCATCTTCCGAGGGTTCTTGTAGTCTTGTGCAATCTTTCGTTCAAAGTCTCGCTGCCGTGCTTCCTCATAGGCATACTAACCTTGGCTCATCAGTTTGGCATCCTCCGTCAGAACCTTCCGAACTGCTGCATTCATCCGCTCTGCATTACTCCTGCTCCCTTGCTTATTGAGCACTTCACATAATTGATTCATCTTCATACTATTATTTACCTAAACAATGAGCAACAGAGATGGAATGACGCTCAAAATCACCATGTTAGATGACATCAAAGGCCCTCCATGATTGACATCAAGAGGGTATGATGGTAGAATAGTCAAAGTCTGATAGGAGAATTTCTAATTTATGCAACATGTTGATAATAAGGTAATTGGGGGGGGTATAAGGCTACTTGAATTTTTAGCCTGCCCTAAAACTACCCTCCTGAAACTCCTTTTTTGCTTCTTCTTCTTTACCACATCCCTACTGAGTGCTGAGACTGTTGTCGGCAAGTGTGTAGGTGTGACCGATGGTGATACAGCCACTGTTTTGGTAGATGGCAATCGCCAAGTAAAAGTCCGTTTTGACGGCATTGATGCACCTGAAAGAAGCCAGGATTACGGACAGCGTGCTAAGCAGAAACTCTCAGACCTAATCTACGGAAAACAGGTCAAAGTTGTTATCAGCGACATTGACAAGTATGGTCGTAGCGTTGGAACGGTGTATGTAGGCTCTACGAACACCAACCTTGAAATGGTGAGGAGTGGTCTTGCATGGCATTATAAGCAGTATGCTCCTAATAACACAGAACTTGCGAATGCTGAAAAATCAGCAAAAGGTAGCAAGGTAGGTTTATGGGCACATAATAACCCCACTCCACCTTGGGAGTATCGTAGGGGTGGCAGCAGGGAGAACAGAGCCATCGCAAATCAGCAAGCCGCTTCTGGAAAGTATTGGGTATCTGGTAGTGGTAAGATTCATAATTCCTCGTGCAGGTATTACGGAAGTTCTGATGCAGGAACTTATACCGATAATCCACAAGGAATTAATTGTAAGGCATGTGGTGGAGATGGCAATAGCGGTAAAAGTGTTTCCTCTGGAAAATCTAAAAGCAAGGAACTAAGACATCCTAATACGACAGGAGAAAAGTATTGGATAACAGGTAGCACTGGCAAAACTCATAGAAAAGGTTGTCGGTGGTATGGGAATACCCAAGGTGGCACATACTCTGATAAAGGGAGCGGTGATAACTGCAAGAAGTGCGGCGGTGCAGGTCGTTGATTAGCATAACAAATAGATTTTCAACACAATGAACTCAAAAGTAACTCTCTCCATTCTTTGCGTAGGAACTTTGTGCTTATGTAGTTGCCAAAGATTCACAGATGCTCTTGCATCTACCGCCAAGGCTTCCTTGCCGTTTGGAGATTCTCTTGTTTATGGCGTAGCAGGTATGTGTAGTGATGTAAAAGATGTATGCACAGGAACTTCTGCTCCTCGGAAGGATGAACTTGCTAATAAGAAGATTGTATTCTCTGGCACATTGGAGGAAAGTGACGGCGTTTATCAGATTAGAGATGTTGTATCCTTTCAGCACGGTAGCATTATCCGTATGAATGGTGGAATCAACCGATTGAATAAAGCACCTGAGGTCATCAAGCAGGGGATTCTACCGATGTCAGCATACACGCTAACGGACATCGGCTCGCTTTCTTGGTATGAACGCACAGGCGGTGCAACAGCCATCTTCAAGGAACAAAAGGACAGTAATGATGGAGAACGCTATACACTGACCTTTGCCTCCTCAAAGGCTGGCACATACACTTATGAGAACAGAAAGGATGGAGTTCTCATTGGACACGGTGATGGAACATTTGATGTTGAAGATTTGTAAAAGGACTAACCCTAAACAGTTTATTTGACATGCAGTCTCCTCTTCGTTCAATCTTGGATGAAATTCGTGAAGCAACCTCTGACCTGTCTGAAAAGGAAAAAGGACATCGTTTTGAGGTTCTGATGCAGCGTTATCTCCAAACTGACCCCATCTACAAGTCTCGCTTCTCTAATGTGTGGCTTTGGAGTGAATGGCCGTATGCCAAAGGTCATGATGTTGGTATAGACATCGTAGCCAAGGAGGCTGATAGCGACCGTTATGTGGCTATTCAGTGTAAGTTCTATGAGCCGACCCATCTAATGAGTTTGCCTGATGTGGAGACCTTCTTTGCTGCTCTCAATGCGACAATCAAAACAGAGCATAGCAACAAGGACACCTTTGCAGGTGGTATCATCATTGCCACGACTGACCATTGGAATGAAGTCCTGCTCAACATGATGTTCAAGCAGAACATCCCCTGTCAGCACATTGGATTATCAGACTTGGAAGAGGCTGCTATTGATTGGACTACCATCCTCAAAGGACAAGGTGAGATTACAAAGTATCAACCACGCCCCCATCAGCGTGAAGCCATTGATGCCGTCATTAGTGGTTTCAAGTCTGCTGACCGTGGCAAACTCATCATGGCTTGCGGCACTGGTAAGACTTTCACTGCCCTCCGATTGACTGAGGAATACACCAATGGTAAGGGATGCGTTCTGTTCCTGGCTCCTAGTATTGCCCTCGTGGCTCAGAGTCTTCGTGAATGGATGGCTCAAACCACCTGCAAGATTCATCCCATCGCCGTGTGTTCTGATGGTAGTGCATCCTCCATTGATGACCTTAATGACCTCTCTGCTCGTGACCTGCCTGCTCGTGCTACCACTGACCCCACAACTATCTCTCAACTGTATGGTAAGTTCAAGGATAGCCATCTGACGGTTATCTTCTCCACTTATCAGTCCATTGAGAAGTTGCATGAGGCTCAGAAGGTAGGTGCTCTGCCTGAGTTTGACCTCTGCATCTGTGATGAAGCCCATCGCACCACAGGTGTATCCTTGGTAGATGCTAAGACAGGCAAGCACAATGAATCACACTTCGTCAAGGTTCATCAGCAGGATTACATCGCATGTCGTAAGCGTATCTACATGACGGCTACGCCCAAGATTTACGCAGAATCGGCTCGTCAAAAAGCCAAGGATGCCAATGCTGAATTGGCTTCTATGGATGACCGCACACTTTTCGGTGATGAGTTCTTCCGACTGCCATTCTCTCGTGCTGTTCGTGAAGGCCTGCTTACCGATTACAAGGTGCTGGTGCTCTGTGTAGATGAGGAGTATGTAAAGGACATCTTGGATGAGCATCTTCAACAGGATGAGACAGGTGCTCTGGAACTGGATGAAGCCGTCCGTCTCGTGGGCTGTTACAATGGCCTGCGTAAGAAGGTGATGCTGCCCTCCAAGCCTGCTGCAAACAGTGAAGATGGAGAAGCCTATGACCCCTCTCTGCCTGACCTGCTGGCCTATGATGAGGACTTCCTTACCTCTGACCCTGCTCCGATGAAGCGTGCGGTATCCTTTGCTAATGTGATTGCTGCTTCCAAGAAATACACGGAGATGTGGGGGCAGGTTGTGGAGGCTATTCGTAAGAATGAGGAAAATGATTCCAACTTCCTTGATAGTGAGATGCAACATGTTGATGGTAACATGGACATGTCTGAGCGTGCTGCTCTTCTTGGATGGCTCAAAGGTAATGCAGGAACAACCGCCACTCATGGCGTGGCTGAATGCCGTGTGCTCTCCAATGCACGCTGCTTATCAGAAGGTGTGGATGTTCCCTCTCTGGATGCGGTCATGTTCCTTGCTCCTCGTAAGTCTCAGGTGGATGTGGTGCAGTCCGTAGGTCGTGTAATGCGAACCGCCAAGGGAAAGAAGTTTGGTTACATTATTCTGCCTATCGGCATCTCTCCCAAGGATAAGCCTGAGGAAGTGCTGGATAAGGATGAGAAGTATCGTGTGGTTTGGGATGTGCTGCAAGCCCTCCGTTCTCACGATGACCGATTCAACGCTGAAATCAATTCCATTGAACTCAACAAGGGGCGTGGTAAGCGTATCGTGGTGGCAGGTGTCACTGGCAAGAAGAAAGGGAAGAAGCGTCAGGGCAAAGATAAGGGAGATGAAAAGGAGAACACCGATAATGATGTTGTCACTCCCATTCAGGATACCTTTGATTTTGACTTTGAGAAAGACCTTCCTGCATGGACTGATGGAATTCTCGTTAGAACCGTCCAGAAGTGCGGTGACAGGCGTTACTGGGAGGATTGGGCTAAGAACATAGCAAAGATTGCTGAGCGTCAAATAGACGCTATCAAAGCCCTTCTTGATAGTGGTGTGGGTGTAGAGGAGTTCAATCTCTTCCTCAATGGTCTGCGAGAGAATACCAATCCTGCGATTTCCGAGTTAGATGCCATTGAAATGCTGGCTCAGCAGTTCATCAGCCGACCTGTGTTCAATGCTCTCTTTGAGAAGTATCAGTTCGCAGAGAATAATCCTGTCTCTAAGACGATGAACGCCATGCTTGACATCGTTCAACAGAATACTGATGCTGCTGACCTGCGAGAACTGCAACGCTTCTACCACTCTGTGAAAGACCGTGCTCAGAGTATTGATAACGCTGCTGGCCGTCAGCAGGTGGTGGTGGAACTATACGATAAGTTCTTCAAGCAGGCGTTCCCCAAAATGTCCGAGAAACTGGGTATCGTCTATACTCCCATTCCTGTGGTAGATTTCATCGTTCATTCCGTCCATAAGGTGTTACAAAAGGAATTCGGTGAGAAAGATGGTCTAGGTGCTCAGGGCGTGAAGATACTTGACCCATTCACAGGAACAGGCACATTCATCGTCCGTGCTATCCAGAGCAAACTCATCAAAAAGAGCCAACTGCCTTACAAGTATCGTAACGAACTCTTCGCTTGCGAGATTGTGCTGCTGGCATACTACATCGCTTGTGTGAATGTGGAGGTGGCTTATCATGGCGTGATGAAGCAGGAGGAATACGAGCCGTTCAATGGCATCTGTCTGACCGATACCTTCAACATGGATGGAAACAGCAAGAAGGATAAAGACATGTTCCCTGCTTTTGGAGACAACGGTGAGCGTGTAAAGAACCTCTGCAAGCAGGACATCCGAGTTATCATTGGTAATCCTCCGTATTCCGTAGGTCAGAAGTCTGCTAACGATAACAATCAGAACACCTCTTATAAGCATCTAGATGAACGCATCACAAGCACCTACGCCAAGAATTCTAAGGCTACAAACAAGAACAGTCTCTACGATTCCTACATCCGTGCATTCAGATGGGCATCTGACCGAATAACTGATAATGGCATACTTGCTTTTATCACTAATGGTCTTTACATTGACAACAATGCAATGAGTGGCTTCCGTCAATCCTTGATGGAGGAGTTTGATTCCATTTACTGTTTCAATCTTCGTGGGGCAATTCGTGGTAAGGCAAAGAAAGATGCAAAGAAAGAAGGGCAGAATGTTTTTGACATCATGACAGGTGTGGCAATCATCATCCTCGTCAAGAAAAAGAATCATAAAGCAGGCCAGCAAGCCACGCTTCACTACCACGACATAGGTGATTATCTCTCTCGTGAGCAGAAACTAGAAATCATCCAGGGTTTTGGCAACTACTCTGCTATTCCGTGGCAGACACTCATTCCTGATGAACACGGAGATTGGCTCAATCACCGCACATCTGGTTACGAAAAGTTCCTGTCCATCGGCGATAAAGCCACCAAAGGCAAGCCAGATACTAAGGCTCTATACACTCTCTTCTCAAATGGCGTAAAAACTAATCGTGACGCATGGTGTTACAACTGCTCTCGCACCACGCTTGAAAGTAACATTCGCAGGAGTATAGAGTTCTTCAATACCCAAGCAGGTCTCACGGAGTTGGATTATGACCCCACCAAATTCTCATGGGGTCGCCAGCAGAAGAAAGATGCTGAAAGAGGTAAGGAATACTTCTTCTCTGAAACTTCCATCATGCCATCTGTGTATCGTCCGTTCTGTAAGCGTCATGGTTACATCCATAAGGACATGAACGACATGCTTTATCAGATACCTAAACTCTTTCCCACGCCTAAGCATAAGAATGTAGCCATCTGCATTCCTAGCGTAGGTGCGAGACAAGGTTTCACCTCATTCATTGTAGATACTCTGCCTGACCTACATGTGTATTCAGATGGGGCTCAATGCTTCCCCCTCTACTGGTATAAGGAACGCGAAACGATACAAGGCGAACTCAATCTTGGTATGGAAGAGGATACAGGCAACTACATTCGCCAAGATGGCATCTCCAACTTCGGATTGAAACAATTCCGTGCAGCCTATGGCGACCCCAAGATTAGCAAGGAGGACATCTTCTACTATGTCTATGGTCTGCTGCATAGCACAGAGTATCGCTCTCGCTTTGAGAATGACCTGAAAAAGGAACTGCCACGCATTCCCTTTGCTAAGGACTTCTGGGCATTCTCCAAGGCAGGCAGGAAGTTGGCTGAACTCCATCTGAACTACGAGACGATAGAACCGTGGCCTGTCAAGGAGGAGTCTCATGGCAACTTCCGTGTGACCAAGATGAAGTTCCCCAAGAAGGGCATCCGTCACACCATCCACTATAATGACACCTGCACGCTCTCAGAAATCCCTGAGGAAGCCTACGAATACATCGTCAATGGCAAATCTGCTATTGAATGGCTGATGGAGCGTTACGCCGTGACTACGGATAAGGACAGTGGCATTGTGAATGACCCCAACGACTGGTGTGATGAGCAGGGCAATCCTCGCTACATTATTGACCTCGTGAAGCGTATCGTGCGAGTGAGCATTGAGACGATGGAGATAGTCAAGGCTCTGCCCTCTATCAATGAATTATAACTAGAAAGGCTCTGTATGGCTGCTAAACTGCGTTATTTGCTCGTGCTGGGTGTTGGATGCCTGCTGGCATCCTGTGCATCCTCAAAGCACTTTGTAGCGTGTTCTATTGACCCAAATGAAAAGACCATTGCTATGGCAGCAGGGTCAGATGTGATTTTTGACTTGAAGAACGAACTTCGTCAGAGAGGTTGGGTCATCTACTCCACGAGCCATAGGGTAACGGATAAAGTCAGCGATGATAAACTGGTTACACACAGTGGAAACGCTCGTTATTCGCTGAGTTATAAATGGAAAAGAGTAGATACAAATGCTCTGACATGGCAACCGATGCTGAATTTCAATGCCAGCCTGATTGACAACAGTTCAGGGATGGAAGTTCTGTCCTATGAAGCGAAACTAACCGACCAGGATGATTGTGTAGAGGAGTTCGTAGGTCTGATTGAGCAGAACACCAAGCATTGATACAACGAATTGTAATAAAGAAAGGCTGCTGAACATGGAATGTGTAAAGACCAAAGAAGAACTGTTTGCTCTCTCTCCTGATGAGATTGCTAAGCGTTTGGAGGATTTTAGTGATGTAGCATACGAAGAATTGTGGGAAGAAAACTGGGAAGAAACCATTTCCAAAGAAGAACTGCAATGTGCGGATAGGTATCTGGAAAGGGCTTTGTTCTTTATGAACAAGTTTATGAGAAGGAAGGACAAAGATACAAATCCGAACACAACTTGGCATCGCCTTGCCAAAGCCACAGCGTCTGGATACGACATTCTTTCTCCTGCCATGTATAGAAGATGCTACCAAAAAGCACTTCTATTGTGGAAGTATAATAGTGACCTAATGCTTGGGAGACGCATCAACCTGCCTGATGAATTAGACGACAAAAACATCACCTATGCTCTTGCTCAGTTTATCGGAAGTGAAGTAGATGGTAGCCAGTCAGAGATAGGACTATTAGAACAAGCAGTTCAGAACGCCAAAAAGTATAATGACAATGCGATGGCGGACAAGATAACCTCCCTCATTGCATGGCTCACTGAGGTTCTTTCTACCTACGAAAAAGAGAAAAAGGACAAAGGAGGACAGAGGCGTTTTCTTGAATCAATCGCAAACTTCCTAAAACTCTATACTCTTGGAAGAGTCACATTGAGAGGCAATCGCATAGAACTGAAAACAAACGACCCTAAATTCCCTTTCAATCTAAAATCTTTACCATTAGGTAGTGATGCAACAATGGAAACACTCAATGAGATGATTGCTACTTACACTACCTTTACAGCAAACCAAATGGGCATCAACAACGAGAAAATGGAACTGAGACACGCAATGTCATCATTGTCTGACTCTTGCATAATAATTACTTTTTCCCTAATTGATAAAAACTAAAAAAAGTTGAAAAAAGTAAAGAAAAGTATTGACACAAGATGAAAAATTGTGTATAATGCTCCTGCACTCCGATAAAGGAGATAGCAGACAGCGGCTAGAACCGCCTCCTAACATCAATGCGGAACTCAAAAAGTTCTATGTTTAGCCAGAGCCGATAATGGCTCGGTAGAATGTTTGTGAGGTAAGTTCAAGGCTGCTTTTTTTGTGCCCTGATTGAATCCGAATCTGCTAAAAGATTCACGCTTCTCCTAGGCTGAAAAGCCTGCCCTTTTGCAACTACACCTTCCCAAAGTAATAATACCCATCCCATCATACCTCTGGCACTCAGTTCCCAAGAGACAAAAAGGGGTAAAAGATTAGTGGGCTGGCACTTTTATTCACTAATTCATTCATAGCCACAACCTGCTCGCCTCGTCTCCTCTGGGTGGGGTAGTAAGGTTACGAGGGGTGTATCGCCCTTACTACCTTTTGAGTAATGAGATTTCCGTTTTGCTGTTGTGGGAATTCAGCCAATAAGTGGTATCTAAGAACATAACTATAATAATTTATGAAGACGAACAAAGAAGTAATTAGTGGTGCTCCCTCCGTGGAGCATGTAGCAGTAGAGGTAATGAATGCAGAATTCTGCATCAACTGTGTTGAAGAAGCCATCCACTTCGTTGAGATGAGTGGCTTGCAGGGCGAACTCCTTGACACCATCAAGGGTTGTCTTCCCCAGTATTGCTGCGACACCTTTGCAGACACTCTGCAAGACTTAGGGCTCTGGGATAGTGACATTGAATTCATCCTCTCCAACCGTAAGGACTTTGAGGCCTTTGAGTTCATCAAAGACCATGTGGAAAATGGTGGCTCAATCGGTGATTGGACTCTTCTTGACTTGGATGAGGTGAAAGAGTGGTGTGAGGGCAAATCTGTCTTGGTGGATGATGAGGAGATGAGCCTGATTGACTTCCTGAATCTTGATTACATCACCGTGAGTGAGTTCATGGAATGGCAGGAAGATTGGGGATGCTCTGATGACCCTCTGGCATGGCACATGACATCTCATCTGAGACTTGACTCTTTCCTTGAAGTCTATGGCGAAGACCCTGATGGTCAGTGGGAGTCACCTGAATGGGACGGTTCTAAGCGTATTGACCAGCAGAGTTCTGTTGCATAATGGTGAAAAAGGAGTGTATGGGGAGGTAACTCCTCCCCTAACCAAAACAAAGAAAAGATTATGTTTGACCCTAACAATGCACGCAAGAAGGCTGCGTAGTCACTGACTATGGTGGAGAAAGAGTTTACTCAAAACTAAAAAGATTTTCTGTTATGGTTCTCAAAAAGAAGCGCAAAAAGAAGAAGTTTGTTGTTTCCCCTCAGGAAAAGGCAAGACGGAGAGGCGTAAGCGTGGCACAAGAGATTGCCATTGATACCTATGACCCTAATGACATGGAAGAGAACGCCCACTACATGAGGTGTTTGCAAAAATGGGCGATTAGCGAACATGAAGAGGAAAAAGCAAATCGTAAGTGTGTTGAGGATAGCGATTATCAAAAATACGAACTTGAAGACATTTACTTTGAGGCAGTATTAGGTGAGTATAAGCGTCTTGAAGAAGTATACACGAAACGAATAGTGCGTAAGACAATCTAATGAACAATGAATAAGAATTATACGAAAAACATGGATAAGAAGACTAATGCAGGAATGTCCTCTCCTGCCACGGTTAGTGAGGACAATGGAATCTACACCAACATGATTGGTAAGACTATTACAGAATCAAAAATGAAATTATCTATGAAGAAAAGACCTATGCCGACAAAGCGTTATCGCCCAACTTGCTTCACACATCAGCAGGTATCCGAACTTACTGCTAGGGCATACAACATAAATCCACGACTGGCATGCTTGTGGCATCTGGGGTATCTGACTGGATTGCGGTTGAATGACATTCTTCAATTGGAATGGGCGCAGGTAGATTTGGAAAAAGGATTTCTGGGAATAACAGTAAGAAAGTCAAACTGCGATGAACGAACAAAATTTCCATACCAGCGTAAACGATACCCCCTCCATGGTGAATTGTTGGAGATTTTGAAACAGATGAAGAGAGAAGAGAAGAGTAACTACAAGTATCTATTTCACACTTGGCGTGGAAAGGAGATTGACCATCTAACCACCCTGAACAGAAAACTCATAGACAGCATTGGAGTAAAGGAAGTAATACGCAATGGTTCGCGTATCTGTTACTTCTATACTTTCCACAGTCTGCGTGCGTCCTACTTTATGCGTAAAAGAATGGCTGACTCCTCCACAGAGTCTAATCGCTTGGATGCTGTGTAAGGCTTCAATCTTCATCTCCTTTATGAAATAGTGGTGCAGTGCTGAATAAGAATGCACTGTGCTGCTATGGAATAAAGTTCCTTACCCCAATTAAGATGTGCTGTAAAAGATTAGTGGTGCATCACTGTTACAGAGTGTTCCCACATTTAGATTGTATAAAGGGGTATTGTATCTGTATTGTATCTAAGGGTATTGTAGTATAATGATGTGTTCAATGACATTAGACATGAATCCGTATCACTGAACACTCATTATCACCCTTGGCACACACATTGGCAGGGACTGCCATTTGACCATTGCCAACCCTCTAATGAAGGGTTGCCGTGGGGGAAGAATCATCCATGATGTTTCACCCCATAGTGCTTTCTGTGAGACATCCCAATAAACGCATTTCCTTTATTATAGTATGAGGGTATGGGAGTTTTCTGGTAGTTGATACCAGACCGACCAAGACCCCATTATACAACAACGATAAATGCGTTTGTGGGGGAATCTCACATTTATCCATCAGAGTCCCCAGAGACTCAATAGAACATCTGTATAATAGAAGCAGAGCAGATTTTATGCAAGTTAGCAGCCTATAATAACATAAGAAATTAATTTATGATAAATCTATTAGATAGTATTATTGAAGAAGGCAGTGGGAACACTCATAAGGGTGATTACACCACTAAGCAGAAGCGAGAGGTAATTGAGAACTCATACAACCATGTAGTCAGAGAACATGTTATCTCTCTTGGAGTCGCAGCAGAGGAACAAAATCGGTATCGTAGGGTCATTCATACCCTTATGGGTGAAGCAGGTATCATTGATAGTCAGAAAACTGTTGATAAAAGTCCGACAGATAAGCGATACCATCCTTTTGACAATTCTCCGTATGGGGAGTTCGTGAATTATGAGCGTAGGGAAGATGGAGGAAGAGGAAAGCATGTGAATTCTTACTTACTCAATGAGGTAGGGATGGCAAAGGTCAAGGAGATACTGACTACTCATGTGACTGACCGATACTTAACCAAGAATCAAATTCAATCAGCCAAAGGGTTCAGAAACGAATTGCAGGCTAAGATGGATGTTGAGTTCTTGAAGACCTACTTGGAGCATAAAGGGATACCATTCAAGGATGAATTGGGAAGAGTTAGATTCTGTGCTCCCTCAATAGAAAATGAGAACAAGGTTATTCCATACACCTGCTATTACAACAATTCTACCGCATTGCAGTATAAGAGCACCAAGAGGGATAAGGATTTCAATACTGTCTTCTGGTTCATCCATAGTCTTGAAATCCCTTCTTTGTGTAATGATGCACAAGAAAAGGCTATCCGTGTAGCACGAATTTTCCGTGAATACTGGAATTTGCAGTTCAATGGTAAGACCGAGTGGGGAGATAAGTCTGAATCCAAGACATCCACCGTGCCTGTTCAATCTGCCCCTGGATCCGAAGCATCCATTCAACAACCCACCATGAACATCAGTCCTGATTTTCTTGTCCGATTGGAACGGATGGAGGGAATGATGGCAGCGATAATGAAGGCTCTTAACTTGGAGTGTCCTGTTCCCACGGAAGACTTGGATGTAGTCCCCTCTACAAGTCCGCTTAATGGGAAGACTGCCATTATCAGCATGATTCTGAACCTCACATCACTTGTTCCTACGAAGAACCGCTACAAGACCATCAGCCTTGAACAGATAGCCAGAGAGAATAAGCCTGAACGGAAGCGTGACTTGCAGCAGGCTTACGACATCCTTAATGAACGGAGACTACTTACAGCCAAGTATCGCCCAGAGGACGGTTGGAAGTTTGATTTCAACCAGAGAAGCATTGAACTCCAATACAGAGTCAGTAAGCAGAAATCAGCGGTGTATTGCTCTCGCCACAGACCTCTTGACCCACCCATCATAGATGGAAAACTCGTAAAGGAAAAGGGGGATAAAGGTCAATCCTACCCATTCCCTTATGGTTTGGAGAAGGTAGATTACACCTACAAGACTATCTTTGTGGCAGAGGGTATCTACGACAGTTGTTTCTTGAAGAACTGCCTTGCTCAGTCAAACTGGATACTGCCATGTGAGATGAGCAAAGTCATAGACATCTACCGAGATGCAGGCTTCCAGATTATCCATCTTCCTGACAATTTTCGTATCGGTGACAAGGGTGGATTGAAGTTCATCCATCATGTGCTCAAAACGAAGGATTGGTTATCCAAGGGTGACAAGGTATTCAATTGGAGCATCTACTCTGATTGTGACGACTTGAACAAGATAGCCATGACCTATGAATTGGACGAGATAGATGCAGAATCCATCATTGATAACTCATGGGGAGAGGATGAGGTGCGAGAGAATTACGATAAGCATTTCACCGAATGGCTGGAAGTGCTCCGTCAGAAGTGCAGTAAGGAAGAATGGGAAGGGTTCATGGCAGGTCTCGGAGCATCGTATAAGGCAACGGTGGATGAAGTGGCTGAGCAGTTGCCTGTTGAACAGGATTACCAGTCACCTGATTTTGATGATTTGGCTGCATGGTTGGAATTCTTGTCTGCCGATGAGGTGAAGCGGTATGTGAAAACAACTGTCAGAAATGATGACTTTGAGGATTTCTTGGCTGAACTGGAAGCAGAACAGCAGCAAGCAGCATAGGAGGATAAGAGCAGAGAACTCATGAAGAAGCGTTACGAAGAGCGTCTTGAAGAGGAGACGAGAGAATTGAACCGCACCATGAAGTCTGCATTCAGTTCCAAGACCTGAGCCTGATAAACCCAGGGATTTTGATACAAGTAACCCCACCTTTCATACGAAGGGTGGGGATTTCTGTTTTATGATTGAAGAGCCTATAACTCAATTCTCATCTTCTCTATCTCAAATTCAGATGGGAGCAACCGTTCAATGATGTCCTCAACCAACTCATGGAAGCATCGGCATCGTGGCTCATACTCCAAGTAATCCTTGGTCGTAAGCGTGTGAAATCAAAGGTATTCACCATCGCTACCTACTGTGCAATTCAATGGTATAATCTTCATCTCTTTATTATACACTAGTTCTACACGATTGCTCTCTCAGTTGAAATGTTAGGCGTATGACAACTAACATTTCATTGGGCGCGGTTGCATTCCTCTGACCACACCACAAAAGAAACAAAGGGGAAATTCTCTCACATCTTCAAAGATACTCGTCTAACAGTTGATGCTCAATTACTTCATCGTAGAACTGCTGTAAGGCTTCCTGTTTTGGATTTCGTAGAATCAACGGATAGAACCGTCATTATCAATCGTGTAATTCAAAACTGTCTTTTCAAGTGTCATACAGAATAGTATTATACCATAGTTCTACGAGACTGATTACAAGATTTCAACATCAATTCAACATCCCTCTGACAACACCATTGAAGAACCCAAGGGCAAAGTCTCTCACATCTTCAATAGCAGACCATCTATCAGGACTATCAGGGTAATCGTTGGCTACTTGTTCCACCGTCTTTGTGGCGAGTGATAATGCGTCCCTAACCTCAAATTCCTTGCCACAGATGTAGAATTTTGCATCCAGAGATGGTAAGGGCAGGCCATCAACGGAATGTTCTCCAATCTCATTCAACGCTGCCAATTCATGCTCGTCATCCGTAAAGGTGCTAAGGGTCTTCACCACATCATGATACCAGCACCAGAATTCGGATAAGGTCTTGTAAGCAACTTGCTTGGTCATCCAGTTGGCAAAGTCTGTGCCGTTGTTCCAGTTCCATTTGTGTGTAATCTATTCTCTCATAACAATAGTATTTAGAGAGTTAGATGGCATCAGGGGTGATGTTGTAGAAGTCTTCTGCTTCCGTTTTGGTGATGGCTCGGCGGTAGTGCTTCATCAGAACAGCCAAGTCATGCCCTAACTGGTTAGCAGCAGCGGTGTGACCAAGGCTCTCGGACATGAAGGATGCAGCCGTGTGGCGAATGCAGTTCTTGGGAAGTTTGATTCCTGTCTGTTCTGCTAAGATTTTGAGGAATGCACTATGGGAATTTCTACGCTGCTTGGGACTATCACCTTGGATAAGCGTATCATTGGTATCCATGCTCACACCATGAGCCTTTGCAAAGTCCATCCAAGCCTTTACATTGGCAGTTGGATACACGAAGCGAGCGATACCGTTCTTAGCAACAGCAGCAGAGATGTAAATCTCATTGCGACCACCAACGAAGATGTCACCATAGGTCAGTTTGGCTCGTTCCTCTACACGAGCACCACAGAAGAACCCAATAGCCAGCACAGGGATGAACTGGTGGAACTTGGGATTGGACTTCACGAAGGAGAAGATGGTCTTCACTTCATCCACCGACAGCATTTCAGGCTCCTTGTCCTTCTTCTTCGTAGCAGGTTTGATGAACTTGGCAGGATTGTGTTCCTTGTTGATGTATCCCTGAACTTCGCCAAACTTGAAGACAGACTTCATCAGATTGATGTATTGTTCTCGTGTGCTCTGGGAAGCCTTGCCACGCTGCCCTTGGAGAGAGTTGAGGAAAGCAATCACATCATCCTCGGTGATGGTATGGATAGGTTTGTTGCCGAAGTAGGGGCTGATGATGTTGAACAGACGAGTGCGAACAGTCTCCGCATGCTCGGTAACTTCTCCATCGGTCTTACGGAGAAGTTCCTTTTCGTAGTAAAAATTGGCAAGTGTGGAGAAATCAGGAGTGGTGGTCTGCTGCCCAATCAATCCACGCTTCATGACCTCGTAGGCAGATGCGAATTGAAAGCCACTATCCTTTGCTTCCTTTACATAGGCTCGCCACAGGTCAAGTGCTTGCTTCTCATCATCACTGATTGTTCCAAATTCCTGACCAAACCGCTTCAATTCTTGTTTTTTGGTGACATTGACCGACTTGGCATCCTCAAAACCATCCAAGGTGGCATCAAAGAACTTCTTTCTGATGCGACCATGTTCCGTCCAAGTCACAACAATCTTCTTCACGCCGTTCTTGGTCTCCATGGAGATGCCCTTGGGAAAGGTGACTCGCTTGCCTTGGAGGTCGTGGAACTTGGTTTTGGATTTGGTTCGTTTCATCTGCGAAAATCTTACCAAAGGACCCTGGTTTGTAAAGTCTTTTTGTCACTTTTTAGTCACTTATTCTAAATTCCTTACGAATTTCAAGAGTTTTACTAGATTTCCAATCTAGTGATGTAAAAATTTGAGCAAAAATCGGTGTCTCTACTCTGCCAGTGGAAGTGATGGCTGGAAATCTGTGTTCAGGTTCGCTCTGATGGGAAAAACTGAGGTCTAAAATCGGATTTGAGGGGTTTGTCTCAAAAATTGTCCATCAGGGCTAAAAATTTCAATAACTTTGTGTTTTACTACTTCGGTTTCTATCTAGCCTAAAAATGGCCTAAATTTACAGTTCGGAAAATTTGCCTTTATAACGAAAAAAATGGGGTTTAGTTGAAAATTTGCAAAAGATTGAGAAATGAAAGCCTTAGAACATCTGATAGAATTTCACATAGTGTGAAACACGAAAATAAAAAAGTGGGGATAATGGGGGAGATAATGTCTTTTTGAGTTAGACTTACACTCTAAAAATAGGGAGTAATAGACAGAACAACAATACAATACAGAACATCTTGTCTCTTATAGGTAGTAAGTTGGAGAAGAGCCTTGCCATTACGGTGAGGCTCTTCTTTATTGTACGACCGACTGACCGTCAGAGCCGGGCAATTCAGGACGTGGGGCTCGGATTTCATTGCGGGCGGGAGCTCGCAATTTCACTGCAGCGTGTTTTCTCTTGTTTCTCACTTTTTCCAATCGTTGACAAGCGGGGCAGGGCTGTGTATAGTGGTTTGCAGAGCAATGAGCAAGCGGATTCTTCTATTTGGCGCCAGTGGGCGCACAGGGCAGGTGCTGCAGGCAGCTGCAGAGCAGGCGGGGTATGAAGTGCTGGCCCCGGCGCATGCGGAGTGTCCGCTGGAGAATGCGGAGGGGGTGAGCGACCTGGTGCTGGGCTGCGGGGCGCAGCTGGTGGTGAATTGCGCGGCTATCAGCGGGCTGGAGGCTTGCGCGGCGGACCCGCTGCAGGCGCATCTCATCAATGCGGTGGCCCCGGCGGCCATGGCGCTGGCGTGCCGCCACACGGGGGCCCGCTTTGTGCATTTGTCCACCGACTATGTGCTGGATGGCCGCCGCCCGGGGCTGAAGGATGAATCCACTAAGTGCCGCCCTATCAGCTGGTATGGCGAGAGCAAGCGCGAGGGCGAGCTGCAGGTGCTGGAGGCGCTGCCTACGGCGGTGGTGGCGCGTGTTTCCTGGGTGTGCGGAAATCCGGCAAAGCCTTCGTTTATTGAGAGCACGGTGGAGCGCGCCCTGGCCGGGCAGCCGCTGGCGGCTGTGGCGGATAAGGACTCGCTGCCCACGGATGCTGAGGATATTGCCCGCGCGGTGCTGGCGCTGGGTGAGGGCTGCTACAGCGGCGTGGTGCATGTGACCAGTAGTGGCGAGCCGCTGAGCTGGTGGCATTGCGCCACCCTGGCCCTGCAGGTGGCTGCGGAGCAGGGGGCGCTGCCCGCCGCACCCCCGATGGAGCAGCAGAAGCTGGATGAGGTGCCCTTTTTCAAGGAACCCCGCCCGCGCCACACGGCCATGTGCAATGCCCGGCTTACCAATCAACTGGGTATCCCTATGCCCACGGCAGAAGACACCGTGCGCCACGTGGTGCTCCGCTATCTCGCGGCCAGGGGCAGGTGAATAGTGCGTCTGCACCGGAAAAACGCCCCCGCTCCATTGGTTATCTGGGCGCCTCTAAAACCCACAGATGGCAGTTTGACGGGGTTGCAAAGTCATCGGAGCACGGGACTTTAGTCCCGAAAACATAACCGATGAGGGACTGAAGTCCCTCCGCTCCGACAAAAACAGCAGCCATACACAACTCCATTTCGAGTTCATAGAGGTTCCTCATTTATAAATTATTTCTTCATATTGTGTTGTAACTGAAAGAATCTGCCGGGATTCTGCGTATATATGAGCGTATGACATTCCGGTCTCTCCTTTTTGCGGCGGTGGTCAGCACGGTGTGTGCCGCCCCTCTTTTTGCCCAGCAGCAGGCAGGCATTGCTGCGCTGCCGGTGCTTTCGGCAGATGAACATCCTTTTCTGGAGTGGGGCGGCGTGTATCCCCGTTGGTCGCGCATGACTCCTGCCCGCGGTGCGGCAGATGTGCGCCTGGCGGTGGAGCGTGCCCGGCAGCGCATCGAGGCAATCTGCCAGGTGAAGCCCGGTGAGGCTACCTGGGAGAATACCTTTGCCGCTTATGATATGCTGGACTGGGAGCTGGATTGCGTTGACCAGCTGCTGAGCAACCTGGAGTATCTGATGGATTCTCCGGAGGTGCGTGCGGCGGTGGAGGAGGTGACTCCCCTGCTGGCGGAGTACAACTCTTCCATTACCTCCAATGCCCGTTTGTGGGAGGTGATGCGCCATGCCAGCCAGCAGCCCTGGGTGCGCAGCCTTTCCCCGGCACGCCAGCGTTTTGTGCAGCAGGTGGTGGATGAGTTCAAGGACAGCGGTGCGGATTTGTCTGCTGAGCAGAAGGCCCGCAAGCTGGCTATTGGCAAGGAGATGGCCGCTCTGCGTTTGCAGTATGATAAGAATTGCAAGGATTCGGTGAACGCCTGGCAGCTGGTTATCAAGGATAAGGCTCAGCTGGCCGGTATGAGCCCGGATTGGATGGACCGCGCCGCTGCCAAGGCGCAGGAGCGCGGATTCGGTACGCCGGAGCAGCCTCAGTGGCTCATTACGCTGGATTATGCCAGTGTGGCAGATGTGCTGCGGCATTGTGATGTGAAAGAGACGCGCCGCCTGTGCTGGCTGGGCCGTTGTTCCGAGGGCAACACGCCGGAGTTCGATAACGCGCCGGTGGTCAACCGCGTGATGGAGCTGCGCAGTGAGCTGGCTACTCTGCTGGGATTCGGCACGTATGCAGATCTGGTGACGGCTCGCCGCATGGTGGGCAGTGGGCAGGCTGCGCTTGACTTTGTGGATGATATGATGCGCAAGGTGAAGCCGGGGTTTGACCGCGATGTGGCCCAGCTGCTGGAGTTCATTTCGGACCGTGAGGGGCGCCGCGTCACCCAGGTGGATCCCTGGGATGTGAACTACTATATCACCCAGCTGGCAGAGAAGGAGTGCGGATTCGACAGCGATTCGCTGCGCCCCTACCACAGGAAGGAGAATGTGCTGGGCGGCATGTTCTCGGTGTTTGAGGGCCTGTATGATGTTCGCATCACGGAGGTGCCCACCCGCTGCCTGCAGCCTGGTGAGCAGCTGGCTGAGGGCGTGGCTGAGGTGTGGCACCCGGAGGTGAAGCTGTATGCCATTCATGATGCGACCACCGGCCGCCATATGGGCTCGGTTTATATGGATCTGCACCCCCGCAGCACCAAGCGCGATGGCGCCTGGGTGATGCGTGTGCGCCATTATCCCATGGTGGATGGAACGCGCCCGCCGCATCTTTGCGTGCTGGTGGGTAATCTGAAAGCACCCACAGCGGGCAAGCCGGCCCTGTTCACGCATATGGATGTGCTCACGCTTTTTCATGAGTTCGGGCATGCGCTGCACAGCATGCTGAGCGATGTGGAGCTGTATTCCCACACCGGCACCCGTGTGGCTCGCGATTTTGTGGAGCTGCCCAGCCAGATGAATGAGAACTGGGTGTGGATTCCCGAGGGCGTGATGTCCTATGCCCGCCACTGGGAGACGGATGAGCCCCTGCCGGCAGATATGCTGCTGAAGCTGCAGAAGAGCCGCTTCTTTATGCCGGGGTTTGATATGATGTCTCAGCTGCGCATGGCCAAGCTGGATCTGGAAATGCACATCAATTACGACAGCAAGTTCCGCGGGCGGAATCTGGATACCGCCAGCCGCGAGCTGCTGGATCCCTGGAACCTGCCGCTCACTGCCCCTGCGCCTTCAGTGATGCGGAGCCTGAGCCACTGCATTTCCGGTGGTTATGCTGCGGGTTATTATTCCTACAAGTGGGCCGAGGTGCTGGCCGCAGATGCCTTTACGCGCTTTGAGAAGGAAGGCCCCACCAATGCCGCCACCGGCGCCAGCTTCCGCCGCTCTGTACTCAGCACGGGCGGCAGCCGCGCAGAGCGCGAATCCTTCCGCGATTTCATGGGGCGCGACCCGAACCCGGACGCCCTTCTGCAGCAGCAGGGTATGGCAGAGTGATGGGCAAGGATTAGGGATTAAGGATTAAGGATTAAGGGTTAAGGATTAGGGATTAGGGATTAGGGATTAGGGATTAGGGATTAGGGGGGCTGGCTCGCGGAATTTAATAAATCCAAAATCCAGAATTCTCATACGTTTTGCCCCGTGGAGAGCTTGCGCTGCTCCACGGGGCTTTCGCATGTCCAATCCTACAGGTAATACGTATCAGAACTTGAAGACGCCCTGCATCTGAAGCACCACGGCACCATCCTTATCCGTGGCGTGCACGGGGTTGAAGATGTATTGCACATCGGGCTGCAGGAAGAAGGTGGGGGTGAGCTGCACCACAGCGCTGAGCTCCAGTCCGTATTCATCCATGTGCTTGGCGGGGCGCTGGCTGGCAGCGGCGCGCTCCCAGAGGAAGCCGAAGGAGATATTCTCGTTGTTGCTGCGGCTGCCCCAGCCGGCATCGGTAAACGGAGCCCGCAGCATGAAGCCTGCCGTGGCGCTGCATTTCACACCGGTAAGGCGGCTGGCATGCTGGCCCATGTACCCCGCGCGGGTGAAGAAGCCCAGGCGGGAGTTGCGGCCCATCTGCTGCTGGATGTTGATACCGACGCCCGCGCCGGTCTTGCCTTCGTGGTCAACGATGGTGCCTTGCAGACGATAGGTGCCGGCACCCATGCCCATGGCGTCCTCAAAAATGAAGCCCAGCTCGCCCACATGCGCCCAGTAGTTGGAGCTGAGGTCGCTGAAGGGGTTCTGATTCACGCCGGTGTTGGTGCTGCTGGTGGCATACATGGCATAGAAGTTATTGCAGGGCTGCCAGGCCGTCAGGAACCCGAAATTGGCCCAGGTGAGGGGCAGGCAGGGGTTATACGCAAAGCTCTGGTTCATGAGGCCGCCCGCCCAGGAGGGAGAGTAGGCATTCTGGTCCAGGTAGTTGCTTAAATCCAGCGTGCCGACCATGGCCACCCATGTTCCGTCGAACCCGCTGTAGCCCAGTGCCAGCTGCGGGAGGAACACGCCGTTGCCGCCGCGCAGGCTGCCCTGCGGGTTGCTCAGGCTGCCCAGGCTCTGCTGCGCACTGCTTTTGCGTTCGGTAAAGTTGGTGCCGGGGCCCCAGTCGGCCTCGAAGGTGAGGAATACGCCCTGGCTGTTGTCGCAATCCTTCGCCAGGAACCAGGTGCCGGTCATGGAGAAGTTGAAGGCGGAGAAATCGCCTCGGTGGTGGCGCGGGCTGGGCTTGACTGAGGTGAAGTTGTAGGAGGCGGTCAGGTCATACTGCATGCCGTACTGGCTGAGCGCATTCTTGACCCACTGGGCCGAGGTGGAGACCATGTCCTGGTTCATGATTTCGCAGGGCTCGGCGCAGGTGTTGCCCGGCACAAAGAGGGAATCCAGATACGGCATGAACTTCTGCGGGGTAGCGGGCATGAAGCGCCAGCCCCGGCAGGGGGTCTTGGTGGTGTCTTCATCGCGGCTGCGGGCCTGGTGCAGCACCTGGGCCCGCGTGGGCACGCCTGGCTGGCGGCGGGTGAGCTGGTGTTGCGGTGACATGCTGCGCTGCAGGCTCACCGGCACCTCATCCACCTCCAGGTACACGGCCTCCCAGCCCCAGACTGTATCCATATATCCGCTGGGCTGCTGAGCCCCGGCACTACCGGCCACCGCTGTGGCCGCCAACATGTAGCAGAGTGATTTCGCTTTCATGGTTGCGGGTGTTGACGCCGCCGCCAGTTCAGCAGTTTGAAAACAAGTAGATAATGCGGTGAAAACCGGATTTCGATGAGGGTACCGAATTCCACACACGTATCCCGGAGAATGTTGTGTCAAATGGGAGTTTGGCGAGCGGAGGTTTCTGGTCGGAGCGGGGGACTTTAGTCCCCCTTCGCTTGAGTTTTCGGGACTGAAGTCCCGTGCTCCGATTGATTTCTAACCCCGCCAAATCGCCATTTATACGCATAAAGGGGGGCTGGCTCCAACGGTGTTGATAATTCATTCAATTGTGAAATCTTTGGGATGCATGTGCGAATTCCATCGCCTGACGGTCAGAGTTTCCGCTTGCTGTGTCGGGGTGTTTTCTGGTACTATAAGCCCATGTTCAAGAAAACTCTTTGTGCTTTGCTCATGCTGGGTGCCATGGTGCCGGCCTGGGCTGCCGAGTGGATGACGGATCTGGAAGCTGCCAAGGCTAAGGCTGCTGCTGAGAATAAGGCTGTGCTTATCGACTTCACCGGGTCCGACTGGTGCGGCTGGTGCATCCGCCTGCGCAAGCAGGTGCTCGATACGCCTGCGTTTGAGACCTACGCCAAGGATAAGTTTGTGCTTCTGGAGGTGGACCTGCCCCAGAATCCCAAGTTCGATGCCAAACTGCGTGCCCGTAATGAGGAGATTTGCACCCAGTACGGCGTTTCCGGTTTCCCGACCATTCTGGTGATTACCCCGCAGGGTGAGCTGGCTGGTGGTTTCTCCGGGTTCCGTCAGAGTGTGGATGCCGCTGCCAAGCCGCTGGATGCCGCTCTGGCCACGGCTGCGCTGCTGAAGCAGGCAGAGACTCAGCAGGGGGCTGAGCTGCTGGCTACCCTGGTTCAGGCTTACAAGAGCCTGCCCGAAGAGCTGCAGGGCAATGCTGTTGCGCTGCGCGACCGAATCGTGGCGCTGGACTCGCAGGATACCACCGGCATGGGCCGCCTGGCTCGCGTGGAGGCCCAGCGCAAGGCTCTGGGCGAGCAGCTGCAGGCTGCCGCCACCCCCGAGTCGGCTTTGGCTGTGGTGGATAAGGCTCTGGAGACTGCTGAGCCGGAGAACAAGCCCGCCATGCTGCAGGTCAAGTTCCAGATTCTACTTACCACTGCCCGCTCGGTGGATGATGTGAAGGCTGCCGCTGCCGTAGGTCGCCAGTCCTTCGAACTGAATCCCAAGGCTACTCCCCAGGATATTCAGCGTTTTGAGGCTTCTTTCGCTAAGCCTGAGCAGGTTCTGGAGCGTCTGAATAAGATTCGCGCCCAGCAGAAGGGTGCCCCGAAAAAGTAAATTTGAAAAAAATATCATTTTAGGCTTGCCAGAGCTCGAATCTGCTGCTATAATCCGCCTGAAGTCCGCTATATGCGGCTCCAATGGCAGGGTAGCTCAGTGGTAGAGCAGAGGACTCATAAGCCTTTGGTCGGGTGTTCAAATCACCTCCCTGCTATTATGGGAGCGGTCGTAACCAAGACAACATGGTAACGACCGCTCCTTTTTTGTGCCTAGATTTCAGCGGGTTATAAAAACACAACTCATAACGCAAATCGGACTTCCTGGGCTGATTTTAGGACTCGCTTAGACTCGTGCGGTTCCAGTCACATTGCCGGGATGTCAAAAGTATAACCCGTTGAGACTTGAACGGATGATGGCTATATGCTAGAATCCTCCCGCTTTTCCGCCACCACTCGTCTGGTGGGTGGCTCGTTCACCTTCAGCGGAGAGTTAGCAGCCCTTTCCTCTGGGGTAACGTGTCCGCAAGGGTACGGAACAGCAGTTGAACTCGGCTGGCAGAATAGCACCCACAGATGCCTACATTAAAGTGGATTGAGCTTCTGGTTATCATAGTGCAGATTGTCCTGTTCATTATGAGCCTGTAAAGGAGCTCCGTGCAGCAGGAAGCGCAATCCTGTCTGCACGTCACTTTTCACTTAAAAAGAAGGCTTTTTGCTAAAAAATCTTGACATTGGAGTAGTTCAATGTCATTCTATGGTCATGAAATCCATGTAGGCGTGGATTGCTTTTCTGTAGAGCCTCTCGGATTGCGCCCGGGAGGTTCTCTATTTTTACCCCCTTGTGAACTTGTTCATGAATCCCCAGCTTGACTCACCGTTCCTTTTTCATTATACTCCCAGCATCGGCATGAGGATTATCAGTTGGAATGCGCAAGGGAAATTTCGTGAGAAGTTTTCGGAGATCCGGAAGCTTTCGGGGGATATCTATATCATCCAGGAATGCGAGAATCCCTTGCAGTGTCGCAGCAAGGAGTATCGCGCATTTTTCACAGGTGGTTTATGGTGGGGAGATAACAAGAATAAGGGCCTGGGCATTTTTGTCGCACCTCATGTCAGCATTACGGATAACGCATGGGAACCCCTTTGTCTTAGGCAATTTGCTTGCGTTCGTGTGAATGATAGCTTTGACCTATTAGCTGTATGGACAAAGTTTCGCCACATTGAGGAGTATTATATCTATCATTACTTGCATGCAGCAAAATACAATCCCCAAATGGTGGTGATGGGAGATTTTAACAGCAATAAAAAATGGGATGGCAAGCCTGGGAGAGGGCAACGCAACCACAGCTCAGTAGTTCAGATGCTGGCTGATGTCGGATTATGTTCCGCATATCATCATAAACAAAATGAGGCTCAGGGAGAGGAAAGTATTCCTACCTTCTTTCTGCATCGTCACGCTAATAAATCTTATCACATCGACTACGCCTTTGTTTCCCCAGAGCGCATACGCGACTGCTACATCGAAACGTCCGCCAATTGGCTCGCAATATCAGATCATCGTCCTCTCATATTAGAAATTGAAGATTAACCGCCATCAGCTCGGTAAAAAGCACGTGGCAAATATTCTGCAATATATTGAACTTCGAGAAGAAGGAACTATCAAGGAAAACTTGACAGTTCAACTGACGAAAGAAAAGAAGGAGCAACGATAACATTTCTCAGCAATGCCTATGGACGCATTTCGCCGTAAAATCATCTGCGCATACCTGTGGGGACATCTTGTGCTCATGGCCGTGGTGCTGATGTTCTGGCTTCCTGTCTATTTCGTTTTCTACGGCGGGATTCAGGCGGTGGTGTTGCTCTGTCTGCTGCGGAAGGGGATATCCGGTGAGGTGTCTGACTTCAGGCGGCGGTCTGTCTGCTTGTTTTCGTGGTTGGAGTGGGTTTATACCGTTGCGTTGCTGTTCGTGGGGGCGCGTGGGTACTTCGAGCTGTCGTTGGATTGCCTGAAGGGAACCAGCTTCAATAATCCGGAGTTTTTTCCGTTCTATTATTCCCTGCTGCCGAATGCTTTTTATGTGGCTGTGGCATTGATATGGGGTGTTGCTTATGCTATAAGGAAAGCATGCTGATTCATGTATAGAAAATGTAATTTTATGAAGATACCGTTTTTACAGGGATTGGTGCTGGCTCTGGTAATGTGTGTTTGCCAGGCTGCTGCAGGTGCCGGCCGGCAGGCCCTGGAAAGTGAGTTGCGGGCGGAGGCTGAGCCAGCGGGATTCCTATGGCTGGACCGCGAAATCCCCATGCTTGAACTGGAGGCGGCCATGGAGCGCAGCCGCAGCCTGCCTATGACTCCGCAGCAGGCCATGGATGCCGCGCGGGCTTATGTGAAGGCTCATCCGGAGGAGGGGCGACAGCGGGTGTGTGATGCATCCTGTCTGGTGCTTGCCCATGCCCGGGTCAGCGTGTTCGGGGATTATTACTTTTTTCGCTCGCTGAGGAATTTCAAGTTCAGCCAGGCCCGGCTGGTCGGGTTCTTTGTGAATGCCCGCAGCGGGGAGGTGATTCCGTATCCGGGCGCATACTTCAGCGGAAAAGAGGAGGACAGCCCGTATCGGGTTGCCATTTCCTACAATGAGGATGTGGAGGGGAAAATCCTGATTGCCCCGGATGATCCGGATGCGCTGAGCTCGCTGGGCTGGGCATATATGAGGGGGAAGGCTGTGCCGAAATCGGCGGAGAAGGGGGCTGCGTATCTTCGGCAGGCAGCGGACAAGGGGGATAAACTGGCCCAGTGCGACTATGCAGACTGCTGCTGGCATGGGCGCGGCGTGCCTGTATCGCGTGAAGAGGCTATCCGGTACTACCGCCTGGCCGTTGCACATGAATTTCCGGATGCTCATTCTGCCTGCATGCTGGGGCATTGCTATGCACGGGGCGAGGGAGTTCCTCAATCCTGGTCGGATGCTGTGCTGTGGTACCGCCTGGCGGCCGATAAGTCCCATGCTGAGGCCAGCTATCGCCTGGCCGAATGCTATGAAAAGGGCCTGGGTGTCCCCGTCTCCCGGGAAAGAGCCATGAAGCTTTACAAGGGCCTTATCGAGGACCATCGGGCGGCCGATGACGAAGATTGGATGACCTGGGCGAACAAGGCCAGAGCAGCTCTGCTCAGAATGAGATAAGGGGCGGGCTGTTGACTTAATCTTTGTTTAATGGTATTTTAATCCCGGAATATGGAATTATCCCTGAATATCAGTGGCGAAAGCATTTCGGCAGGGGGTAAGGTTATCTTCATGCCGAAGAATGCGGACGAATATGTGTTCCTGCACGGGAGTGAGACATTTGTCATCAGGGACGATTCGGGAACCATGGATGCGTTCCTGGGCAGACGCTGCTTTCGCGCGTTTCGCGGGTGCGGGGAATGTGTGGGGCGGTTCAGGCTGCATGGCCTGCGGAAGCTGGAAATTGAACTGACTCTCGATGCCGGGCGAATCGTTGCCTCGCTGCCTCTTCTGGGGCGGTGGTGGAAGCCCAATCGTGTATTCACGGTGGGGGAGACATCGTATACTCATCAGGGTAAAGAATTGATACTGAGTAATCCTGCCTGTCTGGTGTGCGCAGATATCCTGACAGGGTGCTTTCTGCTCTCCATCCTGAGCAGAGAAATGGACGACGCATCAGGGCCTGTTGATATGGATTGAATGATGAGTACCGGGGTGAACAGGGCAGTATCTTTCTGCCTCCGCCTTGCTCTCAGGGTGGCGGGGTGCCTGGTGGCTGCGTTGTGTGCCACGTTGGTGCTCAGCAGAACGCTGGGCGCGTTGTTCGATGCGGTGCCGCTGCGGCTGGTCACCTGGCTGGTGCGCACCTGCTCCCCGGAAACCATTATTGATGGTGAAACGGCTTATGATGTGCGCATGGGCGACAGTATGGTGTTCTATGGCGTGCTCCTCTTCGCTCTTTTCTGGTATGTCTCCGCGCGGTTGAGAAAGGAGGGTGCGCCGCGGTCGTGATTTGCCCTTGAAAAGGGGGGGCGTATCTGGTAGCATAGGGGCGTTAAGCGTTATGAATACAAAAACGATATCATTCCGTTGCCCGGAGGACATCTTGCAGGAGATGGAAATCCTTTGCGAGCATAACCATGTAGACCGCAGCTGCTTTATTGTGCAGGCTCTGCAGAGTATGTTTGCCGGTCTGGCGCAGCAGGGGATTGGTGAGCCGCAGCGTCCGCTGCCGCCGTCTGCCCTTAAGGAAGAGAAGTAATTGCGTTTCAATGGCTCGTATTCTTACAGCGCTCAGTGGTGGTGTGGACAGCGCCGCAGCCGCGGCCCTGCTGGTGGAGCAGGGGCACGAGGTGGTGGCCGCCTACATGAAGAACTGGGTGAATGATGAGAATATACCCGGGGAATGCCCGTGGGAGCGCGATATTGAGGATGCCCTGGGCGTCTGCCGCAAGCTGGGTATCGAGTTCCGCGTGGTGGATCTGATTGAGCAGTACCGCCAGCGCATTGTGAATTATCTGATTGAGGGGTACCGCAGTGGTTCCACCCCGAATCCGGATGTGCTCTGCAACCGCGAGATGAAGTTCGGCGTGCTGCTGGATTACGCGCTGGAGCAGGGGTTCAGCGGCGTGGCCACGGGGCACTACGCGCAGCGCCTTGATGTGCCGGGCGAAGGCAGCTATGTGCTGCGCGGGGCAGATGTGAACAAGGACCAGTCCTATTTCCTGGCGCTCATGCGCCCGGAGCAGGTGGCGCACGCCATTTTCCCCGTGGGCGGTATCACCAAGCCGCAGGTGCGCGAAATTGCCCGCCGTTTTAATCTGCCGAATGCCGAGAAGAAGGATTCTCAGGGTATCTGCTTCATCGGCCAGGTGAAGATGAGCGATTTTCTGCGCCATTACCTGCCGGATAATCCGGGGGATATTGTTGATTTGAATGGCCGCAAGCTCGGGCGGCATGATGGGCTGCACCTGTTCACCATGGGGCAGCGCAAGGGCCACCATGTGGCTTCCCCGCGTGAGGGTGTGGCCTATGTGGTGGTGGGTAAGGATTTGAAGAATAACCGCCTGATTCTGGGCTATGAGGGAGAGGAAACCCCCGGCCTGTATACCCGCCGGGCGATTGTGGGCAGCATTTCCAACACACTGGCCCCGCTGCCGGAGCGTGTGATGGCGCAGGTGCGCTATCGCGCTGCCGCCGTGCCGGCCACCTGCACGCCGCTGGGTGCGGGCAGGGTGCAGCTGGATTTTGATACCCCGGTGCGTGCCGTGGCGCTCGGCCAGGTGTGCGCATTCTATGAGCCCGATGCCCTGCGCGGTGAGAAACTGCTGGGCGGCGGCTTCTTTGAGCAGCTGGGGTAAAAGAACGCAGAATGTTCAGCCGTTGGACGGCTGTCTCTGCAGGTCAGCTCGCCATCAGAATCCCGGCTTTGCTGGCGGCGGCCTGTTCCTCGGTGGTCAGGGGGCGGGTGGTAGCCAGCACCATGGGGGCAGGCGGTGTGCCGGGGCGGCCGAGCAGCACGCGGCAGAGCCAGTTGATAAGGCGGGCAAAGCGCAGGCGCTTCATGTAGGCCGAGGCGCGGCGAATGCACTTCAGCGGGCCATCCGCATCATCCACCGCGATGACCACGCCATCGCACACCACGGCGCAGTGGCCGATGCCCAGTGCCTCAATCTCCGCAGCCATGGCGGCGGCGTGGGCGGCATCTGTGGCAATGTGGCCGGGGTCTTCGCCCTCCTGCGGGGGCAGGGGAACCTCCATGGCATGCAGGGTGATGCCGTGCTTGTTGCACAGGCACACCACTTCCTCGCGCTGGAAGAGAATGGTGCGGTTTGCCTCGAACACAATGTGCTTTACATTGGCCTTGAGAGCGTTGTTGATGGTGCCGGTGCCGATGCAGGGAACATCGAAACGCATATCGTGCCCGGGCTTGGTCACCTTGCAGAGGGTTACCGGGTAGTCGCGGTGGCCGCCGGCATGCAGGCATTCGTTGGTGCCCTTGAACGCCTCCACGCAGACCACGCATTTGCCGTGTACAATGATGCTCTGGCCGATATCGAGCCGGGCGATTTCGCGGGCCTGAGTCAGGCCGAAGCGGGCCTCCTCCAGCTGTTCGGCGGTGGGGGCAGGACCTGCCAGGTGGCCGGCGGCGGGCAGGTGGTCCTCCATGAAGGTGATGGAGGGGAGCACCTGCATGCCGTGGGAGTGAATGAAATCACAGGCAGCGGTGAAGATGGTGTGGGCATTCCGGCGGTCCAGCTGGCCCAGCAGGCGGCGGGCGGTGGCATCCGGCCACATGGTGTAAATGCAGGCGGGCTTAATCTGCCCGGTGAGCATGACATGCGTCACGCCTTGTTCCTTGAAAAAACGTGCAGGTGCGTCGATGGCTCCCACCCGGAACATCTTGAATGCATCGCACATCGCGGGGATATCTTTGCCGACCGCGCCGCGTATGCCGGCGGCCACTACGCGCACCCCGGCACGGCGCGCGCCGGCAATGACCATGCGGGGGAACTCGCCCGCGCAGGCAATCACGCCAAGTACCATGTCTCTGGGGTATTCGCTCATGAATTGTTACAGGAATTCCGGGTGCTCCAGGTAGTGCGCGATGCGCAGCATCAGGCGGCCCACATCGCCGCCGTCCACCACGCGGTGGTCGAACGAGGCCACAATGTGTGCTTGCTCCACAGGCAGGAAGCATTCCACCTCATCGCTCCATACAGGCACCTTCTGCACCGCGCCCACGCCCAGAATAAGGCTTTCGCTGGGCAGGGGCATGGGGGTGGCGTGTGTGAGCCCGAAACCGCCGAAGTTGGAAACCGTGGCAATGCCGCCACCCTGGTAGGCAGGGTCCAGGCGGCGGTCGCGTGCCTGGCTTACCACCTTGTTGTACTCGTCCACCAGTTCATTCAGCGTGTATTCGTTCACATTGCGCATGACGGGTACCATCACGCCGTCTGTCACCTGCACGGCCACGCCCAGGTCAATGCGGCGCGGGGTCAGGATACGCCCGCCCACCATGTAGCCGGCGCACTCGGGGTGCTCGGCCAGTGCCAGAGCCAGTGCACGCAGGAAATAGAGCGTGATGCCGGGTTTGCGCGGGTGGTTCTTGCGGTGCAGCACGATGGGGGCCATGAAAATCGGGCGGCCACAGCTGGCAATGGGGCGGCGCCAGGTGCGCTGCATGCTGCTGGCCACGCTGCGGCGCATGGGCGAGGCCTGGTGCGAGGGCCAGCCGTCTACATAGTTGATGAACTGCTCAAAGTCATCGATGGTGATGCGACCATTCGGGCCGGTGCCGATGACGTAGGCCATATCTGCTTCAGTAATGCCCAGTTCATCCATGCGGGCGCGGATGCGGGGGGAAAGGAAACGGCTGCCGCGCTTGCCCATGGGCACGGGGAGCCCGCGGCCGCCTTCGCCCAGCGGCTTGCGGCGGCCTCCGCCGGGCACACCCTCGCGGAATTCGCCCTCGGTGCGGAAATGGGCACCGTCCTGGTTGCCGCTCTGTTCCCTGGCGGGAGCTGCAGCGGGGGCAGGGGCGGCGTTTGCGTCCAGCGGGGTAGCGCCGGAGCGCTCGATTTCCTCCTCCGTGGCTTCGATGATGCCCATGATGGCCCCTACGGGCAGGGTTTCGCCGGGGCGGGCATCCAGCGAGACGATAGTGCCGCCGCACACGGTGGTCACCCCCATGACGGCCTTGTTGGTTTCGACCTCGAACACCTCCTGATCCGCCTGCACGGTGTCGCCGGGCTTCACCAGCAACTGCATGATGGTGGCTTCGGCTATGGATTCGCCCAGCTGGGGCATGAGAATGGCTACTTTCGGCATGATTCGGAACGGGGATTAGAGGGAAATGAGGTAACGGGCGGCATCGGCAATGGCGGCGGCACTCGGGCGGTGCGCCTTCCATAAATCCGGGTGGGCGGGAATGGGGGTATCGTGCGAGCTCAGGCGCAGCGGCGGGGCATCCAGCAGGTGGAATCCCCTGGCGGAAACCTGCGACACCACCTCGGCGGCCACGCCGCCCCAGGGGAAGTCCTCGCTCACCACCAGCAGGCGGGCGGTGCGGGCTACAGAATCAAGAATGGTCTCGGTATCCAGCGGTTTGACGCTGCGCAAATCGACCACCTCCAGCTCATAGCCGCTGGTGGCGGACAATTCCTCGGCTGCGCGCAGGGCCTCCGGCACCATGGCCGAGAAAGCCACCACGGTGGCGTGCTGGCCGGGGCGGGCAATGCGGGCCTGGCCGATGGGCAGGGGATTCGGGTCCACCCAGGAATCTGCCTTCAGCCAGCGGTACAGGAACTTGTGCTCCAGGAACACCACCGGGTCCGGAATCTGCACGGCCTGTTTCAGCATGTAGTAGGCATCTGCCACCGTGGCGGGGGTGAAGACATGCAGGCCGGGGTAGTGCGCAAAGAGCGCCTCCAGGCTCTGGCTGTGGTAGGGGCCGCCGCCGGGGGTGCCGCCGCAGGGCATGCGCAGGGTGACATTGATGGGCATGCCGGTGCGGTAGAAATGGGCACCGGCGTTGTTACCCATCTGGTTGAGTGCCAGGGTGCCGAAATCAGCAAACTGCATTTCGAGAATGGGTTTCATGCCGCCGATGGCAGCACCGATGCCGACACCGGCAATGGCATCCTCCGCAATGGGGGCATTCAGCACGCGGCCGGGGTACTTGGCATCCAGTCCCTTGGTGGCCTTGAAGGCGCCGCCGAACTTGCCGGCAATATCCTCACCCAGCAGGAACACATCCGGGTCTTCGGCCAGCAGTTCATCCAGCGCCTGGTGAATGGCATCTATGTAGGTCACGCTCATGGTCGGCAAAATCAGTATTCGGGGTTCCACGAGGTGGCCATCCAGTCCTCGTCTGCGGGGTTCGGGGTCTTTTCTCGCTGAGCCTGGGCCACCAGGCGCTGCACTTCGTCGCGGCATTCGTCGTCCCAGGTCTGGGCTTCTGCTTCGGTAAGCCAGCCGGTTTCCAGCATCTGACGGCGTGCCACGGCCAGCGGGTCGCGGTCGGCATAGGCGGCTTTCAGTTCTTCGGGAATGTAGGCAGCATCATCGTGCTCGCCGTGGCCGCACATGCGCAGCGTGTTGGCCACCACCCACTGCGGGCCTTCCCCGGCGCGGGCAGCGGAAATGGCACGCTGCATGGTGGTGAGCGTGGCCATGAAATCGGTGCCATCGCATTCGTGGCAGCTCAGGCCATAGCCCCGGCCGCGGTCCATGAGACTGGCGGCAAATTCCTGGCTGTTGGGGGTGGAGTAGGCAAACTGGTTATTGGTCACCACGATGACCACGGGAAGCTTTTCCACGGCAATGAGGTTCACGGCCTCGTGCGTGGCTCCTACGGAGGTGGTGCCATCGCCGATACAGGCCACGCCCACGCGCCCGGTTTCACCTTTGAATCGCTTGGCCAGCATCATGCCCGCCACCACGGAAACCATGGCCCCCAGGTGAGAAATGGGCACCGGATTACCGCTGGCGGGGTTGCCCCAGTGCACGTTGCTGTCGCGGCCGCGCATATAGCCATCGATGCTGCCCAGGTAGGCGCGTGCGCTTTCCAGCACGCTTTCGCCCCAGGCGCAGCGGCCGGCCTGCTCACGGATAAAGGGATTGTACACGTCCTCCCCGCGGGTCAGGAAAACCGCCTGGCAGGCGGCTATGGCTTCGTGCCCGCGCCCCAGGAATACACCGCCGAAAATCTTGCCTGCTTTGTACAGGGCGGATATCTTGGTATCAAATGCCCGCGCCATGACCATGGCGTGGTAGGCTCGCCGCGCTGCTTCCTGCAAGTCGATTCCGTTCACGTTGTCATTTTACCCCCAGTTTCAATCTATTGCAAGCGGAATCGGGAGTGTGGGCCAAAAAAACACGAACAGCATACGCTCAGTATGCAAAGTATGATTTGGCGGGGGGCGAAGCTCGGGGCTTCAGTCCCGTACCATACCTGGTGAGTGCATAATCCCCGGGAATCAGTGCATCCAGCCCATCATAAGGAAATTCTGTGCATTAACGCAGCGGGCTTCGCCGCCGGAAGCGGGGGTGAACCAGATTTCCCAGGTGGAACCGTAGTATTCATTCCAGTCTCCGCTGAATACCGTACACCAGCCATCGGAACAGATGACCCTGCAGACATTGCCCAGTGTCTTTTCGGGCAGGAAGCGGTGGCTGAATCTGATTTTCCTGCCGCTGGTGTACTCATGCGCCCTCAATTCGAAATTGCCTGCACCATAGTTTCCGGGAATGATGAGCAGCATTTCGTAGATGCCGGGACCTTCATCCCACAGGCAGACAAAGGGCTTATCCGGCAGCGGTGGCAGGATGCTGTCCAGATATTCCCGCGTGGGAGTCCGGGCCAGGTCTGCCAGAGAGGCATCCAGCGTGGCAATATCCTGTGTATAATCCAGTTGTTCCTGCTGGTCAGTTCGGAAATCAGGCTTCCGCACCATGATAGACCAGCCGTTTTCCAGCGGCAGGCTCCATGTCCCTTCCGGGGAATCCCGGCGGGTTACGGTCTGGCCATTATAACTGCAACGTTCATCCAGCCTTATGCTGCGGAAGTGTGTCTGCGGGTCATTCTCATGAGTGGGCAGCAGGGGAGATTGCAGCACATGCGCTGTGAATTGCGGATTCACTGCCTCGGCATACAGGCAGCGCAGCATGTATTCCTGCAGCAGTTCCGGGGCCTCGCGTGAAAGTTTACGCAGGTTCGGGGCTGTGGCATCTCCTTTCTCTGTGAGCTGCGGCAGCTGGGGAGCCGCCGCGCGCAGAGGCGCGGTCACTGTCTTATACTCCTCATTGCAGAAAAAGGTCATGTTGCGGGGGTGGACGAAACCTACCTCTGCGGGTATGTTCAGCCCCTTGGCAAAGTTATCCGGCGCTCCGGCCAGAGTGTGCATGAGTGAGCCGGCAAGCACACCCAGGGCCACGACTGCAGCCCCGATGCTGCTCCCCCAGCCCTGCGCCATCTGCCGCCATTCATGGCTCCGGCACCAGCGGATGCTCATAATGACCAGCCACACGGGAAGCAGGAGCCCCAGCAGCAGGAAACCCACGAACATGATGGCCACCGGGAGCCCGAGCCAGACCGGAATGCTCAGCCCGTGATTCAGCGAAACATAATCCAGCCCCCACACGATGCCCAGACTAAGCGACTGCCCTGCCGCCGTGAGCGCCGGCAGCCGCCAGCTGCTGCGCAGAAAGCTCCTGATTCTGCTGCCTGTTTTTTCTCGCAGGGTATTTTCGGAATCCGGTTCTTTCTGAGCAGGTTGCATTGGTTCAGCGGAGCTTGATGACGTAGCGCCCTGTGGTCATGCCGATGGCGTCTTCGGCCTTGATGGTCTTGCGGGCGTGCTCGGCGCCCCAGGAATCGGTGTAGATGAGGGTCTTCTTTTTCAGATTATACCCGATGATGAGGCGGGCGTGACCACCGCGGGACTGGGGAAGCCCCACCTTTTCCTGGTAAATGCCGAGCATCACCGTCCAGATGACCGGCGTGCCGGAATCAATGTGTTTCTTGATATCCTTCATCCACTTGGAAACCTGGGCATTCTTGCCGGCGCGGGCTTTGCGCAGCACGTCAGGGTCTGCCTGGCCGAACACATCATCGTATAGTCCAAGGGGTTCTTTATCGGCGCGCTTGGCAAATTTGTTGTAGGAATCCAGGGCAGATTTGAGGTTGGTCACATAATCATCAATAATAATGAACTTGGTGTGGAATTTCTTGCACACATCGCGCATGGCTTCTTCCATCTCATGCCTGCTGGTGCCGCCGCCGGCACTGCTGTCGCACACGGCAGCCAGGGCGTGCTGGTCCACTTTGTCCATGCCGTAGAAGGCGAAAACGCGAGCCAGGGTGGCGGGCATGCAGTAGCCCTTCTGGCCCTGGTCGACCATGGGAATATTCTTCAGCCAGACGGTGCCGTCCTCATCGGTTGTGATGCTGCTGCGCAGATCTCTCTTGCTGGCGGTGTCGCGGGCGCCGCCGCTGCCCAGGGCTTTGGCATCCGGCCCCATGGTCAGGCGGATGAATTCGGCTTCAAAATCCTTCTTTTTGCCGGTGGAGCTGGTTTCCAGGCGGATGATGCCGTTCTCCCATTTCCATTCCCAGGCCTTGAGTTTCACGGCGGAATCACCGCTGGCGGCCTTGCGGAGCTTGCCGCGCACGCCCGTCAGCTCATCCAGTGCGGTGCGGGCATCGTTAATCATGGAGTTGAAGCTGTCGGCATCGATAGTGCCGTCATCACCCTTGTTGTAAATCATGGCCTGCAGGGTAGTGGGCAGCTCATTGTTCAGGTTGATAATGACCTCACCGGTGCGCATCTCGCCAAAGGAGATACCTGTGGTGCGCAGGTGCGAGTCATCCGGTAGTTCGTAATGACTGTTCTGCAGGCTTTCCTGTGCATTTTTCTTCCAGAAATCTCCGCTCTTGATATCCTCGGATAAATCGAGAGCCAGGGCGGAGGAGGCCAGTAACAGGAAGGTGGTGAACTTCAGCATACCGCTATGTTAGCGCATTCTGGTTCAACCTGCAAGCAAAATGGAACCTATCAAGGTACGAAGTTTGAGCTTGGAAGTGCGAAGTGGTTGCCTGGTCTGGATTACGGGTTCTCGTTATCCCGCCCCAGCAGCTGGCGCACGCTGTTGCGGTGCATGCGGTAGTAATCCTGGTAGTCGATGATGGTGGGCTGCTTTCTGTTGTTGCGGCGGTCTTCCACGTAATTGCTGCCCTGGTTGGTGGAGTAGGGGATGCTTTCGTTCAGATGGTGGAGGGTGCTGCGGGTGTCCAGCGCCATGCCCTCCAGCGAGGAGCGGCTGTCCTCATTGGCGCCGCGGTATCGGTTGGTATGGCTGATGCCGTGGCTCTCGTTCATGAAATCCGGCCGTAAATCGGTGGAATACATGGAGTTGGATGTGCGCTCGATGCCATCCTTGCCGGAGTTGAAGCGCTTGCCGGCTCCTGCAAAGCCATCGCTGCGGAGGTCGAGCTTGCGCCCGGTATCAAAATTGCCGGTGGCAAAGGGTTTGTCGATTTTTCGGGCATCGTCCAGCTGGCGCTGGAAGGAGCTCACCTTGGACGACATGGTCTGCGGCACGCCATCCTGGGTCTTTTGCTCGGAAAAGGACGCATCAAAGCGTTTCTCAAAGGTGGAGACGAGGTCCTTCTCGCCACCGGGTTCGTCGTCTTTTACCTCATTTCCCTGGCTGTCATAGACGGTGCGCACCGGGGTACAGCTTGCGCTGAAAAAGAGCAGAATCAGCGCAAGCTGGTAAAAGCGGGCCGGCATGGCAGCAGGGGGCGGAATCAGCTTTCCTGCTCCTGCACCATATCGGGTGTCACCTTGTAGGAGGCACCGCAGCGCGGGCAGTTGATTTCCAGGAAACCCTGCTCGGAAAGCAGGTCGGCAAAGTCATGCTTCATGGCGCGTACCACGGGCAGAATCTTTTCCACCGTGCAACCGCAGCTGAAGCGGAACTTGCGGGTCTCCAGCAGCTTGGTCTGCTCTGTTTCGGAGATGGCGCGCACATCGTCCGCCGTGAGCTCCTGCAGCCAGTCGTGGTCTGCATCCGGCTGGGCGGTGATGAGGGCAAACTTGTCCTCGCCCAGGTCAAAGGCGCGGGACTGGCGCTGCTCGCTCTGGCGGTAGAAATCCTGCACCCATTCCTCCACCGAGCCGGCGGGCAGGGAAATGACGGAGGTCTGCGGCTCCTTGTTGGGCAGCAGGTTCTGGGCAAAGAGCATGTTCTTATCCGTCTCGCGCACGTCTTCGCGGAAAGCGCGGCCCACCACATCCTCTGTCAGGGAGGAGCCGGAGATGAAGTAGTTGGCCAGGCGGGGGGTGCACACATTGAAGGTCCAGGCGTGGTATTCCTGCCAGGGACGGGAGACCAGGTGCAGTGTGAAATACGCCAGAAGCTTCTTGAGTACAGTATCTTCCGTTTCCTCATTGCGCAGCTTGTGCTGCATGAGGTGCAGGTAATAATCCACGAAAATGGGCGAGAAATCGGCCCGCAGCAGCAGGCAATTGCGCCCACGCACAAAGATGGATTCTACCTTCGTGAATTCCTCGACTGGTTGTTGTTCTGCTTCAGACATGACAAGCGTTACTTTATACTGGCAGCATGGTACTCTAAGATGCGGTGCAGTGCAAGGGTAAAAAATGCCAGCTGTTCATAAAACAATAATGAAATGTTCTGGTTATTTTATTCAGGGAGAGGTGGGTGGTGATAGCAATTCTGGATTCAAGCCTCAATTCCGCTTCTGCGGAGCAGGGCGGTGGTGTCCTGTGTTATACGCTTAGAGGCGTGGTTGTGTGGGGTAATAAAATGCCTGTTTGAATGAAAAGAAACTGTACTTTTTCAGGGATGCCTTGTATACTGACGACCGTAGTTTATCATGATTTTTGAATGTTGATATCGTCACATAATCCGATGGTTGTTGAATCTGAGTGTGCCCGGTTATCTGAGTGCTCTGGCTGTGAGCGTTCAAAGCATGAAGATAAGCGGAGGGTTGTGTGGGTGGATGTGGGCAGAGTGCTGGCTACTGTTCTTATCGTAGGCTATCATATGCCAAGTTCAGAGTTTCCTGCGACTTCTGAGCCGTTGGTGTGGAGCTGCGTGAAGAATTTTTTTTGTGGTGCAGGTGGTCCGTTGTTGTTTTTCTTTGTGCTTTCGGGGTATTTTGCACCGAAATCGATTTCATCCAAATGGATGCACAGGATAGTGATGCTGTTGGCGGCTTATGTAGCGTGGAATTGTATTTTTGCTTTTGGTTTACGGGATGAAGTCAGTCTATCTCGGATTTTTGGTTTGAATGGGAAAATATGTGCTGATTATCCCATGTGGTATGTGCTGGCATTGGCTGAGCTGATATTATGTCAGTTGCTGGGTAGGATAGGAATATACATATTGGGAGTGGTTGCATGCTGGAGTTACTGGCAGCTGGGTACGGAGTGGCCGATTCCTGTGCGCGATTATATAATAGTGCCTAATCCGCAGTATGTTGTTGCTTATGTGCTTGGGTATGTGTGTTCGTGTGTTTCCCTGGCCCGCATTCAACGCGTCTTTCTATATGGAGCGCCAGTGTTACTGCTGGTGAGAATATTCGATTTGCCTGCAGGAATGCATGAAACGCTTTCTGCTGGCCTTCTGTTATCAGCTGGTAGTATGCTTCAGGTGGCTCTTCCTTGTGTTGCCCGGTGGGTAGCAGCGCTGGCCCCGGCCGCATTTCTGTGTTATGCGATGCATGCCGGGGTGATTCTTGGGTGTAGTATGCTGCTTGTCCGTTTTTCTCCCCAGGTTGCTGCATCGCCTTTGTTTTATGGGCTGCTGCCGTTCGTTATTTATGCTGCCAGCATGCTGGCCATGGTTTTCATGCGTCGCTACACACCAGCGTTGCTACCCCTTCTGGCATATAGTGGCCGTCTGGGGTGGCTGGAGAAATTGTTGAACCTGCGGCGGGGCGCTTAGCTTTCAATTCCGCTGCGGCGGAGCAGGGCAGTGGTGTCCGGGTCGCGGTGCATGAAGTCGCGGTAGAGTTCAGCGGCGGGGCGGCTGTTGCCCTGGGAGAGGATGCAGCGGCGGAAATCGCGACCGGTGGCGGGGTTGAAGATGCCTTCCTGCGCAAAGCGGGAGAAGGCATCGGCATCCAGCACTTCGGCCCATTTGTAGGAATAGTAGCCGCTTTCATAGCCGCCGTCGAAGATATGGGAGAAGGCGCGCAGCACGCTGCTACCCGGCTCGGTGGTGGGCACGCGGTAGTCTGCCAGAATTTCTCGGTCCACTGCCTCCACATCGCGGCCAAGGTAGGCGGCGGTGTTGGTGTGCAGCTCCAGGTCAATCTTGCCGAAGCAGAGCTGGCGCATGAAGAAGGTGGCGGAGCCGTAGTTGCGGGCAGCCAGCATTTTGTCCATGAGCTCGCCGGGCATGAGTTCGCCGGTCTGCCAGTGGCGGGCATAGCGGGCTATGGCCTCGGGCTCCCAGGTCCAGTTCTCGTTGATCTGGCTGGGCAGCTCCACAAAGTCCCAGGCTACGTTGCAGCTGCCGAGGGAGCGTACCTCCACATTGCTCAGAATCTGGTGCATCAGGTGGCCGAATTCGTGGAATACGGTTTCGACCTCGTAGTGGCTGAGCAGGGCGGGCTTATCACCCACCGGGCGGCTCATGTTGCCGCACATGAAAGCCAGGTGCGGCTCGCGCGGCTGCCCGTTCATGGGGGGCAGACCTGTGCTCAGCGGGTCCATCCAGGCACCGGCGCGCTTCACATCGCGAGGGTACCAGTCGGCGTAGAAGGAGCCCAGGTGCTCGCCGCTCTCCTCATCGTGCACTTCGTAGAACAGCACCTCGGGGTGCCACACTTCCACGGTGCCGGCGGGTACTTCCTCGCCGGGCTGGATGCAGGCTGTCTCCTTGCGGGTGAAGCGGATGCCGTAGAGCCCGGCGTAGATGGAGAACATGCCATCCAGTACATTCTGCATGGCGTAGTAGGGGCGGAGCTCCTCGGTGTCGAAATCATAGAGAGCCTTGCGGCGTTTCTCGCTCCAGTAGCCGATGCTCCAGGGTTCCATAGTGGGGATGCTGGTGCCGGTCTGTTCCTCTGCAAAGCGGCGGATGGCTTCCTGCTCCTCGATGAAGGCAGGGCGTACCTGGCTGTGCAGGCGGTTGATGAAGTCCAGCGCGTTCTGGCCGCTGCCGGCCATGCGGCGGCTGGTCACGTAGTCGGAGTAGCGCTCGTAGCCCAGCAGGGCGGCCTTTTCGGCGCGCAGGGTGAGGATTTTGTCGATGAGCGGGGCGTTGTCGAACTCACCTGTGCCCTTGGTCTGCATGGCGCGCCACACGCGCTCGCGCAGGGCGGCGTTATCCGCAAAGGTGAGCACAGGCTGGATGCTGGTGAACTGCAGGGTGAAACGCCAGGCGGGTGCCTCTTCGCTGCCGTGCCCTTTGGACAGGGCATCCTGGCGGGCGGCTTCGCGGGCAGATTCAGGCAGGCCGGCCAGCTCGCTTTCATCACTGGTCACGTATTCCCATGCATTGGTGGAATCGAGCACGTGCTCGCCGAAGGTCTGGGAGAGCTGGGCCAGCTCGGTGGAAAGCTCGGCATAGCGGGCTTTTTTATCCTCCGGCAGGTCGGCGCCGCTTTCGCGGAAATCGGCCAGGGTTTCGGCGATGAAGCGCTGCTTCACTGGGGAGAGCTCCTGCACCCAGGGCTGGGCGGCGGCATTCTTGAGCACGGTGTAGAGCTGCGGATTGAGGGTCACGCTGCTGGAGTAGATGACCACCTCGGGCATGAGCTCGTTGATGACCTCGCGCAGCTCGGGAGAATCCATGACCGAGCGCAGGTGGTTGAGGCGCTGCCAGCCGCGCATGAGGGCGCTGCTGCTGTTCTCCAGCGCGTCGAAGGTGTTGGCATAGGTCGGTTCCTGCACCTGGCAGATGGCTTCCACGGCAGCTTTGGCCTGCTCAATGGCCAGGCGGATATCCGTGCGGGCTTTCTCCGGGCTCAGCTGCGACCAGGCCGGCAGCTGCGTATTATCGATAAAGGGGTGTTCGAGTGTCATCTTGCCGCCAATGATACCAGAGTTACCCGTGCGCGGCAATATGGCATTGCGTTCTAATAACGGCTCGCCAACGGACGAGCCGTTCACACGTCCGTAGGACGTATTTCATACGGAAGCGGAGCGACCGTATTTCATCCCGGCGAATGCCGGGATGAAATACACTGGCACAGCCAGTGTAATTCATTGAGGCCCGAAAGGCCGACTGGTTACCGCTGCAAAAGCAGCGGTACTACCGTTAATGCGCACGAGCGTAAACCAGCATGTAGCCGAGCCGGAGCAGGAAAGCGGCTCTTCCACTGTCAATCCTGCAGGGAGCGGAAGATTAAAGTTCCTTTGCATTTTGCCGTGATTTGGGTTAAAGTTCCTTTGCGTTTTGCCGGATTTTTCGTCAAAGTTCCTTTGCATCTCGCCGGATTGTATGCAAATGTGCTTGACTGATTTCAGCATGCCGGGAAAGAAAAATCCCCCGCTCCTTATGCCGGAGCGGGGGATGAAAAAATATTTTTTAGCCCATGAGGATGCTCAGGCAGCGGGGGTCGAGCTGTTCCCAGGGGAGGTCGGCCTTGGTGAAGTGGCCGTAGTTAGTGGTTTTGCGGAAGATGGGTTCGCGCAGACCCAGCACGCGCTCCATGTCGGCGGGCTTGAAGGAGAAGGCCTCGTTGATGCGGTCGATGATGACCTGCTTGTCCACCTTGGCGGTGCCGAAGGTCTCTACATCAATCATGATGGAAACGGGGCTGGCCTTGCCAATGGCGTAGCCTACCTGCAGCTCACAGCGGTCTGCCAGGCCGGCGGCCACTACGTGCTTGGCCACCCAGCGGCACATGTAGGCGCCGGAGCGGTCCACCTTGCTGCAGTCCTTGCCGGAGAAAGCGCCACCGCCGTGGCGCCCCATGCCGCCGTAGGTGTCTACGATAATCTTGCGGCCGGTGAGGCCGGAGTCGCCGTGGGGGCCACCCACCACGAAACGGCCCGTGGGGTTGATGAAGAACTCGGTCTCGGGGGTGATGAGCTCGGCGGGCAGGCAGCGGCGGATGAGGTTGGTGCAGAACTCGCGGATGGTAGCGATGTCGACTTCCTCACTATGCTGGGTGCTGAGCACCACGTTCAGGATGCGGGCGGGTCGGCCGTTCTCACCGTATTCAACGGCTACCTGGCTCTTGCTGTCGGGACGCAGCCAGGTGACGGCGCCGCTGTGGCGCACCTTGGCCAGCTCCATCATGATGCGGTGGGAGAACATGATGGGGGCAGGCATGAGCTCCGGTGTCTCGTTGGAGGCATAGCCGAACATGATGCCCTGGTCACCGGCGCCCTGTTCGGCACCGTCCTTTCCATCGGCCTCGCGGGCATCTACACCCTGGGCAATGTCGGGGCTCTGAGTGGAGAGGTAATTAGTTACGTCCACATTCTCAGCATTGAACAGCTCATCATCTGCTGCGGTGCGGTAGCCGATTTCGGCGATGGTGTCGCGCACGATTTTCTCGTAATCGATGACAGCCTGGGTGGTGATTTCGCCGGCGAGTACAACATGGTTGTCCTTCACCAGGGTCTCGCAGGCCACGCGGCTGGCGGGGTCCTGAGCCAGGCAGGCATCGAGAATGGAATCGGAGATGAGGTCTGCCACTTTGTCGGGATGACCCTCGCCTACGGATTCGGAGGTGAATATGTTGGTGTATTTCATGCGTGTATCTTCTTTATTCGTAGTTTGTAAAACTGAACTGGCGCAGCCCGCTGGGCATGGAGTTGCTGGGTTTGCCGAACTCTGCCATGGTGGACGTGGCGATGAGGGATGCCTTGTTGCTGATTTCGGGGGAGTAGTCGAGCATGCACTGGAATATATCCCAGAGCAGGGTCATTTCATTGCGGAACTGCTGAGCCTGAATGATGAAACTGCGGAATCCGGTTTCGTACAGGGTGCAGGCCTCTTCCCGGGTGAGGTTGCAGCTGGCTTTCTGGGCGAGCCCACCGGGGATGCACTTCTGGCAGCCCACGCGGGAGATGAGATCGGAGCGCCGGCGCATGAGCTCGGTGTCATAGGGGGCGCGGCGCATGTCTGCCAGAAGGGAGATGTGCTCCCGGCGCACGGGACAAGTGCGGAGGCAGCTGTCGTTGATGATGATATCGAACTTCTCCTTGTTCTCCAAGACGCTGGTGATGCTGGGTTTCACGGCATCTGCCGGGTGCAGGCAGACGCGGTCGTACAGCCCTGCAAGCTTGTTGTACAGGGCCGGGGTACGCTTGCCTTTTTCCATGACCAGGCGGTTCGGGTGGCAGTGAATGCGTAATCTGGGCGCAGCTGCGCGCAGTTTCTCTGCCAGGGCATCGCTTGCCACGCAGACGGCATTCTTGCGCACGCGGTCGCGGTTGATGAGTTCCTGCACCAGGCCAAGGCAATAGGGGTTCTCCAGGTCTGCCTCGCTCAGGTTCGGGTTATCGAAAACGAGGATGACGCCCACATTCTGCTTGGCATAGGCCTCCAGGGCGGAGCAATAGGCATCGAAAGCGAGGGGGCGGCGCTGCACAAACCAATCCAGCGTCCAGGGGCAGGGCGGGGCACCGGCCACATTGCTGAACTGGCGCACAACCAGCATCTGGCTCAGGAAGTTATTGACGGTGAGCAGGCTTCTGTCGAAACGCAGTGCGCCGCCAACGGTCCAGCTGGCCTGGGGGAGATAATCCCGGGTCAGGAAACGCAGGTTTTCCATTGCCTGTTCAGGGGTTATTTCCGGGGTGCTCATGATAAATCGTGGGGGAGAATGGATTCCCAGAACATCTGGCCGCAGCGGTGCATGGCGTTTTCACCGGGTGCATCGTTTCGCAGGGCGAGGCGAAGCAAATCGAAGAGGACGGAAGAGGCGTTGGCGTGGCCACGCCCCTGCATCTTGAAATGGCGGAATCCCATATCGCGCAGGATTTTGATTTCCGGTATGTTGAGGGCCAGTACGCTCTTGTGCTCATCTGCCAGCAGGGTGTAGAGGCTGCGGCAGCCGTTGCTTGCCTGTCTGGTTTCAAATTGGCTGTTGTCAAAGCTCATGAAGTTGAGCGCTGACTCGGAAAGGGTGTGGTAATGCATCGGGCGGATGGGGCAGTTGCGGATGCAATACTCGTTTACCAGCAGAATGTGGCGCTCCTTGTCCTCAATCTTTTCCAGCAGGTCGTAGTTCAGCACATCATCCGGGTGCACCATGACCTCATCGTACTCGTCGGCCAGGCGTTTGTATACATCCAGCTTGCCTTTGCCGCCGCCGTTGGTAATCTTGAGAATGGAGGGAATGACCTTCAGGGTGGGGTATTCCTTGCGGATGTGCTCACGCAGGAGGTCGTTTGCCAGGATGATGGCGTTCCTGCCTGTGGGGTTGTGGCGGCTGAAGAAGATGCAGAGCGCGTTGCCGAGCGCATCCTTCAGGTGCTTTTCGTTGAGCAGCAGGTTGGTGAAGGTAAGATAAACGGCAATGTTGCGGTTCTCGTATTCCAGGCCGGCGGCGCGCACTTCCTCGGCGTCGCGCATCAGATGCTTGAGCACGCGGCCTGAATTCCACTCGCAGAGGGGGGATCCGTGCACAATGTTGAATACCTCGAACCCGAGCAGAAGCTTGCAATAATCGTAGAATGCAATCAGCTCACGGTCGTTGACGAACGCGCCTGAAACATCCCAGATGGCATCGGGCCAAAGCGGGTTCTGGTAAGGAGATATGGATTGCACGGCGCGCTATTCTAGCAGCTATTGCGCAGAGGTGCAAGCGCTATTTCCTTTTTCAGCTGTCGAATTTGCGCGTGCATGCGTAACGCGAGCGCGGTTTCTTCTTGACTTAGCGTGTAGGTAGGGGCAAAATGACGAAGTGAAGATGAGACTCGCTATATTTGCGCTGATGTCGGCACTGCCTGTTATGGCTGAGGGTGCCGCAGCTGAGTCTGTTGCTCAGGAAGAGCAGACTCCTTTCCCCGTAGAACCTTCCGTGGTTGGACATGCTGACGCTGCTGCACCTGCAGAGCAGCCGGTGGATGCCCCCGCTCCGCAGGAGGAGGTAGCTCCCCCCGCTGCGGCAGAGACTCCTGCGGCTCAGCCTGCAGAGGAAGTTCCCCTGCCAGTGGAACCGCAGCCGGAAGCAGAGCCTGCCCCCGCAGCAGAGCCTGCTCCTGCAGCAAAGCCGGAGTCGGAAGCCGCACCTGCGAAGCCGGAGCCCCCGGCAAAGCCTGCGGTGAACCTGGCCGCTGCCTACCGCGGCATTGTGAAGGTGGAGGTAGTGAACCGCACTCCGGATTATGAGACCCCGTGGCAAGGTGGTAACTATGGCCGCGGCACAGGCACGGGATTTCTGGTGGCTCCGGGGCTGTTCATGACGAATGCCCACGTGGTGGCTAATGCGGAGAAGATTGATATCTCACTGTTTGCGGATGCGCGCCGTATTCCTGCCAAGGTAAAGTTTGTGGCACATGATGCCGACCTGGCTCTGCTGGAAATAGCGGATGTATCTGCCTTTGAAGGGGTGCCTTGCCTGGAGTTCAGCGAGGAAATGCCGCAGCTGGAAGACACGGTGCGCGCTATCGGGTACCCCATAGGCGGCACTCGCCTTTCTGTAACCCGCGGTATTGTTTCCCGACTGGAGACGATTCCCTATGCTCACCCGCGCAATATTGCCCACCTGGCTCTGCAGGTGGATGCCGCTATCAATCCGGGTAACAGCGGTGGCCCTGTGCTCAAGGGCGACAAGGTGGTGGGTGTGGCTTTCCAGGGGCTTATGCAGGCCAATTCCACGGGTTATGTGATTCCCATGCCGGTTATCCGCCATTTCCTGAAGGATGTGGAAGATGGCCGTTACGATGGCTATGTGGAGATGGGGGCGCGTTTCATGCCTATGGAAAATCGTGGCATGCGCCGTCACTATGGCTTGTCAGACAACGGGCTGGGTTGCCTGGTGGCTGAGGTTGTGAAAGGGGCTGCCTGTGATGGAGCGCTGAAGCCCGGTGATGTGGTGATGGCCGTGAATGGCCTGCCGGTGGATGCCTCTGCCATGATTGACCTGGATGGCGTTCGGGTGCGTCTTGAGGAATTGGCTGAGCGCTCCTTTGCCGGTGATAAGGTGCACTTCACTCTGCAGCGCGATGGCGATGTGATGGAGTCTGAGGTGACATTGGCACCGCTGCCTTCCATTCGCGTGCTTTCCCGCCGGTATGATGAACAGCCTCGCTATGTGGTGTTTGGCGGTCTGGTGTTCCAGCCGCTGGAGGTGAATGTGCTGCAGGCTCACCAGGTGCCCTCCTCGGATGTGATGGTGGAGATGGATCGTTTCACTCGCGGTGGTGAATCTGCTGTGAAGCAGGACCTGGTTCTGCTGACCCGCACGCTGCCGGATGAGGTGAATGCCCGCTTTGATGAGCATGGCCGCGCCCTGGTGACCAAGGTGAACGGCGTGGAGGTAACGGGGCTGGAGCATCTGCACTCGCTGCTGTATCCGGCAGAGGGTACAGTGCGCCCTGAGTACACCGTTATTGAGCTGGCAGATGCCCCGCGTCCTGTGGTGATTGATAATGCCACTGTGGAGGCTGCCAATAAACGCATTTCTGAACGATATAACATACCGGCTCCGGCCCGTCTTAAATAACTTTTCCTTTCCGAATCATGATCCGGACTCTGACAATTCTTTCCCTGTTGACTGTGGGCCTGTGTGCCTGTAAGCCCACGGTGCGAACCTCGTACAAGAAGACTCCTGCCGCACCGGAGACTCCCGTGGCGGTGGAGGCTCCCGTGGCGGTGGAGACTCCCCCCGCGGTGCAGCCGCCTGCGGAGCAACCTGCTGCGCCTGAGACCCTGCCTGCCATTGTGCAGCAGGAGCCGGCGCATTCTCTGCTGGTGGTGAATGCTACGCTGCAGAAGTATAACTCTCTGAGTCCGTGGGAGAAAGAGACTCCTCGTCATGCCAGTGCCCTGGGTGTGTATATGGGCGAGGGACGCGTGCTCACGGTGGGGCGCGTGGTGGAAAACGCTACTTATGTGGAGTTGCTTCTGCCGGATGAAAGCCGCACGGTGCCGGCCCGGGTGCTGCGTTATGATGAGGATATGAACCTGGCGCTGCTGACCGTGGCGAATGAGGATGATGGCTCTCTTTTTGATACCCGCACCCCCTTGCCGCTGGGTGAGGCGATGAGCCGCGGTGATGCCGCTACATACGCTGGCCTGATTAACGGCGTGGAGCCGATGCATGTGGAGCTGCAGGCGGAGAATGCCGGCGGAGACAAGGTACCGCTCATGGTGATGCGTGCCGCGCGTCCCCTGCCGGATGGGCAGACGACCGGTTCCCCGGTGGTGCGCGATGGCAAGCTGAGCGGTCTGGGCGTTTCCTACAGGAAGCAGGAGCACCTGATGCAGGTGGTGAATGCAGAGCTGATTCAGCGTTTCCTGACTCAGGAGCAGGCTGGTGTGCCCGTGCTGGGTATGGTTTACACCCCGCTGGATGACCCTCAGTTCCGCAAATACCTCAAGCTGGATGCCGAGGCCAATGGCCTGTATATCAGCAAGGTGTTGCCGGGCAGCGCGGCTGAAGCTGCCGGCCTGAAGGTGGGTGATGTGGTAACAGCTGTGGAAGGGATGCCGTTGGATAATCAGGGGCGTTTCAACCACCCCCGTTACGGCCTGCATAGTGCCAGTGTGCTGCTGCGCGGTATGAAGGATATGGGGCAGGAGCTGACGCTCTCTGTAAGCCGGGCAGGGGAACCGCTGCAGCTGCAGGTGCGCCTGAATCGTGATGCTGTGGATAATGCGTTGTTTCGTCCGCAGAAGCCCGGCGTGCAGCCGCGCTATATCATGTGGGGTGGCTTGCTTTTCCAGCCTCTTACCAGCACGCTGATGTCTGAGATAGGGAATAGCCGCAATGGTGTGCTGCCGCTGGAGCTTCAGATGCTGGAGCAGGGGCAGGATGCCCTGCGCGCCGCGGGCTGCACAGAACCGGTGGTTCTTACCGGTGTGCTTTCCACGGTGGCTACTCAGGGATATGAGGAGTTGGGTGCCAGTCGGCTGGTGGCGGTGAATGGTAAGCCTGTGAATTCGTTTGAGGCACTTCCAGCCCTGCTGGATGAGCAGACGGATAACGGTCTCATCCGCCTTGAGTTCAATAAGGCTCCGTACACAGTGTTTGTTGACCGCAATGCGGTGGATGCCGTCAACTCCCAGTTGCAGCAGCAGGCGATTCCGAACCTGCGCGTGGTGGAGTAAATCGTATTTTCTATGCGATATACAATATTATTCATAACTCATTAATTTACAATGTAAAGAAAACGACCTCCGCATAATATTGGAATTTTTCACGTGAGACTCGTCCTAATCAATTGAATATATGAATGGTTATAAATCAAAATGTATATCGCATGGAAAATGCGATATACATGCAGCTTCGCACAGGAAGAGAAATTGGGTGGTTAGCTGCCTGTTTACATTGGTTACTATGGTGCTCGGCGGGTTATGTGTGTGGGCAATATTTCCGCGCAAAGTTGCGCGTTTGCAATCGAAAATTGAGCATTCAGTTAAAATGATAGAAGTGCGTCGGCATTTGCCTGAGGTGATGAAGAACGTAGAATCACCATTGCTGATAGCTTGTGGTAAAGAATGTTCATATAAAAATCCTGAATTCTGGATTGCGCATGGAGGTGGCATAGGCGAATTCGTCCACACCAATTGTCTGGAGGCCGTTCAGGATTCGTTGAAGCGAGGATTTCGTTTCATTGAACTGGATTTGCTGGAAACTCGTGATAATCACCTGGTCGGAGGGCATTCATGGAAAGAATTACGGGCAATAACAGGTTCTGATGTAGTGAGCGAAGCACGCATGAGTAAGGCTGATATTGTGGCTCTTCGAGCAAAATGGAAAAAAACACCGCTTTTTGCAGAAGATATCTGCCAGCTTCTGAGGGATAATCCCAATATGATACTGGTGACGGACAAAACGCAAAACTTTGAATTGCTGATGAGAGAAATTCCGTATCCCGACCAAATGGTACTGGAAGCCTTTGATTTTCCGGCATATTTGCAAGCAATACGCGCAGGATTCAGAAATGTGGCTCTCTCAGCCGGTTCATTGGACAGTTTGTTGAAGGCACTTCAATACAGGATACCAGGGATTGTGATAGACTCTTCTCTCCTGGAGACTACGCCTGAGATCTTCGAATTAGTGAAACAGCTTCACCAGAACGGATGCTGTATTACTGTGTTTTATTCCAAAGTGAGCGATAAATCCGAGTACATCTACCGCCACCTGGGCAAAAATATAAGCCGTATCTATACGGATACATGGTCACCTTCGGCTCCGCCTCCTCAGCCTTGATTCAGCCCTGTTTTTTCGGCCTGTGAGGCTCCAGCATGCGCTTGTTGTCGCTTTCCTGGTTGCGGGCGCGGCGGCGTGCCTCGCGCTGCAGGTGGGCCTGCATGGCAAAGGCTTTCTTCTTGTTCTCGGCCGGGTGGTAGGAGCCATCCGGGGTCATATCGCAGGCCTGAGTATTGTCCTTGAAGCAGGAATCCAGAATGCCCATGATGCGGCTGGCGTGGCGCGGGTCTTCAATGGGGACCAGTAGCTCCACGCGGCGGTCCAGGTTGCGGCTCATCCAGTCGGCGCTGGCCATGTAGATGAGAGGGTTGCCGCCGTTGTGGAAGTGGAACAGGCGCGCGTGCTCCAGGTAGCGGTCCACAATGCTGGTGATGCGGGTGCAGGCGCGGGCTTTCTCGCTGGTGGGGGCCCAGCAGCAGATGCCGCGTATGTTCAGCTGAATGTTCACCCCGGCTTCTGCAGCCTTTTCCAAGGCATTCATCATCTCTACATCATTGAGAGAGTTCATTTTGGCGCGGATGATGGCGCGCTCGCCCATTTCGGCGCGGCGGGTCTCAGCGGCAATGAGCTCCAGCAGGTGGCTCTTCATGGTGGCCGGTGCCGGGTAGATGCGGCGGAAGCGCATGAGGCGGGTGAGGCCGGTTACTGAGTTGAAGAATTGCGAGGCATCTGCACCCAGATGCTCATTGCAGGTGAGCAGGGAAAGGTCGCTGTAGATGCGGGCTGTCTTTTCGTTATAATTGCCAGTGCCGATGTGGCAGTAGCGGCGCAGGCTGCCGTTCTCCCGGCGCACGATGAGCATAATCTTGGCGTGGGTCTTGAAGCCCTTTACGCCGTACACCACCTGCACACCAGAGCGCTGCAGCTTCTCCGCCTGGGCCAGGTTGTGCCGTTCATCGAAACGGGCCTTGAGCTCTACCAGCACGGTGACCTGCTTGCCGGTTTCAGCCGCGCGGCAAAGGGCTGTAATGAAGCGGGAGTTCTCTGCGGTGCGGTAGAGGACTTGCTTGATGGCAATCACGTCCGGATCCATCGCGGCTTCCTCAATCAGCTTGACGATGGGTTCGTAGCTTTCGTACGGGTTATGGATGAGGATATCTCCCTGGGCGATGTTCTCGAACATGCTCAGAGAGGCATCCACCTCTGCCGGCCAGCAGGGAGTCCAGGCCTGCACCTTGTGCTGGTCATTGCCAGGCTCAAAGGCCATCTGGCCGAAATCCACCAGGCGCAGCAGCCCCGGCACGCGGTAGGTGGAGCCCTCATCGGCGCCCACAATGGCGGAGATTCGTTTCTCGATGCTCTGGGGTGTGCCTGCGGGCAGCTCCAGGCGCACGCAGTCTGAGAACTTGCGGGCCACCAGCACGCTTTCCATCTCGCGGGCAAAGTCGCCGCCTTCTTCCTCTGCCACAGCGATATCGCCGTTGCGGGTCACGCGGAAGGGGGTGGTGCTCAGCACTTGCTCGCCGGGGAAGAGCAGGGGGCAGAAGGTGCTCACCATGTCCTCCAGCATCACATAACCATTGCGCCCCAGCACGGCAGATTGCACGCGGCGGGGCAGAACCTCCGGCAGGGTGATGGCCACGAATCGGCTTTCTCCACCAGTGGCAGGCTGCAGTTCCACGCCCAGAATGAGGCTCAGGTTCGGCAGCATGGGTGGCTGCTCCACCTCCATGGCCAGTGGGGTGAGAATGGGGGAGATGTTGTTGATGAAGTATTCCTCCAGTGCAGCATGCTGGGCTTCGGTCAGGTCATCCAGCTTCTGGGGGCTCAGCCCGGCCTCATTCATGAGGGGCATGAGCACCTCCTGCAGCAGGTGGTACTGGGTGGTCACCATGTTCCCCGCGCGTTCGCGGATGCGCTCCAGCTGCTCACTCGGCGAAAGTCCGGTGATATCCGGCTTGAACTTGCCGGTCTGGCGCAGCAGCATCAGCCCGCCTACGCGCACCTGGAAGAATTCGTCCAGATTACTGGCGCTGATGGAGAGGAACTTGATGCGCTCCAGCAGCGGCAGTTCCGGGCGCAGTGCCTGGTCCAGCACGCGCTGGTTAAATTCCAGCCAGGAAATTTCGCGGTTGATGAACATGGTATGAGAGCTCCCCTTGGTCAGCCCATCATTGCTGGACCTTACTTCGCGCTGACGTCAGCCTTTGCGGGTACCTGCGCGCTGCGCACCAGGGCCACGATGTGGGAATCAATGTAGTTCTTGCTGAAGAGAATCTGGCGCTTGATGCGCTCTTCTGTCTTGTTCAGGCCTGCAACCACAATGTCCAGCTCGCCATTGGCCAGCTCGTCCATCATGGTGATGTAGTCCAGGTCGCGGATGATGTAGCGGACATTCAGGTGCAGGGCCAGGCGGCGCAGCAGCTCCATATCGAAGCCGGTGTAGGTCTCGCTGCCGCGGGGGCGGAAGCACAGGGGCTCCAGCTGGCTGCAGGTGCCCACTACCAGCGTGCGGGTCGGAGCGGTGGGGGTATCAATTTTCGGCATCTCCGGCACATTCGGACGCACAAATCCGGTTTCGGTGCGGGATTCCGGCTTCATCCAGCGGTTGTACATGGCCTGGTAGGTGCCATCCTGCTTGTACTTGTCAATGAACTGGTTGATGGGCCCCAGCAGATCTGCATTCCTGGGTGCCACGCCGATGGCGATATCGACACGACCGACAGACCCCGGCAGTATGGCATAGTCCGGCGAATTAGCTGCCACGTAGTCAAGCGTGTGGCTGTCGAAGAGATAGCCGTCAATCTTGCCCTGCAGCAGGGCGGAGTAAGCTGCATGGTGGCTGTTGAAATAGCAGGGGCGGGCCTCGGTGAACTGCTCCTCACCCACGTACATGGACTTGGCTCCCAGCGGGAGCCCCAGGCGGAACATGTCGTCATTCAGGTCGTTCAGCTTGCGCAGGGGCGCAGTGCCGCCATTCACATCATCGCGGTATGTTGAATAACCGCAGAAAAATACGGCGATTCCAAGCAGAATGGCGGCAAAAATTATCTTTTTCATAGCGTTGATCAGTGCTTCCTGTTCAGTCTACACTAAATTAGTTTAAAATCCAGTAAAAAAGTACATTGTGAAAAAAATGGCAGACTCCGCTGCGGGGGTCTGCCATAAGCTGGAAAATCAGCTGGTGGTGGGGCTTTACTCCCACTCGATGGATGCCGGCGGCTTGGTGCTCACGTCGAAGAGCACGCGGTTGATGCCGGAAACCTCGTTCAGAATGCGGTTGGAAGCCTCGCGCAGCAGGTCGTAGGGCAGCTGCACCCAGTCAGCCGTCATGGCGTCCTCGGATACGATGGCACGCAGGTTGGTTGCGAACTCGTAGGAACGCTCGTCGCCCTTCACACCCACAGTCTTCACGGGGATGAGGCCGGCGTAGGCCTGCCAGCACTTGTCGTACCAGTCCCACTTGCGCAGGGTGCCGATGAAGATGGCATCACACTCGCGGATGATGTCGAGGCGGTCCTTGGTCACCTCGCCCGGGCAGCGCACGGCCAGGCCGGGGCCGGGGAAGGGATGACGCCACAGAATGTCGTGGGAAATGCCCATGGAGGCACCCAGTTCACGCACTTCGTCCTTGAACAGGAAGGCCAGAGGCTCAATCACCTTGCCTTCTTCCTGCATCTTGAGCACGCGCTCCACGCGGTTGTGGTGGGTCTTGATGACGGAAGCCTTGCTCTTGGCGTTGGAGGCGCTTTCAATCACGTCCGGATACAGGGTACCCTGGGCCAGCATCTCGGCATCGCCCACGGCATCCCAGAACACGTCGATGAACAGGTTGCCGATGATGCGGCGCTTCTTCTCCGGGGCGGTCTCGCCGGCCAGAGCAGCCAGGAAACGCTCGCTGGCGTCCACAGTCTCAATCTCCACACCCATGCGGGCGAAGTTGGCCTGCACTTCCTTGGCTTCGTCCTTGCGCAGCAGGCCGTTGTCCACGAAGATGCAGCGCACATTCACGCCAGCCTCGTGCAGCAGCACAGCCAGCACGGTGCTGTCCACGCCGCCGGAAACGCCGCAGACCACCTGCTTGTCGCCCACCTTGGCGCGGATGTCCTCGATGAGCTCGCGCTTGAAGTCACCGATGTCGAACTTGGCCAGGTCCTTGGCGTAGGAAAGGAAATTCCTGAGGATGGTGCGGCCCTCGTGGGAGTGGGTCACCTCCGGGTGGAACTGGATACCGAACATCTGGTCGCCCCACTGCAGGGAAACGGGTACGCCGTCGCTGTTGCGGGCAATCACGCGGCAGTTGTCGGCCAGGTGGTCAACCGTGTCGGAGTGGCTCATCCACACCTGGGAGGAGGGGCTCATATCAGCATACAGGCCTTCCAGCTTCTCGGGCACCAGAGCGGCGGGGCCGTACTCGCGCTTGTTGCTGGGGCGCACGGTGCCGCCCGTCTTCACGTTCAGCAGCTGCATGCCGTAGCATACACCCAGTACAGGAACGCCGAAAGAAGTAAGCCATTCAAAATCAATATCCGGAGCATCCGGTTCCGATGTGCTGCGGGGGCCGCCCGAAAGAATGATGGCGCCCGGCTCGCTGATTTCATGCAGGTCCTCCAGCGCATAAAGCTTGGCGAGGAAGCCCAGCTCACGCACGCGGCGCACAATCAGCTGCGTGTACTGTGAGCCATAGTCGATAACGGCAACAATGTGTTTGGGTGTCATAACGCAGGCACATTGTAGCAGATAGAACTATGCCATGCAAGCCTAATCACCACCGTCTGCGAAGCTGAAGACCGGTTTCATATTTGCTGGCGGATATATTCATCAAAACCTGCAAATGATGTTAAAAAACGACAGTTGCGAAATTGGCACGATGTATGCTTGATAGCAAAAGCACTCGAAGGATGATATACAGAAAAGAGATGACAAACCGTAGGTAAGCGATATCTTTAACCCGTCGGCTCGGGCTCACAACTTCCGCTCTCCTACAGCTCTCCAGATTGTCCAGAAAATTACAATTCATGCGATACTATGCAAAATGCATCAGAAAATCTGGAACATCTCCCAAAAAGGGGAGCCTCACTCATTCACGATTCACCCACTTACGCACCCATCCATACTGCCCTATATAAGCCAGTATAGGCAGCAAAATAGGCGTATACCGTTTCATACAGAGCCACAACAACCAACAGATAAAGTAAATAACAAAAGGAAGAGCCCCATATATCCACGACGACTCCAGCAAATCCGGATCAACCCATTGCAACAGATGACCAAAGGCAACTATAGCACCCGCATGTAACGCATAGCAGAGAAAAGCAGGACTTGCTAATCCGGCCGTTATCCGACTTGCTCTCGGGCAGATTATTCCCCACAAGCAGCACAGGGAAAACAAAATCAGAACGACAAGACCTGCCCTGATCCACTCATGCTCCATCACCATTAAAGTAACGAGAAATATCGGCAATCCCCACACCAGCACCTTCCCTATACGACTAATCGGGCAGGACGAAAGAAGACAGCCAACAAAAAACACCAATGAATACATAGGCGAAGGAAATGGCGCCCAGTGTGCAAAACTGCATCCCCAATCGTTACCCATCACAACAAACACCCCACATACGACAGCTGGAATCCAGAGATATTTTCTAAACACACCCACAAGAGTAATCAAGCATCCCAGAGCAAAAACATACCACAACGGATAATCCAGGCACCCATCATGCCCTATACCGTACACTCTCGCCAACGAGAAATCCTGCGTATCTACCAGAGCGTAAAGGCTATTATACACAACATACGGCACCATGAGCGCCAAAACACGGCAAACTATTTTTCTGCCGCTCACTGTCGGCGGAGTGAAATAACCAGAAATCAGAAAAAAAGCCATAAGTGCCGATACAGGCATCTGCGTAAATTCCAGCAACATGCGGACCCACCCAGGCTGAGCCTGAGCTTCAAATCGGGAGACAGGCATATGATACACCACAATGAGCAGAGTTGCAATAACCCGTACCACATCCACCCAGGCCACTTTTTCAACCTTGGAGAAAGATCTGTTTCTTTGCGCATCTCCAGCTGGCAACTGACAATCCGGCACCGTCTCCACCACGTTTTTACTATAAACTTTACATTCACGCATATGCAGCCCTGATTTTCATCAGCATATCATATCCGCAGAAAATCACAAGCCTCTTTAGTCCCCATAATCAACCCATTTCCCAATGAACGGTGATTTACATTTATTCTCTCAAACGGATGTACCGCTGCTACTGCAGCGGTAATCAGTCGGCCCTGCGGGCGTATGAAAGCGGAGCTTCGCCCCGCATGAATTACACTGGCTGCGCCAGTGTACGAAATACTTTGCTGCGCAAAGTATGAAATTACCCGAGCCTGTCGGCTCGGGTAATTCATCATCTGAAGATAATTTTCCCATCTTCAACATCCACGCAAATCGTACTACCCTCAGGATATCTACCCTCCAGTATTGCCATGCTGAGCGGGTCGAGGATATCGTGCTGAATGGCGCGTTTGAGCGGGCGGGCGCCGTATACCGGGTCGTAGCCGTGTTCGGCCACCAGGGCGGCGGCGGCATCGCTGAGCTGCATCTTGAGCCCGCGGTTTTCGAGGCGCTTGAGCACGCGGCGGAGCTGGATTTCCACAATCTGCTTAAGGTCTTCGCCCTGCAGGCGGTCGAAGATGATAATCTCATCGATGCGGTTGAGGAATTCCGGGCGGAAGTGGCCGCGCAGGGCATCCAACGCGCGGGTGTTGCGGGTGGCGGCATCGGTTTCGTTCAGGATGAACTGGCTGCCGATGTTGCTGGTCATGATGAGGACGGTGTTGGTGAAATCCACCGTGCGGCCCTGGCCATCGGTGATGCGGCCATCGTCCAGCACCTGGAGCAGCACGTTGAATACATCCGGGTGTGCCTTCTCAATCTCATCGAACAGCACCACGCTGTATGGCCTGCGGCGCACGGCCTCGGTCAGCTGGCCGCCTTCATCATAGCCCACATAGCCTGGAGGCGCACCGATAAGGCGGGAGACGCTGTGTTTCTCCATGTACTCACTCATGTCGATGCGCACCATGGCGGCTTCGTCATCGAAGAGGAATTCGGCCAGGGCCTTGGCCAGCTCGGTCTTGCCCACGCCCGTGGGGCCCAGGAAGATGAAGGAACCCAGCGGACGATTTTCGTCCTGCAGCCCGGCGCGGGAGCGGCGCACGGCATCGGCCACAGCCTTCACGGCCTCTTTCTGGCCAATGAGTCGCTGGCCCAGGCGTTCCTCCATGTGCAGGAGTTTTTCGCGTTCTCCCTCAGCCATGCGGGCGGCGGGAATGCCGGTCCAGGTGGAAACCACCTTGGCGATGTCGGCCTCGGTCACTTCCTCCTTCAGCAGGCCGGTGCCGCTCTTCTGCAGGGCAGCCAGGGCCTCGCGGGCTTCCTTGGCGGCGGCTTCGGCAGCGGGAATTTCGCCGTAGAGAATGGCAGAGGCGCGACCCAGGTCGCCCTTGCGCTGGGCCTGTTCGGCCTCGGTGCGCAGGGTGTCAATCTTCTTCTGGGCCTCGCGGGCCTTCACCACCACGTCCTTCTCGCTCTTCCACTGGGCCACCATGGCATCCACCTTTTCACGGGTGTCGGCCAGTTCGCGGGTGATTTTCTCCAGGCGGGCCTTGGAGTCATCGTCCTTTTCCTTGGCCAGAGCCTGGCGTTCCATTTCCAGCTGCATGGCGCTGCGGTTCAGCTCATCGATTTCGCTGGGCATGGAGTCCAGCTCAATCTTCAGGCGTGCGGCGGCTTCGTCCACCAGGTCCACAGCCTTATCCGGCAGGAAGCGGTCGGTGATGTAGCGGTTGCTCAGCGTGGCGGCAGCCACCAGGGCGCCGTCTGTGATATGCACGCCGTGGTGCACTTCGTAGCGTTCTTTCAGACCGCGCAGAATGGCGATGGTGTCTTCCACACTGGGTTCGGCCACATACACCGGCTGGAAGCGGCGCTCCAGCGCAGCATCCTTCTCAATGTACTTGCGGTATTCATCCAGGGTGGTGGCGCCGATGGTGCGCAACTCGCCGCGGGCCAGTGCGGGCTTGAGGAGGTTGGCGGCATCCATGGAGCCCTCGCCGCCGGCGCCGGCTCCCACCAGGGTGTGCAGCTCATCAATGAAGAGGATGATTTCGCCGTTGCTGGCGGTCACTTCCTTGATGAAGGCTTTGAGTCGTTCCTCGAATTCGCCGCGATACTTGGCACCGGCCAGCATGGAGCCGATGTTCAGGCTTACCAGGCGCTTGCCCTTCATGCTTTCCGGCACGTCGCCGTTCACAATGCGGCGGGCCAGGCCTTCCGCAATGGCGGTTTTGCCCACGCCGGGCTCACCGATGAGTACGGGGTTATTCTTGGTGCGGCGGGAAAGAATCTGCAGCACCCGGCGAATCTCTGCATCGCGGCCAATGACCGGGTCAATCTTGCCCTGACGGGCGCGGGCGGTCAGGTCGGTGCCGTATTTCTCCAGGGTCTGGTATTTCTGCTCCGGGTCCTGGTCGGTGATGCGCTGGTTACCACGCACATCTTTCAGGGCCTCCAGGTACCTGGCCTTGCTCAGGCCGCAGTTCTCCAGAATGGGGGAGAGGGTGCTATCCGCCTCGAAAACGCCCAGCACAAAGTGCTCCACGCTCAGGAAGTCATCGCCCATGGCCTTGCGCTGCTGCTCCGCGGCGTTCAGCACGCGGTCCAGTTCCGGCCCGATGCCCGGGCTCTGTGCCACACCGCCGCGCTGCCGCGGCTGGCGGTCCAGCTGCTGCTCCAGTTCGCGCTGCAGGCGGGCAGAATCCACACCAGCGCGGGTCAGCACAGCGCTCAACACGCCGCCTTCCTGCTGCACCAGCGCCAGCAGCAGCTCTGCCGGGTAAATCTGCGCGCGCCCGGCAGACTGCGCTGCCTTCTGCGAGGCCTGCAGGCCTTCCATGAATTTTGTAGTAAGATTATTATTCATCATGCAGGTTTGATGCTAGTTGGTAGAACAAACGTTCAAAAATATTATGCGAAGTTGTGAAATTTATTTCCGGAAGCGGGGGAAGGGGGGGGAATCAATCGCTCCACAGCTGGATGAGCTCCTGGGGCAGGGTGGTCAGGAAGCGTGAGGGGGGTGAGAACTGCGCATCATAGCTGCGGCCATTGTAGCGGGGGAAGGAGAGGTAGAGCTGGTCCTGCGCGCGGGTGACGGCCACGTAGAACAGGCGTGTTTCCTCCTCGATATCCGCAGTGGAGCCGCTTTCAATGACCCGCTTGTGGGGGAACTGGCCCTCGCCCAGGAAGATGATGAAGACAATCTTCCACTCCAGCCCCTTGGCCTGGTGAATGGTGGAAAGGGTGACGGTATCGTCATCCGGCGTGGTGGGGGAATCCACCTCGCTGAGCAGGGCCACGCTGGCCAGGAATTCTTCCAGATTCTCCTCCGTGCCCAGGTTGCGGGTAATCTGGGCCAGGTCTTCGGAGCGTTCGTCGAAATTGTCGTAGGTGTGGGTGAAGTAGGGATTCAGGTAGGTGATGACCTGGCGCACCAGCTCGGCGGGCAGCAGGCTGTGCCCGTCCGGGTGCAGGGAATCCATGAGCGCCAGGAAGCCGTTCCAATGCGGGCGCACCGCCGGGGCCACCTTCACGGCAGGTTCGGCAAACACCTTGCTGTGCGGCTCGGTGAGGATGACTGTATCGGGGTGGGCGGCAGCCCATTTCTCGTATGCAGCCAGCCACAGGGCCCAGATGCGGCCAGCCGTGGCATCGCCCACGCGGGGGAAGGTGCCGGCAATGCGGCGGAAAGCGATTTCATCCCTCGGGTTGCAGAGCAGGCGCAGGAAGGCAATCACATCCTTCACGTGAGCCTGCTCGAAGAAGCGCAGACCGCTGGTGATGCGGAAGGGGATGTGCGCGCGGGTCAGCTCCATCTGCACGTCCATGCTGTGGAAGTGGGCGCGGTACAGCACGGCAATGTCCTTTCCGGGAATCCCATCACCCATCAGCGCATCAATCCGGCGGGCAACCCAGGCGGCCTCTGTTCGGTTATCCGGGGCGGGAATGACCACGGGCTTGAAATGGCTGCCGCTGCGGGCTGCCTGCAAATCCTTGGGAATCTGGTTCTCATTCTGTGCAATGGCTGCGTTGGACAGCTCCAGAATGGGGGGGAGGCTGCGGTAATTCGTGGTAATCCGGTAAATTTCTGCCTGCGGATAAGTCTCGCGGAAGCGCAGAATGTGCTCCACATCGGCCCCGCGCCAGGAGTAGATGCTCTGCGCATCATCGCCCACGGCCATGAGGCAGCTGCCGGGGCCGCCGGCCAGAAGCTGCACAATGCGATCCTGCGGGGTGTTGGTGTCCTGGTACTCATCCACCAGCACATGGCAGAAGCGGCTCTGCAGGTCACCGCGTATGTCGGCATGTTCCTCCAGCAGGCGCAGCAGGTTGGTGAGCAGGTCATCAAAATCCATCACGTTGAGCGCCTTCTTGCGGGCGGTGTACTCGTTGTAGATTTTCTCGATGATATCCTCGTGCTGTTCCAGGTAGGCATACTCATTGCTGAGCACTCGGTGCCAGTCGGTGGCGGTGTTCACGGCCAGGCTGTGCAGGGAGAGCAGCAGCTCCGGCTTCGGAAAACGGTCTGCCTTGGTCATCTTGCCGGCAAACTGTTTCACCAGGCTTTTCATGAGGGCCTTCTGGTCATCGGAATCAAAGATGGTGAACCCGGGCATGTAGCCCAGCCGCTCCGCATGGCGGCGCAGCAGGCGGTTGGCAATGGAATGGAAAGTGCCGCTCCAGAGCTGGCCGGCATCTGCCCCGGTGAGCTGGGTGACGCGCTCCAGCATTTCGCGGGCGGCTTTGTTCGTGAAGGTCAGCAGCAGAATGCGCCAGGGGGCCACACCGTGCTCCAGCAGCCAGGCTACGCGGTAAGTGAGGGTGCGGGTTTTGCCGCTGCCGGCACCGGCAATGACCAGGGATTGGGCGGCAGTGGTGGTGACGGCGGCGTACTGTTCGGCGTTGAGCTCAGCGGCGTAATCGTGCATAGGGCGAAAACAGAAATCCGCCCCACCGGACCGGAGGGGCGGATGAATGGGAAGGTTTTATCAGGACTCGAAATCGAGGTAGATTTCCGCGCGGCGGTTCTCACCGCGGATGTAGTCAATCTGCTCGGTGGTGTCCTCGGTGGTGTAGAAACGGCGGGGCTGAGTCTTGCCCATACCCTCGGTGGAAATCTGCTTCTCATCCACGCCGAAGGAAACCAGGGCGGTCTTCACTGCCTCTGCACGGCGGATGGAGAGCTGCAGGTTGTACTTCTCGGAGCCCACGTCATCGGTGTGGCCGCTGATCTGCAGCACGCCCTTGCTGGCCTTCAGCAGCTCAGCCACAATCTGCAGCTGGCGCATGGAGCGGGGGGTGAGCTCGAACTCGTTGAATGCGAAGAAAAGAGCCAGGGAGTCGCCGCCCTTGGGATTCTTTACGATGGGGAAGTAGTGGCCGCCTTCCTCGGTGGCGATGCTTTCGTAGCTGCTCAGCAGGGCATCCAGAGCCACGGCCTTGATGCGCCAGTCCTGCTCATTGATGCGGGTGAGCTCGATGCCGACATTGGCCGGACGCGTGGAAATGGGGGAGAGCACATACACCAGATAGCCGGCGTTGTTGGCCGTGGTGAATGTGTTGCGGATGGGGGCCTGCTCACGGAGCTTGAACTCGCCTTCCTCGAAAATCATGCAGAGACCAGCCACGGTGGCGTCAGATACCTCAGAGCCTGTGACCATGCTGCGAGCCACGACCATATCGCCGCGGCGCACGGCTTCCACAAAGCCTTCTGCCACCGTGATGGAGTCTGCACCAGGGGCAAGCTTGGTTTTGTCGGAAGAGGAGAACTTGGCGGATTCAATGAAGGTCTTGCCGTCCTTCTGGGTAACCACGTCGATGAGCAGGTCATCGCCACCGTTCTCAGAAACAAGGCGGTAGCGGGTTACGCGGTCGCCATTCGGGCGGCGGCTGTTGCCCACTTCCTCCACGGCCTTGACCTTGTTCTTGCTGCCCCATGCGGCCAGCTGCTCGGCAGCTTCCTGGGTGATTTCACCCTTCTCCAGCAGGTTCTTGAGAGCGGCTGCCGGGTCCTCTGCTTTCAGCACGGCTGCAGCGGTCAGGGCGCTCTTGTGCTCAGCATTGCGCGGAGTTTCGTCCAGCTTCAGTTCCTCTACCGGTGCAGGTGCCGGCTCCGGAGTGGGTTCCGGGGTGGTCTCAGGTGCCGGCTCCGGGGTGGGGGTGGGTTCCGGGGTAGGCTCGGGTGTCGGCTCCGGGGTGGGAGCGGGGTCCTGGGCGGGCTCCGGGGTGGCGGCCGTTGTCCGGGTGATTACTTCATCGGCCTGGTTGTTTGCCCTGTGCTTCAGAAGCATGAATACACCGGCGCACACGCCGATGGTGGCCAGGAAGGCGCAGAGGAAAAGGAGAATGTTGCGTTTCATAACAAAATGGTTCTTAAAGGAATTGTGTGGGGTTTACGGGAATAGCTCCATCGGGCATGGGGGTAGCAGGAGCTACGGGTTGCTGCATGGCAGCTTCGCGCACGCGCAGGCGGCGTACGACTTCGTACGGATCCGGCACAGCGGGTGCCGGGTAACTGGTGAGAAGTTTCTGGGGATTCAGGCGGTTCATGGTGCCGCCCGGATGATAGGCCGGCTGGCCGGCCTCGGTACAGAAAGAGGAAATGGCCTCGAAGTGCAGGTGGGCCTTGTAATTACCGTGGGCTGTGCCGACGGTGCCGATAGGTTCGCCGCGGCTGATGAACTGACCCTGGCTCACGATGCTCTTATCCAGGTGGGCGTAAAGGGTCTGGATGATGCGCGGATCGTTCGGCAGGCGGTGCGCCAGCACCACCACATTGCCCCAGCCGGGGGAGGGCTCGCCGCAGTATACCACCAGCCCGCGGGCGGCGGCATGCACGGTCAGGCCCAGGTCGGTGTCCTCACCGCCGATTCCGTTGATATCGCTGCCGGTGTGGTGGCCTCCGCGCTTGGAATTCAGCGTGTTGAAGGGCTGTGCATCGTAAGTGAAACCACCTGTGGTCGTGCCGCAGGGAGACTGAAAACCATCCACCAGGGGAATGAGTGCCAGCTGGTGCGGGGTGAGCAGCACTAAGCCGGTGAGTAGTTCCTCCGGCAGGGTGGAGGCTGGTACGTCCTGCCCGTAAAGCCCTGCAAGAGCTGGTGATACGGGGGCGTCATCGCCATCGCTGTTCATGTAGGCAATAATCCCCGCTGCTATGACTCCTACGCCGAGGAGCCCTAGCGTAAACCAACGCAGGGGGGTGAAAAAGCGCTTGCCTGACATGCTGACGATATTATACGGACAAAGCCCCTCTATGACAAGCCAAAATAAGTGAATAGTGCATAAGGAAGAGTGAATAATGACACGCGTGCGGAAAAAGAAAAGCGCTGCCCGGGGTGAGCAGCGCCTTTCGGAAAACAAGGATTTGTTGCTTTACAGAGCCTTGGCGTGGGCGATGATGTTTTCTACGTTCATGCCCAGGTCGTGCAGCACCACATCGCCGGGGGCAGAGAAACCGTAGGAATCGATGCCGATGATGCAGCCCTGCGGGCCCACGTAGCGGTACCAGAGGTCGGTCTTGCCGGCCTCGATAGCCAGACGGCGGGTGCAGGCGGCGGGCAGGATGCTCTCCTGGTAGGCGGCGTCCTGCTTGTTGAAGCGGAACATGGAGGGCATGGAAACCACGCGTACGTCCGGACCCAGTTCCTTGGCGGCCTGCAGAGCCAGAATCAGCTCAGAACCGGAGGAGATGATGATGGTGCCGGGTTTCTCGGTCTGCTCCTTCAGGGCAATGTATGCGCCCTTCATGGTGCCCATGCGGCGGTCTTCGGCAGAGATATCCACCACGCTGGTGAGGGTGGGGATGTTCTGGCGGGTGAAGATGAGGGCGGTGGGGCCGTCCTTGCGCTCCATGGCGCACATCCAGGCGCCGGCGGCCTCTTCTTCGTCTGCCGGGCGCACTACGTCCAAATTCGGGATGACGCGCAGGCCGGTCACGGTTTCCACCGGCTGGTGGGTCGGGCCGTCTTCGCCCACGGCTACGGAGTCGTGAGTGAGCACGTAGGTGACGGGAAGGTGGGACAGAGCAGCCACGCGGATGCTGGCGCGCATGTAGTCCACGAAAACGCAGAAGGTGCCGGCGGATACGCGGAAGATGCCGTCGTAGGCGATACCGTTGCAGATAGCGGCCATGGCGTGCTCGCGGATGCCGAACCAGAAGTTGCGGCCGGTGTAATCCGTGGCGGAGAAGTCACCTGCGCCCTTCAGATAGTTCTTGTTGGAGGAGAACAGGTCAGCGCTGGTGGAAAGAAGGCCGGTGCAGGCGGCGCCGATGGCGTTCTGGGCTACTGCGCCGGAGGAGCGGGTGGCTTCCTTGGCGCCGGGGGCCCAGGTGGGAATCAGAGCGTTGCTGGCATCGGCGCACAGACCGTTGGCGGCCAGGTCAACACAGGCGGCCAGCTCGGCTGCCTTTTCGGGGTTGGCGGCGCTCCAGGCGGCGAAGGTGTTTTCCCATTCGGCATAGGCGGCTTCGCGCTGGGTCTTGAGCTCGGCCATGTAGGCGCGAACATCATCGGAAACGTAGTACTGCTGGTCGGTGGGCAGGCCCCAGTTGGCGTGAGCTTCGGCCCAGAGCTTGGCGCCGCCTTCGCCGTGGCCCTTGGTGGTGCCTTCGAAACCGGGCACGCCCTTGGCGATGGTGGTCTTGGCGATGATGAGCTTCGGACGACCGTTCTTCTCCAGACGGCATACGCGGAGGGTCTTCTCCACCTCGTCCATGTTGTGGCCGTCGATGGTGAAGGCATCCCAGCCCTGTGCGGTGAAGCAGGCGGCGATGTCGTCAACCTGGGTCACTTCGACGGGGGCGTCGAGGGTGATGCCGTTGGCGTCGTAAATCAGGATGAGGTTGTCGAGCTTCAGCGTGCCGGCAATGGCGGCAGCTTCGCGGGAAATGCCTTCCTGAATGCAGCCGTCGCCAGCCAGGCAGTAGACATTGCTGTTGAAGATTTCATGCTCCGGGGTGTTGAAGCGGGCGGCAGCGTGCTTGCCGGAGATGGCGAAGCCTACAGCATTGGCGATACCCTGACCCAGCGGGCCGGTGGTGCATTCCACGCCGGGGCAGCAGCCGTATTCCGGGTGGCCGGGCGTGTTGGAACCCTTGGCGCGGAAAGCCTTCACATCGTCCATGCTTACCTCAAAGCCGCTCAGGTGCAGCCAGCTGTAGAGGAACATGGAACCATGACCGCCGGAAAGAATGAAGCGGTCGCGGTTGAGCCACTCCGGTTCGGAGGGGTTTACATTAAGCAGTTCGCCATAAAGAATGGCACCGATTTCGGCGCAGCCCAGGGGCAGACCCATATGACCGGATGCTTTGTCGTAGATGGCATCGATGGCAAGACCTCGGGCCTGGTTGGCGGCCTTCTGAAGGATTTCCGTATTCATGCGGAAACAAGTATAACATATGCCGTTACGTTGTAAAGCCAAAAGCGGCATTCATTCTGCAAAATAAAGCGGTATTTTGCGGGCTTTTTGCCGTATAGGCCAGTTCTTTGTTCCCGGGGCATTGTCTCGTGTGGTGTAATACATGCTCTCACTCATGGTAGCGGCTGCGCCTACTCGCAATTCGCAGGATTTTCAGAAGTTCTACCTTGACAAAATGTTATTCCCCATAATAATGACTACTGTTCCTGAAATCAGTGCTCATTTATATTGAGGGGATTACAATGTAATACATAAAAAGAAATGAAGGTGAATCGAACAATTGCATTGTTGTTGGCTTGTCTGACAGCATTTGTGGAGAAGGTCGAGGCTACGCGGATATCGGTTGATGGGGAGTTTGTACAGCTGGTTGATGATGAATCTGCTGGAGGCGTATATGAGCATTTGATTGAGAGCGTGGAAACCGGTACTCTCGGCGGCACGTTGAATGTGTATTACGGTGGACTGGATGCCTCGGCGGCAAGTTATATCGACATTCTGCATGTGGAAGGTAGCGGTGATTTGGTGCTGGAGGGTACATCGACCAATACCCTGCAGCTGTTCAGACTTGCAGATGGTGCAGCAGACGAATTTGATGGAAATTTAACGATATGCAATTACAGCGCAGCCTGGGATGGTTCCTTGCTTTATGATAATGTGGTGATTCTGGAATCCGGGGCTATGGGAATGAGGGGGAGCGTTGCTCTGGATGCGGCTGGATATTGCACAACGGATTGTTTTTTCGTGGTGGCATTTGGTGTGAATGCCGATGTGAGTCTGGGAGGTCTGGATGCGCCGCAATATGCTGCCCCTGCTGCGTATCTGTATAGTGGAGGTCTGAAGCCGGACACCACCAGCATGGAACATGACGATGGCCTGGTATCCTATATCACGCCGGAGAGTCATACCCTGACTATTGATACAGCAGGAACTCATTCCTTTTACGGGGATATAGTGGGGCCGCTTACTGTGGTCAAGAAAGGGACGGGAACACAGAGCTTCGCCGGTGAGGTGGATTCCGGCTGTGCCTTTCACGTACTGGAAGGTGTGCTGAATCTGGCTGCTGATGCAGAACTGGCAGAAATGGAGGTGAATAATGCCTCACTGAATTGCACGGGCAATCTATCTGTTCAGGAATTGACGCTGGTGAACGGTGTGTTGACTGTGAGCGGTAGCCTGGGCACGGAGGCCGCCAGTTTCAGTGGTGCGAACTTGCTTTCTGCGCATGCTGTCGCCGTCAGTTGGGACCTGCAGCTGGCCGAAATTAACCGCGAGGCAGCTGTGCTGAGTCTTACTGGTGGCACGGATGTCACCTTGCAGAGCCTGAATGTTGTATACAACCGGGCGGACATGCTGCGTGGCTGGTATTGCCTGGTGGGGAACAGTTCGGGTTTGCAGGTGAGCCATATTCTGGCTCAGGGGGATGAGATGTCTGTGGGATTCCGCGATGGCGACATGTGGGTGTATGTGGCGGATGGCTGCCTCACCTTGCCCCGCACAGAGGCGGCAAGTCTGGTGTGGATCCCCGGTAGCGGGAACTGGGCTGCAGGCTCGGGGCATGTGGAGATGAGCTGGGCAGGCCCGGATATCAATAGTAATTTCCTGGCTGGTGATGATGTGTACTTCACGCAGCCGGCAGAGCTTAACCTTGTGGGCGAACTCCTGCCGGGCAAGGTTGTGGTAAGCAACGACGGCGGGGGTGTCTCCATGGCTGGCGAGGGCCGCATTTCCGGCGGTGCGGTTTTGGAAAAGTCGGGAAACGGAGAGCTTTCCATTTCCACAGCCAATGACTACACCGGAGGCACGACACTGCACAGCGGCACACTTACAACACTGCATTCCTCTGCACTGGGCGGTGGCGGTGTTACACTGCGGGGCGGCGTGCTGAATCTGGCCGGCTGTGCTGTGGAGAATGATATCCGGGTGCAGGGAGATGTTGCTATTGTGGCAGGGAATCAGTACCAGGGGAAACTGGAGCTGGAGTCCGGTAGGCTGAGTGGTGGAGCTCTCCGCCTGACAGGGAATGCATTGTTGAAAGGTGGAGTCGTGGATATGGAGCTGACCGGCACCGGTGGTATTCAGGTACAGGGTGAGGTGAGGCTGCAGCAGGCTTCAAGCTACACTGGCAACACGGTGGTTTCATCCGGGTGCCTCGCTATTGGTCACTCCCTCGCCCTGGGGGATGGCTCCGTAGTCATGCTGGGTGGTCAGCTGGATCTGGGGTGCCAGGCGGCGGCTAATTTCATTCAGGTTCGTGGTGATGCGGTTGTGTCTCATGCCGGAAATTACACAGGATGCATCGATTTGCAGAGCGGCAGCCTGCGGTTGGATTCCGTGGGTCAGGCGGAAATCTGCTGCAGTGGTAACGCTGCACTGAGGGCAGAGGATGTATTGTATCTCACCCGGCCGATTGTCAATTCCGGGAATCTGAGCCTGGAGGGTGTCTTTGACCTGACGGCTCTGGCTGTGAGCCGGGATGCTGAGTTGGTGGATGCCTATGGTCATGCAGGTGGAAACAGCGGGTTCCAGCGCGATGCCGGAACTTTCATAGAGTTGACCAGTGGTAGCGGCAGTATTGCAGGCTCAGCCACTTTTCTGTTCCGAGGAAACGAGGTGGAGCTGGATGCCTATGGACGCTGTGAAATCGGGGCCGGGATGCATTATGCTCAGTACCACATAGGCACTGGCCACAGTGTTTCGGCCAGTGCCATCCGGTCGGTTGCCGGTGCAGCCTTGCAGAGTATCACGATGAGCGGTGGCCAGCTTCTGGTGGATGAAAGCGCCCGGGTGATGGCGGCAGGTGGTGAGATGATGCTGATCAGCGGGGAATTGACCGGGAGTTGCAGTGGGTGCACTCTTGTGGCTACAGGAGGTCTGCTGAATGTATCGTTCAGCGGTGATAATCAGGTGAGTTGTACTGCAGATGTCCGGCTTGGCGGTGTTATCAGTAACACGGGAAATCTGACGCTGCAGGGAGAGGTGGATGCCTCCTCTCTGCCGTTGCAGGAGGTGGCGGCCACCCGCACAGGTGGTTCCAGCCCGGCCAGCGGCTATGCCCGGACTGCTGCCTACAGCCTGCAGGTGGCGCATGGCGGCAGCGTTTCTGGCGGAGCGGTGGTGCTGCATGGTGAGCATCGCCTGGTTCTGGGAGCGGACGGCTACGCCCTTTCCGGTGGTGAGGTGGATTATCGTGAATATCTGCTCACCGGGGCGGATATAGCCCGGTATAGCGATATTTACCAGCCCGAACTGCAACGCCTTGAGATGAAGGGAGGTACGCTTGTGGTGGATGCAGATACAGATGCTGTGAGTGCATCGGCGGGCACGGTGATTCTGGAGAAGGGCTCCCTGGGTGGCCTCATCAGCGGCAGTGCCTGCATCCGAGTGACTGGCACGGGTGCATTGACTGGTGCGAACACGCACAGCGGTGGCACTGTGCTGGAGGGTGGAGCTCTTACCATCACCTCTGCTGCTGCGCTGGGGTGCGGTGGTGTCTGCTCCAGCGGAAACAGCAGTCTTCGTGTGGAGGGGTTCACGCTGGAACTGGTGAATCCCATAGAGAACAGCGGGCACCTCAGCTTGAGCGGGTGTGTGGATGCAACGGCCTTGGCGCAATACCACGCGGCCACCATGGTGGATGCCTATGGTAATGCAGGCGGTACAAGTGGGTTTGTTCAGGATGCCGGGTGCGAGGTGAATCTGCTGACGGGTGGTACCCTTGATGCAGCTGATGCCACTATTTTACTGCATGACCAGCGTATTACGCCTGATTCCAGTGGACACGCCAGTCTGCCCGGGGCGCTGCATGCAGATATCTACACGATTACCGGTGAGCATTCCGTCAGTGTATCGGCCATTGCAGCAGCGGCGGGGAAAGGAATGCCGGAAATCAGGATGGATTCCGGCACTCTGGTAGTGGATAAGAGTGTGGACACTCTGCAGGTGAGCGGTGGCCTGGTGCAGATTCAGAGCGCCTGGGTGGGTGGCAGTATCGGCGGAGATGCCCGGCTGGAGATTCTGGGCGATGCGGTGCTGCGCTCTGCCAACAGTTACAGCGGTGGAACCACGGTTGCTTCCGGTAGTCTGCTGGTGCAGCATGCTCAGGCTCTCGGCTCCGGCAGGGTTTACCTGGGCAGTAAGGGCCGCATGGCGGCACCCGTGCTTGATTTGAATAATCTGGCGGTGGCGAACCATCTGGAGCTGGCGGGGTGCAGCGAGCTGCGTGGTCTGGAGAAATTTTCCGGTTCCATTACCATGCAGGAAGGTGCGGAGGTAACGATTCAGAAGGGCGAGGTGTTGAACCTGAGTGCCGGGCAGACTCTTACACTGGCACCTGGTGGTAATACGATACACGGGCATGTCAATCTGGATGGCGGTACGATTGTCATTACCGGTGAGGCTCTCACTCTGAATGGTGTGGCGAATTTCAGCAATCCCACTACGCTGGATTTGAGTAACTGGGATGCTTCCTCGGGTGCGGTGGTTGTTCTGGATTTCCCGTCGGCGTATGATGAGGAGCTTGTTGACATTGTTCTGCCGGAAGGTCTTGCGGATGGAGATGTGAGCTTCGACCCGCAGACCGGGATTTTGTATGTAGATACCCATACGGAAGAGGTGCCTGACAATAAGGTTTCGCTGGCTCCTATGCTGACCCGAAACCAGCGTGCCGCTTATGAGGCGTTGCGCCGTATCAATCCGGCCGAAACCTCCGGCGAGCTGGCCGGGCTGGCGGAGACGGTGGCTGCATCAACTGATGTGGATGCTATGCGTGAGCTGATGGACCGTGTGAATGGTGCAGGGTACACCTCGCTGGTCAACAGTGTGGTGGACGATGCTTTGTCCTACCTGGAGCAGCTGCGTGCTGCTGCTGGAACGGCACAGCGTCTTTCTGGTGAGCATGCCACGGCGGTGGCTGTTCACGCTTATAACCACATGGGGTCGATATCGGGTTCTCCCGGTTACGACTACAGCTCGTGGGGCGGGCGGCTGATGGTGGAGCATCAGGTGAAGAAAGCGATGCGCCTGGGGCTTGCTCAGGGGAATGGTACGGCGCGCATTTCGCCCGATGGTGATGCTGCGCATTCCGATACGGTTACGCATCTGGATGCCTATGCGCTGTATGCAGATGCGGGCTGGCGCGTCCTGTTCTCTGCCGGCGTGGGATTGCACGAATTTTCCGTGGAACGCCGCCTGCAGGATGGCTCATCAGCAGAGGTGGCGCCAGTGTCTGGCTGCTCGGTCAATTTCGGGGTGGAGGTGTCCCGTTCCATTCGCCTGGGCCAGCGCTCTATGCTGCACCCATATCTGGCGCTTCAGGCTACAACGGCTACGGTGGATTCTTTCCATGAATCCGGCAGCACTGCCGCTTTGTGTGCCGGGGAACAGCAGGTTTCTCTGACGGAAATGGCCCTGGGCCTGCGCTATGAAAAGGAATGCGGCAGAGGGCTGCTGCTGGGAGTGCATGGCGCCCTGACTGCTACGGTGGGTGATACGGAAGCGGAGCTGAATCTTCATTTTGCGGATGCGCCGGAGCAGCCTTTCCGTGTGTATGGGGCTGAAAGAAAGACTTTCGGCGGCCGACTCGGCATTTCTCTGTCCATGCCGCTGGGGAAGGATTGCATGCTGCATGCCTCGGCTACGGGGCGCCTGCAGAACCACGCGCAGATGATTGATTCTCAGCTGGGTGTTGTGTTCTGCTTCTGATGGTAATCTGAAAAAAATGCCCGCGCGGCCGTACAGGGAACCGCGCGGGCAATTTTACTTACTACCTTATGAAACTCAGCCCTCCTTCCGCTGGTGCACCGGCAGCTCTCTCCTTCTGCAGGGCCGGGGTGTTGGCTGATGTAGTCTTGATGCCCGTACAGGCGGATTTGTTCAAGGAAATTCCGGTATGTATTGATTTTCTGCCATGCTACGGCATTGACAATATATTTTAAGGGGAGTACAATCCCGCCGGAACTTTTTTCACCATGTACAATCCCGAATTCAAGAACCGTCTGGTGAGCGACCTGGAAGGCCTCAAGGCCGCCGGTCTGTTCAAGCAGGAACGCTATATCGACACTCAGCAGTACTCCGAAGTGGGTCTCAAGGATGGCAGCCAGGTTATCAACATGTGCGCCAATAACTACCTGGGCCTGGCCAACAGCCCGGTGCTCATGAAGGCTGCCAAGGATGCCATTGACCGCTGGGGCTATGGTATGGCTTCCGTGCGCTTCATCTGCGGTACGCAGACTCTGCACCAGCAGCTCGAGGAGCGCCTCAGCGCCTTCCTCGGCACGGAGGACACCATCCTCTTCGGTTCCTGCTTCGATGCTAACGGCGGTCTGTTCGAAGGCCTGCTGGGCAAGGAAGATGCCATCATCTCCGACTCCCTGAACCATGCTTCCATCATCGACGGTGTGCGCCTCTGCAAGGCCGCCCGTTACCGCTATGCCAACAATGATATGGCTGACCTGGAGGCCAAGCTGCAGGAGGCTAAGGCCGCCGGCGCCCGCACCATCCTCATCTCCACGGACGGTGTGTTCTCCATGGACGGTATCGTAGCCAGCCTGGACAAGATTCACGAGCTTGCTGAGAAGTACGGTGCACTGGTGCACTTCGACGAATCCCACGCCACGGGCGTGCTGGGTAAGCGCGGTCGCGGTACGCACGAGCACTGCGGTCTCTTCGGTAAGGTAGACATTACCTCCGGTACTTTCGGTAAGGCTCTGGGTGGTGCTTCCGGTGGTTATATTTCCGCTAAGAAGGAGATTGTAGACATGCTGCGCCAGAAGGCCCGCCCCTACCTCTTCTCCAACAGCGTGATGCCCGCCATCGCCGCCACCACCATCAAGGTGCTCGATATCCTCGAGGAATCCACCGAGCTTGTGGAGCGCGTGCAGAGCAACGCTGCCTACTTCCGCAAGGGTATGGAGGAATGCGGTTTCACCCTCGCAGGTGCTGGCCACGCCATTGTGCCGGTGATGATTGGTGATGCTGCTCTTTCCCAGCGCATGAGCAACCGCCTGCTGGAGCTCGGCGTGTACGCCATGGGCTTCTTCTACCCCGTGGTGCCCAAGGAACAGGCCCGTATCCGCACCCAGATTTCCGCTGCTCACACCACCGAGCAGCTCGACCGCGCCATTGCCGCCTTCGCTCAGGCTGGCCAGGAGCTCGGCCTCATCAAGTAAATCTGAATCTGCTTTTTTCTGCAAATCCCCTGCCTCTGGTCATTCCGGGGCAGGGGATTTTTGCATAATGAAGTATTTTGCGTTGGCATAGCGGTGGGCATTGTGGTAAACTGGCCGGGCAACCAGCTGCATTATGAGTGAAATTCGTATAGAAGGAGTAGATAACGTGCCGGCACAGCCTATGCTGGTGGTGCCGAATCGTGTGGATTTGACCACCATGCTGGAGCTGGAGAAGGCACTTGGCGGCAGGAACCGCGTGGCCTGGATGGTGGAGGTTTCTGTCGGGCCAGGTGAGGCTATCATGAGCCACATACAGCAGACCCAGCCCACGGGGTTTTCCTGCTCCATTAACCAGCAGGGGCGTGATTACGTGCTTTCCAAGGTGCGCCAGTATCTGGAGTCCGGCCGCCATGTTGTGTTGCTGCCCGGGCGCCCCCTGCAGTCTCCTGCCAGCCTGGCAGATGTACCGGGGTATCTGCTTTCCCTGTTTGACAGCACCCCGCTGCATGCCATGCCGGTGTATGTGGGCATGTATAACCACTATTTCGACGCTGCCATCACCACGTGCGAACCGTATGATTGCCTGCATATCTCCCTTTGCCCGCCCGTGCGCGCCGGGCACCAGCTGGGCGCCCGCGTGCAGGCTGCCTGGATGAGCGCCCAGGTGGCGCAGCTGCAGCGGCATCCCATGCTGGAGCATCCCTGTCTGCCGCAGATGCTGGTGGAGGCCATTCTGCGCCACCCGGAGAGACGCCTGCTGGATGGTGTGGATGATTCTGAGCTCACGTATCGGGACCTGCTTTCGGCGGCGGTGATGACGACCGGCGTCATCGAGCGCCACTCTGCTGCCGAGCGCATAGGTATCATTCTGCCGCCCGGTAAGCTGGGGGTGATTGCCAACCTGGCCTGCCTTCTGGCGGGGGTGACTGCGGTTAATATCAATTATACCGCCACGCCGGAGCAGTTTGACCACATGGTGAAGACGGCCGGCCTCACCCGCTTCATCACCGATACCCGCTTTACCAACATGCAGCGCCAGTTCGCCTGGCCCCGCTCCCGCGACCTTATCTACCTGGATGAGGAGCTGGGCGAGCAGGGTACCTGGAAGCTGAAGGCCTGGACGGCGCTGGGTAAGTGGCGGACGCCGCAGCAGCTGATGCAGCATGCGGATGTGGCGAGCCCGGAGCCGGAGGATGTGGCCTCCATTCACTTTACAGGCGGCACAGAGGATAAGCCGCTGGGCGTGCCGGTGACATACCGCATGCTGCTGGCAGCGGTTATCAGCCTGCGCTGCCGTCTGCAGCTGGGTGCCGGGCATGATGTGCTGCTCTCTGTGCTGCCGGCTTATATGCCTGCTGGCCTTGTCTGCGGTGTTCTGCTGCCCTTGTTGGGGGGCTTTGATATGGTGACCTATCCCATGGCCTCTGCGGGCAAGCGGCTCTGCACGCTGGTGCAGCAGCATGCTGTGGCCTTTGTGGCCAACACGCCCGCGGGTATTCGTGCCATGCTGAAGGCTGCCAAGGATGGCCGCGTTCTTTCTTCTCTGCAGTATTGCCTGAGTGTGGGGGCCAAGCTTTCGGCAGAGCTTGCCGAGGCGGCCCACCAGCACTATGGCATTCAGCTGCTGGAGAGTTATGGCACGGCAGAGGCGCTGCCCTTTGTGGCGGCTTCCATGCCTGCGCCTGCGGCGCCGGAGACCACGCGCCTCATGCTGCCCACTGCCCGCAAGGGAAGTGTGGGTGCGCCCTTGCCGGGCGTGGCGGTGCGTATCACCGGCCTGTATACTCCCGAGCCTTCGGCCACGCCCTCCCGTCCGGGGTTGATTTGGCTCAAGGGACCTGCGGTTACCCGCCAGTACCTGGGAATCAGTAATGAGGATTCCCCGCGCATGCATGGCGACTGGTTCTGCACGGGCGATGTGGGCTACATGTCGCCGGATGGCCTGCTCACCGTGATGGGACGCCGGGTGCGTTTCACCCAGATGGGTGATGAGATGATTCCCCACGTGCAGCTGGAGGAAATTCTGTACAAGATATTCAATGTGCCGCAGGAGGATAACGAGCGCAAGCTCGCTGTTGTCAGTGTGCCGAGCCGCACGGGTGGCGAGGAGCTGGTTGTGCTTTCCACCCTGCACAAGGAAGTGATTCCTTCTGATTACCTGACCCTGCGTTACGGGGTTACCAACCTGCACTTGCCGGCCAGCTGGGCTCCCAGGCATATTCTGCCGGTGAAATATATTCCCACGCTTCCCAACGGCAAGCTGGATTACCAGACCTGCTATGTCGGTGCCTGCCGCATGTTGAAAATCAAGCTGGACTAGAACCCGCGCCAGCGGGTGATAGCCAGTAGCCTCTGCGGGGCTCAAAATCCGCTGGCATCGACCGCCAGTCAAATCTTTGTGCTCAACAAGGCCTTAAACACAAAAAAGGAGTGCATTGCTGCACTCCTTTTTGTGTTTAAGGGGAAACTTGTTCCTTACTCGGCGGTCTGGATATCCTTGAGCGCCTCGTTGATGGTGCCCATGTACTTCACAATCTCGTCGTTGATGTTGTTGCCGTGCATATCGCATGCCATGCGGATGGCATTCAGGATGGCCACGCCGGTGGCAGAGCCGTGGGCAATGATGGAAAGACCATTCACGCCGATAAGGGGGCTGCCGCCCACGGCATCGGCGCTCATGCGCTTGCGCAGGGTCTTGAAGACGCTGCTCATGCCCAGTGCGCCCAGCATGGCCACCACGCTGCTCTTGATGGCGGCCTTCATAGTGTGGGAGAAGAACTTGGCGGTGCTTTCCACGCACTTGAGCAGGATGTTGCCGGTGAAACCATCGGTCACGGCTACGTCGAGCCCGTGTTCAAAGAGGTCATGGCCTTCGGTGTTGCCTACGAATTCGAAGGGAAGCAGGCCCTTCTTGTTCAGCTCACTGAGCAGGGCGTAAGTCTTGAGAGAGGTTTCGCTGCCCTTGCAGTCCTCTGTGCCGTTGCTCATCACGCCCACCTTCGGGTTCGGGCGGTTGTACACGTAGCGGGACATAAGGGCGGCCATCACGGCGTAGCCTACCATGTGGCTGGGCTTGGCATCCGGGTTGGCGCCGGTGTCGCTCACCAGCACATTGCCGTGTGCGGCGGGCAGGGGGGATACAATGCCGGCACGCTCCACGCCCGGCAGCAGGCGCAGTTTGATGGTGCTGGCTGCCACGGCGGCGCCGGTGTTGCCGGCGGAGAGCACGGCATCTGCTGTACCGTTCTTCACCAGATCCACGGCGATGCTCATGGAAGACTTCTTCTTCTGGCGCACAGCCATGATGCCGCTTTCCTCCATGGTGACCACCTCGGGGGCGTGCACAAACTCAATCTTCGGGTGGTTGGCAATGCCGGCGGCCTCGCAGCAGGCGCGTACAGTGGCCTCATCACCCACCATGTAAATCTTTTCCAGCGCGGGAACCTGAGCTAGTGCCAGTTTCGCGCCATCCACATTGATTTGCGGCGCGTTATCGCCGCCCATTGCATCGAGTGCGAGCTTCATGTATAAGAAAAGGGTTTGTATGAAAAATACTTGACTCTACTCTATCAGATAAGTGGATGATGTCAACACAAAAACGCCCCATACTCGAAAGTATGGGGCATTGCTTAAAAGGTTTGTTGCTTATGAATGAGCGCTTGTGAAATTAGTCAACAAGCTTCACAATCACCTCAGCACCGCTCTGGGTCTTGTAGGTGCCGCACTGCGGGCAAGCGGTGTGACCGGGGACGGCTGCGCCACACTTCGGGCACTTGCCGAGCTTGGGAGCCTTCCAGGCCTGGGCGGCCAGGCGGGAGCGCTGCTTCATCTTGGACGTTCTGCGTTTCGGAGCTGCCATAGTTCTATTT
>JBGUSR010000052.1:0-28413 GCA_045132635.1 Akkermansia sp.
ATAAACTCAGCCCGAATAGAATCGGCCAACGCAGCCATCAAGCGGATACAGGCCAAGGCATGCGGCTTGTTTGATGAGAGGTATTTGTTCCTGAAGCTACGACAAGTTTACTTCCTGAGGCTTCAAAGAATGCACAAAACCTCTCGTACCTTCTACCAGCAAATCTGAAACAGACCCAGAGAAGGCAAAAAGTCAGAAAAAGAGGTTGACAAAAGTGTTAGCTTAACCTAAACTTCGCCTGTCTTCCAAATTAGTCCAGACTAACACAAGCATGGAAAAAGCGTATTTACGATTAAACCAGGTCAGAATAGGCCGCACGGTACGAGTTGTGCGAGTACACGGAGAAGGAGCGCTGCGCCAGCGCATCCTGGATATGGGACTGACCAAGAATGCCGAGGTAAAGGTGCTGAAGATGGCACCTTTCGGCGACCCGATTGAGATGACCGTGCGAGGCTTTGAATTATCCCTGCGAAAAGCAGAGGCCGCCTGCGTGGAGGTAGAAAGCATTTAAGCACACACACACATGAAGAAATACATTGCACTGGCCGGCAACCCGAACAGCGGCAAGACCACGCTGTTCAACGAACTGACCGGCGCTAACCAGTATGTGGGCAACTGGCCCGGAGTGACCGTGGACCGCAAGGGCGGCCAGCTGACCGAGCACGAGGAAATCGAGCTGCAGGATCTGCCGGGCATCTATTCCCTTTCCCCCTATTCGCCGGAGGAAGTCGTGTCCCGCCAGTACCTGCTGGAGGAAAAGCCGGACATGATTATCAACGTGGTGGATGCCACCAACCTGGAGCGCAACCTGTACCTGAGCTCCCAGCTCATGGAAACCGGCCTGCCCATGGTAGTGGCCCTGAACATGTGCGACCTGCTGGAGCAGCGCGGCATGCGCATCGACACCGCAGCGCTGAGCCGCCAGCTGGGATGCCCGGTGGTGGCCGTCAGTGCGCTGAAGCAGACCGGCATTGCCGAGCTCATCCGCCTGATGCTGGCAGAGCCGCCCCCTGCCCCGGCCACCCTGAAATACGCTGAGCCGGTAGAGAAAGCCGTAGCCCAGGTCATGGCGGAATACGGTGCCAACCGATTCGAGGCCATCAAGATGCTGGAGGGCGAGGAACTGCTGCAGAAAGGCGTGAGCAAAGTGAAAGCCCACGCGCTGGAGGACTGGCGCATGGAACTGGAAGCCGCCATGGATGACGATGTATCCTCCATCATCGCCGGCAGCCGATATGATGCCATCTGCGCCTTCATTCCGCAGGTGCTGGTGCAGAAAGGGCACAAGGACAACTTCTCCCAGCGCGTGGATGCCGTGCTCACGAATCGCTTTGCCGGTCCGCTCATCTTTGTGGGCATCATGTATGCCATCTATTATATTTCCATCAACACCGTGGGCGACTGGGGAACCAGCTGGGCAAACGATGTGCTCTTCGGCCCCGTGGTAGGTGGCTGGCTGGCCGGATTCATCGGCAGCGAGGCTGCCGGGGTGGAAGCACTGACCATGTTCAGCGCCGTACTGGCCATGATTCTGGTCTTTCCCGCCATGCTGCGCCGCCTGCATGACCTGAACATGAACGGCGCCTGGCTCTATATCATGGTAGCCCCTTTCATTCTGGAATACGTGTGCCCGCACCTGCCGGGCGTGCTGCACCAGGTGCTGCTCTGGGCGCTGTGGCTGGCCAATGCCGCCCTGCTCCTCATGGCTCTGTTCAAGCCCGGCACCCAGGGGGCCAACGGCTACGGCAGCCGCACGCACCGATTCAGCTATAAACCGATGAAGCTGAATGGCCGCGCCGGCCGCTGCGAATTCTCCACCTGGTTCGTGCTGCTCAGCCTGCTCTCCTTCGGCGTGGGCATGCTGGGGCGCTGCACACTGGAATGCAGCGAGCAGCTGCAAGCCATCATTGCCGATGGTATTGTGGCAGGTGTGGGCGCTGTGCTCGGTTTCCTGCCGCAGATGGCTGTACTCTTCCTGCTCATGTCCATTCTGGAAGACTGCGGCTACATGGCCCGCGTAGCCTTCATGCTGGACCGCCTTTTCCGCGCCATCGGCCTGAGTGGCAAATCTGTCATTCCGCTCATGGTAAGCATGGGCTGCGGTGTTCCGGGGGTCATGGCCACCCGCACCATCGAAAACGAGAAGGACCGCCGCATGACCATCATGCTCACCACCTTTGTGCCCTGCGGTGCCAAGCTCCCCATTCTGGCCCTCATCGGCGCCATGATTGGCCAGACTGCCACCGTGGCCACCATTGCCTACTTCACCGGCTTCGGCTCCGTCATTCTGGGCGGCATGATGCTGCGCAAGATGCACATGTTTGCCGGCGGCTACAATCCCTTTGTGATGGAAATGCCCGCCTACCACATGCCGCAGGGGGCCAACATCAACCTGCGTGCCATGGAACGCTGCAAATCATTCGTGCAGAAAGCAGGCACCGTCATCTTCCTGGCCTCCGCCCTCATCTGGACACTCTCGAACTACACCTGGAAGTTTGAATACCTGAACACCGCCGAAAACGAGGCTGCTGTGGAACAGAGCATGCTGGCCGACACCGGCAACACCTTTGCCCCGCTCTTCACCCCGCTGGGATGGGGCGACTGGAAACCCGCCGTAGCCACGGTGACCGGCCTTATCGCCAAGGAAAACGTGGTGGGCACCTTCGGTGTGCTCTACCCCGCCCAGGAAGAGCCCGCAGCAGAAGGCGAAGCCGCTGCTGAGGAGGAACTGCCCCGCAGCCTTGACATCACCAAGACCAATGCACTGAGCGCTCTGACAATGGCTGCCTGGCAATGCGACCCTGCCGCCCGCACCACCTTGCCCGCTGAAGCCGCAGCAGAAGAGGGAGAAGCCGAGGAAGAAACAGCCGCCGTTGAAGAAGGAGAAAAGAGCTTCATGGATTATGTGAATGCCGCCACGGCCTTCCTCTTCCCCGAGGTGGAGGAAGATGAGGAAACCAGCGGCGTGGCCGGAAATGTACGTGCAGCCGGAGCCTTCACGGCACTGAGCGCCCTCTCCTTCATGCTCTTCAATATCCTGTGCGCCCCCTGCTTTGCCGCCTGCGGTGCCATCCGCCGCGAAATGAACAGCAACCGCTGGACCTGGTTCGCCATCGGCTACATGACCCTCTGGGCCTACATTGTCTCCTTCATCACCTACCAGCTCGGGCTCTACTTCATCAACGGCACACTGGGCAGCGCCCAGATTCTGGCCGGTATTCTGAGCCTGCTCATCGTCATTCAGGCTGTGCGCCCGAATCCTCACACCAACAAGAATTAATTATAACAGACATTTACTCATGGCGGACTTCATCATTATTCTTATTCTGCTGGTGCTGGGCGGACTTGCCCTGCGCTCATGCCTGAGGAAGAAGAAAGGAGGAGACTGCTGCTCCGGGGGGTGCGGAAGCTGCCACGGCAACTGCCACCAGCAGAACAAGCGCCCCCGCCCCTGACCCGCTACCCGCCACACACACATAGAACCACATCATGAAAAAAACGAACATCATCGCAATGGCACTGGCCGGGCTGGCAGCCCTGCCCGTGATCGCAGGCGAAACCTCAGAGCCTACGGCAGGAGAACTTCTCCAGGGAATCAATATGTTCATCCCCGAGGAAGGTGACCCAGCTTATAAAATCACCGCCAACGAGAAATACGGCACCCAGTGGTATGCTGATGCCGCTTATGGCTACTGGCAGACGGATAACGCCATTCCCGGCACCAACCGCCACAATAACTACTTCCTCCTTCATGCCGCACTTAACCAGCGAATCATTGAGAACAGCGTGAGCGGCGGCACATGGCTACGCGCCGAGCTTTCCGGCTCCTGGGCACTGGATGGCCGCTCAGCCAAAAAGAGCAGCCACTTCTGCGACGGCTTCGGTAGCGTTTCCTGGGTGCATACAGATGTCTATGGCCCGGCTGAGGCCGTGATTCCGGAACTGGCGGTGATGCACTATTTCAACAGCGGGAAAAGCTGCGTCATCGGCGGCATGGTGAATCTCACCAACTATTTTGACTGCGTGAGCATTGCAAATGACTCATTCTCCAGCTTCGTGAATTACTCTTTTGTGAACACCTCCATTGTCCCCCTCACAGATGCCAACCTGGGCGTGATTCTTCAGCAGGAGCTCAACGAGAGCAATTACATCATGGGCGCTGTCTCCCGCACCGATTCCGACTACCGCAGCAATCCCTTCAAATTCAGCGATGGTCACGGCTACCTGGTAGTGGGTGAATGGGGCCACATCTTTGCCGATGGCGATGCCACTTTCCGTCTCACCCCGTTCTACCAGCACATTGATAATGATGGCGAAAGCAACCAGCGCAACTGGGGCGTAGGCGCCAGCATCGAATACACCCTGTGCGATGCCTGCACCGTCTATGCCCGCACCGGTATTGCCCGCTATGATGAGCTGGGCAACGCCGCTGAGCTGAGCATGGGTACCCACCTGAAACTCATCCCCAGCCGTGAGGATGATTTCCTGGGCATTTCCTACGGCATTTTCCGCGGTGCCATCAATAATGATGAGTCCCCCGCCTACATCGACGAAGAAAACGGACGCGAAGGCCACAAGTACGAACAGGTACTGGAAATCACTTACAGTCTGCAACTGAATGATTACCTGAAGCTCATGCCCCATTACCAGTTCATCCAGAACCCGGCCTACCGCAGCACCAGCCACGAAAGCATCTGGGGTGTGCAGACCGTTCTGTCGTTCTGATGCGCCGATAATTGTTGTGCTGTAACGTGTATTGCAGTAAAACGCCCCGCCGGGAAGTCGTGTGCCCGGCGGGGCAATTTCTTATTATGAGGAGAAGAACATTTCATCTCACACCCCGGGCCCCGGCGTTGCAAACGCACATACAAGCAACATAGAGCCTAAAAATGCGAGCTTGACTAATGAATTTGACATGATAGTATAAGTAAAGCATATGCATCTTCTGCCCCCTCGGCAGAAGAGCCGGGGCAAAAACCACCTTTCCCCGGGGGACAGAGGAACGGCAAACCGTACCTATCCCGCATTCATACACAACAATAAAGCATCATGAAAAACATCCTCGCTCTTATTGGTTTATCTACAGCAACGTGCCTTTCCAATACACTGGCAGAGCTCAGCTCCTCTGACCACCTGTGGTACAAACAACCAGCCGAAATCACAGCAACACCGCTGCCCTGGACAGCTGCGCCGCATGTAACAGGTAACCTGCCAGGCAAGAAGAACAAAGACACTTGGGAGAGCCAGACCCTGCCTGTGGGCAATGGGCGTATTGGCGGCACAATATACGGCGGTGACCGTCTGGATTGTGTGGTGCTCAACGAGGTGAGCCTGTGGTCCGGCGGGCTCAATTCCCCATTCAACGGGACAAGGTATGTTTATGGACCCAAAGCCGGGAATAATGATTTTGGCAGTTACCAACCTTTTGCCAACCTTTACGTAGCCTTTGAATACGCAGGAGAAACCACCGATTACACCCGGGCCCTGGATTTAGAAAAAGGCGAGGCGAGCACCAGCTTCACGGCACAAGGCATACGCCACACCCGCCGCTGCTTTGCCAGCCGCCCGGATGATGTCATTCTCTACACAGCAGAGGCCGATAAGCCCGGCAATATCACGGCAGATATCGCCATTACTCCCTACCACAATGTGACCTACAAGCTGGGCAAGGACAACACCATCATCATGAGCGGCACGCTGGAAAATGGCCAGCAGTTCGAAGGCCGCCTCACTATCGAAGCCAGGGGAGGCAAGGTTATACTGCAGGAAGCCCCAGGAAATGTAAAGGTGGCCTACAAGGGGAAGCGCGATTACCAGATGCCCGTTCCGCAGGTCTCCCAGCTTCCCTACATTCGCGTAGAGGGCGCAGATGCCCTGGTCATCTACGTATGCATGGCCACAGACTATGAACAGAATTTCTCTAAGGGGTGGAAAGGAGCATCCCCAGCCTCACGAAATGACAAAGTGATGCAGCAGATCTCCGGCAAGAGTGCTGAGGACATCCGCGCCGAGCACCAGAAGGATTTTGCCGCATACTACAATCGCATGAGCGTGGATTTCGGGCAGACAGAAGGCCCGCTTGCCCAGGAGCCCACGGATGTGCGCCTGACCTCCTACCGCAACCGCTACGACCGCCAGCTTACCCCGGCAGACCCGGATCTGGAAGAGCTCATTTACAACTACGGTCGCTATGTGCTCATAGCCGGCTCCCAGCCCGGCAATCTGCCGGTGAACCTTCAGGGCATCTGGAACAACAAGGTACACGCCCCCTGGGCCAGCGATTACCACAATAACATCAACCTCCAGATGTGCTACTGGGCGGCAGAAGTCACCAACCTGGCCGAATGCCACCAGCCGCTCATCGACTTCATCCGCAGCATGGAGGCCCCGCTTGCTGATAGCACCCGCAAGCATTTCGGGTTACATGTACGCGGCTGGACAGCCCGCATCTCCCAGAACCCCTGGGGCGGTGGCGGCTGGATTAAGTGGAATCCCCCGGTCAATGCCTGGTACGCCCTGCATATCTGGGATCGCTACCAGTACTCCCAGGACAAGACCTACCTGCGCGAAGTAGCCTATCCCATGCTTAAGAACATCTGCCATTTCTGGGAGGATGAGCTCCGCGAAATCGGAGCCGAAGGCAAGGGCTTGCGCACGCAGCAACACGAAGGCGCTCCGGTGCAGGAACTTACCGCGGAAAAGCATCCGGAGCTCAAGGCCATCAAGGCCGGTTCCCTGGTATGCCCCATGGGCTGGTCTCACGAATGGGGTCCGCTGGAAGACGGCTGCGCCCACGACCAGCAGCTCATCTGGGAACTCTTCGATAACACCATCAAGGCCGCAGCCATCCTCGGCGTGGATGCTGAATGGGCTGCATCCCTCGCAGAGAAGCGCGACCGTCTGGTGCGCGACCGCATCGGCAGCGGCGGCTACCTCCAGGAATGGATTGTGGACCGCCCGAACATGGTGAAGGGCCAGCGCCACACATCCCACCTCATCGGTGTATTCCCCGGTTCCATCATCTCCATGGAGAAGACCCCCGAGCTGGCAAAGGCTGCCATGAAGAGCCTGGAGCTGCGCGGTCTCACCGCAGATAACCGCCGCAGCTGGACCTGGCCCTGGCGCACCGCCCTGTGGGCCCGTTTCCGCAACGCCGACAAGGCCTACAGCATGGTGCAGCACTACCTGCGCTACAATGTGCTGGATAACCTCTTCGGCAACCACCCGCCCATGCAGATGGACGGCACCTACGGCATGCCTGCCGGTATCAGCGAAATGCTCATCCAGAGCCACGCTGAGGCCATTGAGCTGCTCCCCGCCCTGCCCGCCGCCTGGAAGGACGGTAAGGTGAAGGGCATCCGCGCCCGCGGCAATATCACCGTGAATATGGAATGGAAGGACGGCAAGGTCACCAGCTACACGCTCACCACAACCACACCTGCCCCCGCCCCGGTCACCGTCATTGTGAACGGCGAGCGCAAGCAGGTGGTGCCCACCTGCATCTGATTTTCCCCAGCTTCAGAAATCCCCCGGCCCCCGCAGCAACACAAGCTGCGGGGACCGCGTTTTGGGACAAGGGCCATTTTGTAAAACCGGTGTCGGCACATGTATCCCAAGGATTGCTGCGCCAAATGGGAGTTTGTGAAAGTACGAATGACGAAGTGGGAAGTACGAAGTTTTGAGGTCAGGCGGGCGTAAGCCCGCGGAATTTTGAGCCCGGAGGGCGGTAGATGGTAGCCCAGGGTGCAGCCGCGTCAGCGGCGGAACCCTGGGTTAGCTAAGTAAACAAAATGAACCCCGAACGAAGTGAGCGGGTGGCAGAAATCGCGGCTAATATATTAAGCCATAGCCTTCCGTCTCCGGGTTGACACCCTACGCCGTGACAGGCTGCCACCCACTCCGCTACGCTCCGGGGTTCTGATTCTTATTTACTTGTTACCCAGCGTTCCGCCGCTGCGCGGCTGCACGCTGGGCTACTGGCTAACACCCGCTGACGCGGGTTCTAAATTCCGCTCGCTGACGCGAGCCATCATTCCCACAAATCGCCAGCTTTAGCGCATAAAGAGGGGGGGCTGGCTCCAAAACGGTGTTGATAATGCAGTCAAATGTGAAATCTTTGGGACACATGTGCGGTGCCGGGGTTAACGTATTTCAGCCTTTACAATTGCTGGCAAGGCAGCTATTATGGGCGGCATGAGCCACACTAAGGTATCTGACAATATGGAAGCGCTCATCAAGCTGGCGCTCGATGAAGATTTTGGCGATGGTGACGTGACCTCGCTTTACTTTGTACCCGCAGAACTGCAGGCACGCGCCCTGCTGCGCCCCCGTACCCAGGGTGTTCTCTCCGGTGTAGAGGTAGCGCGCGCCGTGTTCAAGGCCGTGGACCCCACGCTGAAGGTAGAGGTATACCTGAACGATGGCGATGAAGTTTCCCCCGGCGCCGTGGTCATGATGATTGAAGGCAAGGCCCAGTCCATTCTGGGGGCTGAGCGCACCGCGCTCAACTTCATTCAGCGTCTTTCCGGCGTGGCCAGCATGACCCACAAGTATGTGAAGGCCATTGCCCACACCGACTGCAAGCTGCTGGATACCCGCAAGACCACCCCCGGCTACCGTCTGCTGGAGAAAGCTGCCGTGGTACACGGCGGCGGCAACAACCACCGCCTGGGTCTGTATGACCGCGCCATGGTGAAGGATAACCATCTCATGACCGACGGCGACACCGGCCACCTGCAAGCCTGCATCGACAAGCTGAAGAGCGAGCGCCCCGGCGTGGAAGTGCAGCTGGAGGCCGATAACCTGCAGCAGGTGGAGGCATTCCTGAAGCTCAACGGCGTGGATTACATCCTGCTGGATAACATGAGCAACGATGACATGCGCAAGGCTGTGGAAATGCGCGGCCAGAACTGCAAGCCCTACTTCGAGGCCTCCGGTGGTCTCACCCTCGCCACGGCCCCGGCCGCGGCCGAGACCGGCGTGGACTTCATGAGCTTCGGCTGCCTGACGCACTCCGTGCCGTCCCTCGACCTGGGGCTGGACTTCACTGTAGAACGTTAATTCTCCCATATGCTCACACCGCTTGAATCCCTTGTAACCCTCAACCTCATTCCCGGTCTCGGGTCTATGAGGATTCAAGCGCTGTTGGAATTTTTCGGCAGTGCCGAACTTGTGCTCAACGCCCCGGAGAACATGCTGGCCATGGTGCCCCGCATTGGCCCCAGGCTGGCCAGAGCCATTGCCGATTGGCGGAACTGCACCAACGCACGGGCAGAGATCCAATGCGCTGCAGATTACGGCGTGCGGGTGGTCACGATTCTGGACAGTGACTACCCGGCCGCCCTCCGCCGCATGAGCGACCCACCCATTGTGCTCTATGTGCGGGGCAGCTGGATTGCAGCAGATGATGAGCGCAGCGTGGCCATTGTGGGCACGCGCCAGGCCTCGCCCTACGGCAGCACCACCGCCCGCCGGTTCGGCCGAGAACTGGCAGATGCCGGCTGCACCATCATCTCCGGCCTGGCACGCGGTATCGACACCGCCGCCCATTGGGGCGCGCTTGATGCCGGCGGCCGCACCATTGCCGTGCTGGGATTCGGCATGGCAGAGCTTTACCCACAGGAAAATGCCGAACTGGCAGACTGCATCTGTGCCGGGCATGGCGCCCTGGTGAGTGAGTTTCCCATGTACATGCGCCCGGCGCGCACCACCTTCCCGCAGCGCAACCGCATTGTGGCCGCCTGGAGCCGCGCCACTCTCGTGGTGGAGGCGCCGCAGCGCAGCGGCTCGCTGCACACCGCCAGCATGGCCACCAGTGAATACGGCAACAGCGTATTCGCAATTCCCGGCCCTATCACCCAGATAAGCTCTTCCGGCTGCCATGCCCTCATTCGCGATGGCGCCACCCTCTGCACCTCGCCCGCCGAGCTGCTGGCCGATATGGGCTGGAACCAGTCCCCGCAGCAGATGGAGCTCTTTGCAGCCCCCGCATCCCAACCTGCTGCATCAGCTCCCCTGAGCGATGACACGGCCGAACTGCTGGTCGCCCTCCGCGCCGGGCATGATACGCTGGATGCCCTCTGCTCCGCCCTGGGCAAGGGAGCCCACAGCATCACTCCCCTTCTCATGCGCCTGCAGATTGAGCGGCGCATCCTCCCCCAGCCGGGTGGTCGTTTCACTCCCGTGGCATAATTGCAGTTTAGGCTTGCAAATAATGCACGGCTGACATAGACTCCCCCGCCATGCGTTTCCTTGCCCTACTTCTGACGATCTGCACCTTGATTGCTGCCACTGCTCCGGCAGGGGCCTTTGTTCGCCAGAACCAGCCCATGACCGGGCACAAACCGGCACCAATTCCCCAGGGCGCCAGAAACGTACGCCGCCCCTACCACAGCAGCCTGAATCCCACCCGCCCGTTGCGCACCCCGGAGACACCGGCGCCCCGCCCAGACTGCGCTGCCGTGTGTGTGATTGACCCATACAACGGCAATGTGCTCTACGGCTACAACGCCAACACGCGTCGCCAGGTAGCCAGTACCCAGAAAATCATTACCGCCCTCTGCGTTTGCGATACCAAGGACCTGGACAAGATGGTGACCATCAAGGCCTCCGACCGTCTGGCGCCGCCCATCCGCCTGAATCTGAAAGCCGGCGAGCAATACTCCCGCCGCGACCTGCTGCAGGCCATGCTTACCGGCAGTTTCAATGACGTGGCCGTATCGCTCGCCCGTGACTGCGCCGGCAGCGTGGAGGCCTTTGTAGCCCGCATGAATGCCCGCGCCAAGCGCATGCGCATGCACAACACTCACTTTGCCAACCCGAATGGCCTGCCCGCCCAGCAGTACTCCACCGCCTATGATATGGCCCTGGCCGCCTGCTACGCATACAACAACAAGACCATCCGCAGCATGATCAATATCCCCGCATATGAGCTGCGCCGCAACAATGGTTCTGTGCGCATGATTCGCTCCACCAACCGCCTGCTCACCTCCCACCCCTGGGTGCAGGGTATGAAAACCGGTTACACCAACCTGGCCGGCAAGTGTCTCATCTCCTGCGCCTCCAGCGGTGGACGCGCCGTCATCGTGGTAGTGCTCGGCAGCACCAGCCGCAAAATCTGGGGCGAATCGCTAAAGTATCTCCGCTGGGCGCTCTATAATGCGTGATAGGAGCAACAGCCCATCACTGCTGCGTATTAACGCGGCAATTCAGACCACCTGCAGGGTGGATTCAGATGCCTCGCAAGAGGCAAATTCCTCTGCCACAGGCAGATTTCGATGCAGGTGAATAAAGCTCCTGCCGGGCAGTGGTTACACATCCCTTGCATTTACGACCATGAAATCCCTTGACCCGCGGGGAGCTCTCATGTAAAATCACTTGCAAATGAAGAAGCCCATTGTCCGCAAAGTGGAACAGGTACCGGTAAGCCGGTTTTATGAGAAATACCGCAGCACGCTGGAGCTGCAGCTGCTGAACACGCCGCTGGGCATGGCACGCCCGATTGTACAGCCGGCATTCAACCGTCCGGGTCTGGCACTGGCGGGCTACTTCGGTTACTTTGCGCACGAGCGTATCCAGGTATTCGGCGCGGCAGAAATGGCCTATCTGGCCACCATGACCCAGGCAGAACGAGAGGGACGCCTGGATCATATCTGCAGTCTGGATGCACCCTGCCTCATCTTTGCCCGCGGGGTGGATGTACCGGCAGATGTGCTGGCCATAGCAGACCGCTACAACGTCTGCGTGTTCCGCACGCCGCTGCTCACCATGGAGTTCGTGAACCGCGCCACCTTCATTCTCGAGAATGAGTTTGCGGACAGCACCACCATGCACGCCTGCATGGTCGACGTGCGCGGCGTGGGCGTTCTCATCACCGGCAAGGGTGGCGTGGGCAAGAGCGAAATCTCCCTGGGTCTGGTGGAACGCGGTTCCTCCCTGGTGGCCGATGACATGGTGCGCATCCGCAACCTGGGTGGCGATCTCATTGCCACCGCCCCGCCTCTGAGCAGCGGCTTCATCGAAATCCGCGGTCTGGGCATCATCAATGTGACCAACCTCTTCGGCCTGAAGGCCTACCGCAAGGAAAAGCGCATCGACCTGGTCATCAACCTGTTCAGCGGAGAGATGACCGAGATGGAACGACTGGGGCTGGAGCACAAGTATATCAACATCCTGGGCGTGGAGGTGGAACACCTGAACCTGCCCGTGGCACCTGGGCGTGATATGTGCCGTCTGGTGGAAGTGGCCGCCCTGGGCCGCTACCTGCGCGACAGCGGCTACGATATGGCCAGCGAGTTCAACCAGCGCCTGAACAAGGAAATCGCCAACCGCACCGTATACCCCGGCAACGCTGAATAATTTATGAATACTCCCCTTTCTGAGATTGTAACCCTGCTTGATACCACCCTGCGCGTAGCAGAGGTGCGCGATGCATCCGTGGCCATGAACGGGCTTCAGGTGGAAAACAACGGCACTGTCACCAAGGTGGCACTGGCCGTGGATGGTTCCCAGAAGAGCATTGACGATGCCATTGCCGCCGGCGCCGACCTGCTGGTGCTGCACCATGGCATTTTCTGGTGCGGGCTGCAGGCCGTCAAGGGCTGGTGGAAGCAGAAGCTCGTTTCCTGCCTGAACAACAACCTGGCCATCTATTCCGCCCACCTGCCGCTGGATATGCACCCGGAGCTGGGCAACAACGCCGGTCTGGCCAAGGCGCTGGGCCTCACCGACCTGCAGCCGGAGGTGGATTACCACGGCACCAGCATCGGCCTTTCCGGCTTCTTCCCCGGCTCGGTGGATGAACTGCGCGCCAAATACGCCGAAATCACCGGTGGCGAGGTCACGGGCATTGTGCACGATGGCAGCCAGCCTGCCGGACGTGTGGCCGTGTGCAGCGGTGGCGCGGGCGAAGAGATTTACCAGATGCACGCCAAAGGCTACGGCACCTATCTCACCGGTGAGGAGAACCACTGGGTGAGCAACGCCGCCCGCGATATGGGTATCAACATCCTCTTTGCAGGCCACTACGCCACCGAGACCTTCGGGGTGAAGGCACTGGGGCAGCTGCTGGAGGAGAAATTCGGGCTCCCCACGGTGTTCATCGATAACCCCACCGGCATGTAACATGCTCATCATTGTAGAAGACCAGCTCGGCACGCGCCTGGACCAGTATCTGGCAGCCCAGCTGCCGGAGCTCTCCCGCGCCCGCATTCAGGCCCTCATCAAGGACGGCGAAATCACCGTGAACGGCAAGGCCTGCAAGGCCAAGACCCCGGTGGAGCGAAACATGCGCATCGAGGTGAGCATCCCTGAGCCGGAACCCGCCGAGGCCCTGCCGCAGGATATCCCCCTTTCCGTGCTCTTTGAGGACAGCCACGTCATCGTCATCGACAAGGAGAGCGGCATGGTGGTGCACCCCGCTGCAGGCAACCCGGACGGCACGCTCGTGAACGCCGTGCTCTTCCACTGCGGCGATTTATCCGGCATCGGCGGTGTGGAGCGCCCCGGCATCGTGCACCGCCTGGACAAGGACACCAGCGGCTGCATCGTGGTAGCAAAGAATGACCAGGCCCACCTCTCCCTCACCACCCAGTTTGCCGAGCGAGACACCGGCAAAATCTACCTGGCCGTGGTCCAGGGCTGCCCGAAGGAGCAGAAAGGCACCGTGTTCACCAACATCGGCCGCCACCCCGTCAACCGCCTGAAAATGGCCGTGGTGAACCCCGGCAGCGGCAAACCCGCCATCACGGACTGGGAAGTGCTGCACTATGATGCCGCCACGGATTCCTCGCTGGTGATGTGCACCCTGCACACCGGGCGCACCCACCAGATACGCGTGCACATGCTGCACCTGGGGCATCCCCTCATCGGTGACCCCATCTATGCGCACCCGCAGCGGCAGAAAGCCCGCCCCGGGCGCCTGATGCTGCATGCCTGGCGTCTGGCGTTCAACCACCCGGCAGATGGCAGACGCATCGCCATTCAGTCCCCGATTCCGGCGGAATACACCCCCTGGCTCATCGGGCATGAGCTGCCTGAGTGGGAAGAGAAACGCACAAACTGACGGCTATGCTGAAATCCACCCTTACCCTTTCCCTCACCCTTCCCCTGCTTTTCTCAGGCTTGAATATGTGCAGTTCCCAGGCAGCAACAGACCGCGTGGCCACCGCCCGGCAGAACGTGCTGGATGAGTTCGGCGAGCATTTCGGCAAGCCGGTGTTCATCCGCATCATCAAGGATGACCGCGATTTAGAGCTCTGGGTGCAGGAGGCAGACAAAAGCTGGTGCATCCTGAAAACCTACCACATCTTCGGCATGAGCGGTGACCTCGGGCCCAAAACCGCCGAGGGCGATGAACAGGCCCCGGAGGGTTTCTACCGGGTCTACCCCCGGAGCATGAACCCGCGCAGCAGCTACCACCTTTCCTTCAACATAGGCTACCCGAATGCCTACGACCTCAGTCTGGGGCGAACAGGCAGCTTCATCATGGTGCATGGCAGCATCCTGTCCATAGGCTGCTTTGCCATGACAGATGCCCGCATTGAGGAAATCTACACCCTGGTGAATGAGGCCTTCAAAGCCGGCACCCGCTACGTTCCCGTACAGGTATACCCCTTCCGCATGACTCCTGAACGCATGCAGGAGGAGCAGGAGAACGAGCATTACGCGTTCTGGCAGCATCTTCTCCCCGGCTGGCAGCACACCGAGGCCACCGGCACCCCTTACCCGGATAAGGACAACGGATGATTCACCGGCTCACAGAACAGGCGGAAAGCAGACGCTCCGTCATCCTCACCTGGAGCATCGCCTCACTGGTGCTCGGGCTTATCACGGGTGGCATCGCCTGGTGTAAGGACTGCAGTTTTCTTCTCTGGTTCGCCCCGGGTGCAGCGTTAGGCCTCTCTATCAGCTGGAATACGTATATTTCCGAAAGGGGACTTCCCAAATGGGATGGCATTCAGCAATACTGCCCGCACTGGCGCAGAACCAGAACAGGCATCCTGCTCTACGGCGATGCCCCGGAGAGCCCCGGCATCTTCCTGCCCTGGCTCAGCATCGAGAAAGCCACCCGCACAGAAGATGGAATCCTTATCGAAACAAAGGAGGGCATTCCCTTTCATCTCCCGGCAGCGGCAAATGAAGCACTGACCAGCATCCAGTCCCTGCTCACCCCCGGCTTCAATGATGACGATGCCTCGGTAACCAACCCGGCCTACCTGCAGAATATGCCCGAAGCCCCCGGTATCGGAGCTTATCTGAAGGTGGGCATCCCCTGGCTCGCTGCCGGCCTGATTCTCCCGTTTATCCCATCAAATGAAACTGAGCTGATGCTGCTCTGTCTCTGGTGTTTCGGCATGGCTGCATTACTCGTGCTGTTCGGCCACAGCGATTTCCGGGATGAATATGATGTTGATACCTGGCTGGGCAGCGAATCGCGGCATACCCGGCGGGGACTGCATATCCAGGGACTCTCCGGCTGGCATTACTTCCAGCCCTGGGCAGGCATCAGCGAATGTCTGGAGCTCGACACGCAGGAATACTTCCTGAAACTTTACAATAGCCCCAAGGGTATCAACATCGGCAGCGAAGGGAAGATTCTCCCCTTCTCCGTTGCCCGACGTGTCAAAGTGAAGACCCGCCGCTGGCGAACCGTCCTGAATTACACTCTTTGCGTCCTCTTCGTACTGCTTGGTTTGGCCTGGTGGCATTACTGGCACTGATTTTTCTCCCGATTTTCCGCCGTTTCTGCTTGAAATTTCCCCGAAAAATGGGTATGTTATCAGGTAAATGAGCGATTATCCCGAGCAGAGCAACGAGAAGCGCACCGTACCCGGAGTATTTGTGTGGGATATGGTGCGCAAAGCGTTGCGCGCTGCCGAGGAAGGGGTGTACTGCTGGTTGTTTGAGAATGATGAGATTTTCTACACCGAGCAATGCGTGAAAATGATGGGCATGACGATGAAGGACTGGGCGCCCAACATCTTCACCGAACCGGAAAAGACCATTCATCCCGAAGATGTTGCCTTCTTCACCAACGCGATACAACGCTATATCGACCGTCCGCGCCCCGGCGCAGCGCCCCTGCGCGTGGAGGTGCGCCTGCTCAACCAGCGCAGCCGCGCCTGGCGCTGGGTACGCATCAATGGCCTGCTGGAATTCGATGAGAACAAGAAGCCGAGCCGCCTGGTGGGCGTGTGGGTGGATATCACCCGCCGCAAGATGGCTGATTTGCACGCCATGGAGGACCGCGACCTCTTCCGCACACTGATTAACTACCTGCCGGACAACATCTACTTCAAGAACCGCGAATCCCGATTCGTGATTGCCAATGAGGCTACCGCCAAAAAGATGAAGGTGCGTACACCTTCCGACCTCATCGGCAGCCGCGACAGTAATTTCTTTGCCCCCGAAATGTGCGAAATTGCCCGTGCCGAAGAAGCCGACATCATGGCCACGGGCAAGCCCATCCTGAACCGCATTCACCATGAGAAATGGAAAGGCGGCAAATCCACCTGGGGCAAGGTTTCCAAATTCCCCTGGTACGCCGCAGACGGCACGGTGAAGGGCATTGTGGGTATTTCCAGTGATGTTACCAAACTCATTGAAACCCAGCAGAAGTACCAGCGCATCGCTCGCCAGCTGGATGAGAAGAACAAGATTCTGGAAAAGGAGATAAACCTGGCCCGCGAGGTGCAGCAGGCTCTGCAGAACGGCTTTATCCCCGACCGCGAGTGGCGGCACAGCAGCGGCAGCACCCGAAAGGCCATGTTCCACCATGTCTACCTTCCCTCTGCCGGTGTGGCCGGTGACTGCTTCGAGGTATTCCCCGTGGGCCAGAGCGGCGTGGGCATGCTGATATGCGATGTGATGGGCCATGGCGTACGCGCCGCACTCATTGCCTCCATGATGCGCGGGCTCATGGCCCAGCTGGCCAACCTGGCGGACACCCCCGCCCTCTTCCTTTCCTCCCTCAACCGCCAGATGTACCGCATTTTCAGCCAGGCAAACATCACCATGTTCGCCTCGGCCTGCTACGTCTACCTGGACCTGGACCGCCGCCGCCTCACCCTGGCAGGCGCCGGGCACCCTGCACCGATTGTACTGCCGACCAACGGCCGCGCTTTCCAGCCCGCCATTCCGCGCACACCGGCGCTCGGGCTCATGGAGAACACCCTCTTCCGCGAAAGCGAAATCCGCCTGGAAAACGGCATGAAGCTCATGCTCTTCACCGATGGTCTCACCGAGGCCCAGGATGCCACCGGCGATGAGATGGGAGCCCCGCGGATTATGGAATTCCTGCAGGAGCGCAACCCGCAGAGCATCCGCGAAATGCTGGATATTTCCCTGGCCGGTGTGCACCAGTTCACCGGCAGTGTGCAGCAGGATGACGACATCTGCCTGCTGGGTGTGGAGTTTGTCGAGGAATAAGTGGCCGAATTCCGCTTATTTTCGCCTGTTCTGTGTAAAAAATGATTGCATTGGCGTTCATTTCAGAGTAGTCTATTCAACAGTTACCAGTTAATCCATCCATGAGCGAAGAAAAGAACCAGGGGAATACCAATTCCCTCAATCTGTCGGACCTGGCAGATTTCCAGTTCGGGCCGGCCTGGGCACGCCCGGGCGCTGCCAGCACCCCTGCTTTCACCAGCGAACTGCGTGAGACCCGCGCGCCGCGCCGCCGCGAATCCGGTGAGCGCCGCCCGTTCAACCGCGAACGCCGCGAAAACAGCGATGCCCCCCGCACACCGCGTGGCAACAAGGGGGACCGCCCGCAGAAGCGAGATTCCCGCCGCGAGCCCAAGCCCCAGCGCGAGCTCCCCGCACCGGCAGAGGGTTTCCGTGTGGAACTTCGCCCGGCCAACAGCATTCTGGAACTCTTCGCATCCAACATCCAGAAACAGAAGCGCTCCCTTCCCCTCATCGACCTGGCCCGCGTGGTCATGGGCGACAAGGCCCGCTACGACCTGGTATTCATGAAACTGGAGGGTGGCTCCATGCTCATCCACTCCACCAGGGGTGACCAGGCCTGCTGGCTTACCGAAGCCGAGGCTGTGGCCTACATGTGGAAGGCCCCCTGGTTCGCAGAACTTTACACGAAGGAAGAAATCGAGGTAGACGCCCCCAACGGCACGTTCAACGCCGTGGCCGTGTGCTCCATGGGCGGTGAACTCATCGGCCCGGTAACCTGGCACGGCTACCAGGCAGCGCTCATGAACCTGTACCGCAGCAAGTATTCCACCATGCCGCTGGATGTGTTCAAGAACCGCATCTCCGTGGATAAGAGCGAGGAAACCGTGGCCGCCTGGGTGCAGGCCGCCAGCCACAAGACGGTGTGGAAGCCCACCCGCGAGGGCGCAGCCGATACCGTGCTGGAGGACCAGCGCGCTGTGGAGGCAGACTTCCTGGCCAACCACTACAGCAGCGTGTACGAAGTGGTGGACAAGGTATTCATCAATGGTTCCACCCCGCGTGCCGTACTTTCCCCCGGCATTGCAGCCCACATGGCCATTCTTTCCGACAAGACCCGCCGTTTCCCGCAGATGCTCATTCCGAACCTCTGCCACGGCATGGCCCGCCACCACCTGCCCATCTACAAGTGGCATGGCAATCACTTCACCGGCCCCAGCCGCGTGCGCACCCTGCCCGAGGGCACTGTGCTGGCTGACCGCATGATGGCTATCATGACCTGGGCCAAGGAGAACTCCGGCAAGAAGGCAGAAGTGATGTTCGCGGAGCTGAGCGGTGTAACCGCCGGCGATGACGAGGCCAGCCGCCAGGCTGCCACTGATGCCCACGCCCCCTATGTGGCCGATATGATCTGGCTGCTGGAGCAAGGCTACATCGTGGTGACCAGCGACAACGCCGTGTGGTTCCCCAAGGGCGACTCCGCACCGGAGCCTGCCACCAAGCCCGCTCCCCGCAAGGGCGGCAAAAAGAAGGGCAAGAAGCCCGCTGCCCCTGCCAAGGATGAGGCCAAGGCCTGATTCAGCCTGTTAAACTTTCAGTCCCCCTGCCGGATGCATCATCCAGCAGGGGGGCTCTCTTTATTGATGCGGTAAAATTGGAGTTTATCGGGCAGGCCCATTTATTCCTCGCGGATATAGAGCACAACCTCCGGTCGCATGGCATGCGGAGGATAGGCAGGGAGCCCCAGTTCTGCGTGTGAAACCCTCTTGTACGATACCTGGGTTGAAGAAACCATCGAATCCGACCACTCCTGCGACCATGTGGCCCCCAGCAGGTATTTCGGGCGTTTTCTCTGAATATACTCCACCTGCTCTGCGTAAAACAACGCCAGGCCCCCGGGTACCATGGGTTTGACAAAATGTCTGATACCCGGCAGCGAGCCAGTCAGCCGATAAATATGAAGAAAATGATCAGGGTCAAGAACATGCAGCTCATCCTTATCGGAGCTGGTTAATTTCTCCACAAGCCACGTAGTGGTAGCCCGCATCTGGGCATTGCCATTGTAACTGCGGCCATACTTCACATACAGCGGCAGGGAAACAGCTGCACCAAGAATAAACATGGCAGCACCCAGGCCCGCAGTATACACCAGGCGGGGCCAGCGGTGCAGCAGGCTGACACCACACAACACACTCAGAAAACAGAACGGGTAAAATACAACCGCATAGTGAGAGAAATCATACGGCCCCGAATAGCCGGCATAAACCTGCAGCACAAAAGCCGCAATAAGCACCCACAACACGGTCTTCTTCCCCCCGCAGACGCGCCACAGAAACGGCCAGGAAAGGCACGGAATACAGCCTGCAACAGCCAGAAGATAAAGATTCACCCGCTCATGCAGATGCGCCGGCGTAAACCAGCTGAACAACAGAACATGCTTCTGACACAAAGCAGATTCACTCCAGGGGGTGCTTCCGTATGATATAGCCAGCTCCACATATTCCTGCCACATGGACAACAAGGCTCCCCGCCACCAGAAACAACAGATAACAGGCAGAAAAACAAGAGCAAAACCAACGCTGAGCCACAGCATGGCCCGGCGAAAGCATACACACAAAGCCAGCAGGCAGACCGGTCCCCAGAAGGCTACCAGATTAAACTTCATCAGCAGCACAATCGCCACAGAGGCGCCCATGATGAACAGCTCCCGATTTCTGAACACGGTCTGGCCAGACATTCCCCAGCGCAGCAGGAAATACAGGGTCACATGCTGCAAAACCCATACCTGCTCCGCAGGGTTAGACTCATAATAAAGCAGAAGCCAGGAGTACAGCCCGAGAGCGGCAAATGACAGGCCTGCAGGAAGGAACAACCGGGCACTCTTATAGGCATACAACACCCCAAGCCCGACCAAGGCGGCATTCAACAGACAGATTCCCAGAAAACTACCGGGAGTCAGCACACTCCCCAGCCCATGAAACAGAAAAACAAGAGGCCCCTTCAAATCGGACAAATCCGCATAAGGCATCAGCCCCCGCATCCATCCATTACCAATGAGATAATAGATATTCAAATCATAGGCTGCCCGCAGATGCATGCTTTCGCTTGGCGAATTAAAGCCGTAACGCATCAGCATGAACGTAAATAAAGTACCCAGCAGGTACACCAGCCAGCATTCTTTTCCTGTCGGACGCGCTTCCATTAAGATTCGGTATACCACAACTTCCTGCGAGCGACAAGCATCCACAACGTCAGTTTGGGCTTGACATTCAGCGCTTCTGACCGCAGAATAGTGCGGCTGCGAGCATCCCCGCAGACAGGAAACACCATGCTTCTGAATGTAAGACAATACGGCGACCCCGTCCTCCGGGCAGTATGTGCCCCGGTGGAGCATATTGATGATGAACTTAAAACCCTGGTAGAGAACATGCTCGAAACCATGTACGCTACCGAGGGCATCGGCCTGGCGGCCCCGCAGGTGGGGCTCAATATCCGCCTGGTTGTCATTGATATTCCCGAGGACGAGGAAGAAGGCACCGAGCCGGAGATGATTATGGTGAACGGCGAGGAGAAGCCCATGCGCAGCATCATGCCTCTGGTGTTCATCAACCCCGAGCTTGAGCCCTATGGCAAGCAGTATCTCTTCACCGAAGGCTGCCTGAGCGTGCGCAATATCCGCGCCAATGTGGCCCGCCCGGAATTTGTGAAGGCCCGTCTGCCCCAGCTGGATGGCAGCGTGCTGGAACTTGATTGCGGTGGTCTGCTGGCCCGTTGCCTGCAGCACGAGTGCGACCACCTGGACGGTTTCCTCTATGTGGACCGCGTGTCTTCCGCCGCCAAGATTACCCTGGCCAAGAAGCTCAAGAAGCTCGCCTCCATGCGCTGAGGCCATAACAACCCACCTCAATGCCTGAAAAACGACAAATATTTAAGCAGTGTGCACGCTGGATTCTCGCTCTTCTCTGCTGCATAGCAGTAGGTCTTGGGCTGATGGTTGCTGTTGCATACATACCACAAAAGGCAATTAAGGATCAATTACGGAGCTCAGCAGAATTTGAACAAACAGAGGGGACAAACCGCTTTGCAACATATCTCCAAAAAGTCCATTACACAGAAGCAGCAATGGCTATATTAGCCTGCACGATGGACGAAACCAGGCCTCTTGCTTCTGCTCTTGAAAGCACAATGTATGCCCAGAGCGAATTTATGGAATCCCCGGTGGCAGATTTCAAAGCTATGCTCACCAAGGGCAATGAGGGGATGAAAGAATGCCATTATAACAGATATTGGCATGGCTACCTTGTAGCGTTACGGCCCTTACTGTATTTCTTCGATCTTCCAAGCATCAGATGGTACAGTTTTGCTTTATTCTCCATACTGGCCGGTGTGTTATTTACACTGATATACAGGGATTTCGGAATGAAGTTCGGGCTGCTGTTCATCATCATGCTGCTTCACGCCAAGTGGTTATCAGGATTGCCCTTTTCCCTGGATCAAAACATAGTATATTTCATCATGATGATTAGCAGCATCATCATAATGGAAAGTAAAGCTTTATTCAAATCCACATATAATCTTCCTGTTTTCTTTGTTATCATTGGGGCATGCACAAGCTTCATGGACTTTCTGACGGCACCAGTACTCACTTTAGGTTTTCCTCTTATTATAACATTTTTAAAACGAGGAAACACCGAAGTACGCCAGCAGTTATTCATCATCGCAACATGCAGCATTGCCTGGTGCTTCGGATACGTTGGCATGTGGGCGGCGAAATGGGTTCTTTGTGCGCCATTTTCTTCTGACGCGCCCATTTTTGACATCGTTAAAGGAAGCCTGAAGCAACGGTCCATCGGTGAATATACCTTTGATGTGTGCCGTTTCTGCAGGTTCATTTTCTATCCTCTGCCCGATTTAGGCATACACTGGTGGACAGGCGTTGTTTCCGCACTTATCTTTACACTCGGCCTTCACCTGAGCTATCTCTACATCCGATACCGGAAACAATTCATAAATAATATATGCTATTTAATATTAGCAATATTCCCAGTATTGTGGTTCATGGGGACAAGTCAACATACCGTCATTCATCTCATGTTCACCTACCGTATTGTGGAGTTAGCTTTTGTCGGATACGGCATATTCGCCATTAAGGTGCACCAGAAAAAGGCAGCGTAGCAATATTAAGCTCGCCGCCACACGCTGAGCCAGGCCGCTTCCAGAAGTGAGGCATAAACCGACTGGCGGGTAATCTTCACCCTTTCTGCCCCTGCGCGCTGAGCAATCAGCCGCAGGGTTTTGAGTCCCAGCAGTGCGGGCAGCATGGCCGTAAAACGCAACCTGTACATGCCCAGACGGCGGGCATAATCCAGACCATCATTCAGATAACGCACTGCCCGTTCCAGCCACAAATGAGGTTCGCTGCACAAGTATGCCCGCCCGCGTTCCGCATCTTCCTCCATATCGCGCAGAATATTCACCAGTTGAAGTCCCTGTCCGTAGCGTATTCCGGCTTTTGCCATGATATCACGGCGGGATGAATCGCAGAACCTATCACCCATGGTGGCAAGGCCCAGGTCAGTCCAGAACTCTCCCACGCAACCTGCCACCAGATACGTATACCGGAGGGTAGACTCATCAGAATCCACGGTTCTTCGCTCGGCAAAATAAGTCAGGTCCCACATCTGGCCGTCAAGAATCGCAGCCAGCACACGACGGATCAGCATGCGTTCCTGCTCAGAAACAACGGCAAGCAGCTCCAGGCATTCACCAAATCGGCTCAACAGAATCGACTCCGCTGATTTCGACTGAGCAGAGGCCATTTCTCCGCTCAGTGTACGCAGCAAATCCGCCAGCTCATACGTCGGCAAATCACCAGCTATGGCCCTCCCCATGTCGCGCAGAACCGTTACCCTCTTCTCAGGGCTGGCAGTAGAAGTATCGGCCACGCTGTCTGTAGCACGCGCCAGCATGTAGCCCAGGGCAATCCCGCGGCGCATAGCCGGCGGCAGCCAGACCATGCTCAAATAAAACGAACGGGAAACCGCCTTGAGCAATGCAAAATCCATATCACCTAACTCAGCTGACGCAGCGCACCGCGTATGAGCTCATCCGTACCGGCCTGCGGATTATCCTTGAGCAGCTTCACAATCGCCTTGCGGGCATCAGCCTGCTTGAAGCCGAGGGCCACCATGGCCAGCTCAGCATCGGAAGCCGCCTGGGTGGTGGTTCCCTGCTGCTGGGCCTCCCAGGTGGACGCCACGCCAATCTTATCCTTCAGTTCCAGGATGATGCGCTCAGCCGTGCGCTTGCCCACGCCCTTGGCGCGTGCAACGGACTGCACATCCCCCTGCACCACTGCCTGCTTGAAAGTGTTGACATTCAGGCTACTCAGAATCGCAATAGCCGTAGCAGGGCCGATTCCGCTCACGCGGTCGATAAGCAGGCGGAAGATATCGCGCTCCGCATCAGAGGCAAAGCCATAGAGCACCTGGGCATTCTCACGCACGTGCATGTGAATCTTGAGCATGATGCTCTGCCCCACCATAGGGTTCAACTGGTCAAAAGTCGAAAGCGGCACCGTCACCTCATACCCCACGCCATTCACATCCACCACCAGACACTGGGGCAGAGCCTCGGCCACTGTACCACGGAGAAAGGCTATCATGACTGGGGTGCAGCGGGTTGGGGTTCAGGCTGGGGAGCCGGCTTCGGGGCGAGCAAATCATCCACCTGCTGGAATTGGGCAGCCGGAGACAAACCGCCCATTTCCTGCAGCAGCTCCTGCACCCGCGTATTCAGGCGCTCGTAGTTGATGGGGCCATTCTCCGGTTCCTTGGAGCCGGGGAAGAAGATATAGCTCACCCCGAGGTCGGAGACCGGGCGGGCAAAGGGCGTGGCCTTCGGGTTAATCAGGCGGGCCAGGCGCAGCGAGGCTTCGCCAGCCTTGAAACGCGGGCCGAAATCGCCCACAATGGCCGGGAACACGCGCTCCCCCACCACCACAGCCACATAGTCACCCAGCTGCGGGCGGTAGTCGCTATTCTCACCGCCCTTGAAGGTAAGCGGCGCTACGACAAACGAATCATATTCCGCCAGCAGGAAGCTGTACTTCTTCAGGTCATGCACCACATTGCGGGCATACTGCAAATCCTCCGCTTTGGTTTTCTTATCCTTGCTGAGCTTTTTCACACGCTCCTCCCAATGCGGCAGCAGCGGGTTCGGCTTATTGCCAAGCTTACGCCAGCGATATGAAGTCATGGGCTGGTAGAAATCACTGTTCTTCACCTTCTCCGGCATATCCGGCAGGCGGTCGCCATCTGAACCATCGGACACCACGTCCATATCGGCCTGCACCCACAGCACCTTGCGCCCAGTTTCCGGGGCATCAATCTCCAGAATGGTATCGGTATCGTAGAAATTGTGTCGGTCCAGCAGGCGGGCCAGCGTGGCCGCCTCCTTACGCACGCGGTTCTGTTTATGCAGGTAAAGAGCCTGGTACCACTGGGAGACCCGGGCCTTCCCCATAAAATCATTGTAGCGCGGGAACAAATCCGGCAGCTTCGGGTTCGCATGCTTCAGAGACTCGCCATCCGCCGCCTTGGGCAAGCGCAGGCTCAGCGCCACACGAACCTGATAGGCGGACTGGGCTTTGCGGTCCTGCGAGGCCGTGGTGCCCTCCTCAAACTGCACAGAGCTGAGTACATTCAGCCCGGGCGTCATCTTGCTGATGTGGTCGTAGCGCCCGGGCTCCACAGTCTCCGGCAGCGCGGGGGGGAACGGCGGCAGCGTAATGGCAGGCATGGAAAATGCCTCCTGCGGGCTCCAGGGTTCCACGTCTACCACCTCTTCCTCATCCGGTTCGAGGGGAGCCACAGGCTTGGCCGGTGTCGCCACCGTATCCGCCGGCACCGGGGTGGCAGGCTTCACCACCTTGCGCTTCTTTTTCTTCTTAGGAGCATTATCCTGAGAACTCAGTGCCTTAACCAACTCAGCGGGATACGGCGTATACAAAGACCCTGCAGCCAGCAATAGCGCACCCAGCAAGCCCAGGCGGAACCAGGTAAACCACTTTATCTTACTTTTCCGGTGAAACAGTTGTTTCATATACGATGGTCGAAAACTCTTATTTTTCCGGGAGAGGGGCAACCTTGCGCGGTCTCTGCCCCATCACGAAACGCAGCAAGCCCAGCGGCGTATTACGCAGCAGCCAGCCAATCAAACGGATGCGGCAGGAGGGATAATAGCGAGGTTTGTTCTGCTCCAGCGCCTCCAGCGAGCCGCGCACCACCTTGGAAACACTGGTGTAAACCCACTTCTTGAACGGAGAATACCCGTTTGTGCAGCCGCTGCGGCGAGCTACCTCGCCGAAACCGGTATGCACCGGCCCGGGACACACCGCCACCACCGGCACACCGGCCTGACGCACTTCCAGGCGGATAGCCTCGGTGAATGAGGCCACAAAGGCCTTCGATGCAGCGTAGATGGCAAAATCCGGGATGAACAAATCTGCCGCCAGAGAAGCGATGTTGATGATACCACCGCCCTGCTTCACCAGGCGCGGCAGCACCGCGCGGGTCAGCTCTGCCACAGCCAGCACATTGACCTGCAGCATCTGGTTATTCCGCTCCGGCGTACTGGTTACATACTCACCATAGTCACCCAGGCCGGCATTATTGATAAGCAGCGTCTTCCCCTCCGGCAGCTCCGTCAGGTACTCAACCAGCTGGGCGCGGGCCCCCGGCGATGCCAGGTCACAGGCATGCACGGTCACATTCAGCGAGGAATTAGCGGCCCGCAATTCATCTGCAAGCTCCATCAGAACATCCTTGCGCCGCGCCACCAACACCATGTGAGCGCATTCGCCCACCAGGCGACGCGCAAACGCAATACCAAAGCCCGAAGAAGCACCTGTTATTATGACATGCCCATACATTGTCCATTCATGATGCCACAAACAGGCACACGTATCAAGCACAAAAGGCCATCGCTACCGGTCTCCGGGTGCATTTCTTCAGCACCATTCGAAAATATGCGCCTGCCCGGGCTGCAGAGTCACCGGCAGGCCGGTGGTCTCCAGCGCAGCATCGCTCACCTCAAGCATGGGCGTGGTGGCGTCCAGCAGGGGCACGAAACAATAGTTGCCCGGCCTCTTGCCTGCCCACTCGCGGGCATGGGCCGGAATATGCACATGCGTGCAGACGGCCTCGCCAGGGCTCAGGTTACAAACCACCAGCAAGGTGGATTTCGCCTTGCGGTAGTGGCGAAGGAAGGCATACAGGTAATGCCCGGAAACGGCATCGCCCGCCCGGCGACCATACCCCGGCGTATCGCGATTAGCCCAGTTCAGCCCATAAAAGCCACCTTTGGAAAGCGCAGGATGCTGCATCAGGGTGAGCAGGTGCACCGTGAACGCCCGCAGTTCACGCTCCTCCCGGCTGAGAAGAGCGCCATCGTAAGCTCCGCCGTTAGTCCAATGCTGCAGATGCGGCAGGTGGGTGTAATCAAAAATGCTGGTGCGCCCGTTATCCCCGCCATAACCACCGGGGCCGGTGGCTTCCTCGCCCACCTCCTGACCATTATAAACCAACACAGGGCCTGCAGAGGAGCAGTATTGAGCCACCATCGCCGCGCGGGCCACCCGGCTGCCCTCGCCTCCCCAGTAGGGAGCGGAGGTGATGCGAGGTTCATCATGATTCTCAATATAGCGCACGCCGCCGCGGAAGAGGGGCGCTGCCTCCTGGTGCAGGCAGTCCAGGTCATTGGCCCAGGCGCCGCCCTCAAAAATCCGGCGCAGGGATTCATACGAGGCGCCATCATACACGCCATCGAACCCGGCAGAAAGCAAAGCAGCATGCACCGGTCCCTCCACCAGCTTCAGGTGGTCATCATACCCCTCTGCCACAAAAAAGGCAGAGCGGTCGCGCAGGCGGGCATGCGCAATCACCCAGCGCCAGAACGGCAGCGGCACCATGTGGGCCATATCGCAGCGGAAACCGCCTACCCCCATACCCTGCCAGTAGGCAATCACCTCATTCATGAGCTGCCAGGTGCGCGGCAAGGCATATTCCGGCGCCAGCAGCCCCGGCAGCGCTTCAGCCGCGTGGGTGCCGTGGCGGTAATCCATGCCGTAATTCAGCTTCGCGGTTTCATACCAATCATATTCCGATGGTGACCAGCTGGCCACATTGTTACCCGTCACACGCCCCTGCCCCCGCTCCGGCGCATACTCGCCCCCGGGTAATTGCAGCGGCGTACCGGATTGGTGAGGCTCCAGATAATAAAAAGCATTATCCCGCGCATAAAAGCGCTGCTTATCATCCTGTGCGCCGAAACTGCTCTCCGGACGCACGGTCGAATGATAGTGGCGCGATACATGGTTCGGAATGAAATCTATCATGGGCACCATGCCCCAGCGCCGGCACCGCTGCAGCAAGGCGGCGAACTCTTCCCGCCGGCGCTCCACATTCTCCGCCAGGTCGGGATCCACATCAAAATAATCCGTCACGGCGTACGGGCTGCCGGCCTTTCCCTTCACAATACAGGCCGGGTCTGCGGGCAATCCCTCATGCGGGGTCTGAGTCGCGTGACGCAGCACCCCGGTAAACCAGAGATGAGTCACCCCCATGCGCGCAAGCTGCTCCAGCGCAGCATCCGTCACCGCATTGAACGTGCCGCAACCGTTTTCCTCCCGGGTTCCCCACGGGATATTTCCCTCCTTGAAATTAGAGAAATGCCGCACAAAAAGCTGATAAATGACCTGCCTCATGATGATTATCCAGCATACTAGCACGCCATTCCTAACTTTACAAGAAGATTCCGCTTTTACCCCACGTGAGTAGGGCCTATAAACTCTACAAAGTCCGATTTGGGGGGATGAAACACTGCCCGGCGGAAGCCGGGCAATTTAGACCGGTGATAACCGGATTTAGACCGTCACGATAGTGGCGGATTTCATTGCGGGCCTCTGCCCGCAATTTCACTGCAGGGCATTCTGCCCTGCAATGTAAG
>JBGUSR010000053.1:0-65409 GCA_045132635.1 Akkermansia sp.
CAGCTCTTGATGAGCTGCATCGAAATCTGCCTTTGGCAGAGGAAATTGCCTCTTACGAGGCATCTAAATCCACTTGAAAGTGGTCTAAATTGCTGCGTTTACACCGCAGCAACGACGAGCTGTTCCAGCTCGTCAAACTCCCATTTCGTGAAATATTCTGAGAGCCGCGTATAAGCCGGGGCTTTTTCTATGTACACGGTACTTGAAAACGATGCGTGCTTGTGTTAGAATGCGGGGCATGGAAATTACGCTGAATTCGCCTCTGGATATGCACCTTCACCTGCGTGATGGCGACATGCTGAAGCTTACTGCACCGCTTTCTGCAGACTTTGCCGGTGCTGTCATCATGCCGAACCTGGTACCGCCGGTCACCACGGCCGAGATGATGCAGGCCTATGCGGAGCGCATTACCTCAGCCCTTGACGGAGCACCCTTTACGCCCTACATGACCCTGTTCTTCACCGCTTTGGGCGAGAAGGAACTGCAGGCCGCCAAGGATACCCCCGGATTCTTCGGCTTCAAGCTTTACCCCGCCGGCATCACCACCAACAGCGAAGGCGGCGTTTCCGATATCGCCAAGGCCGATTCCACCCTGCGCCTCATGGAGGAAATGGGAATCCCGCTGCTGGTGCACGGTGAGAGCCACGGCTTTGTGATGGACCGCGAGGCGGAGTTCCTGTCCGTCTACCGCTACCTGGCCACCAAGTACCCGAACCTGAAGCTCAGCATGGAGCACATCACCACCGCAGAGGCTGTGAAGCTGCTGGATGAATTCCCGAACATCTGCGCCACGGTCACGCTGCAGCACCTTATCATCACGCTGGATGATGTAGCAGGCGGCGCTCTGCGTCCGCACCTTTTCTGCAAGCCCATCGCCAAGCGTCCGGAAGATCGCGATGCCCTGCTCCAGGCAGCGCTGAGCGGCCACCCGCGCCTCATGTTCGGCTCCGACTCCGCCCCGCACCCGCGCTGCAACAAGGAAGCCTGCGGCTGCGCAGCCGGTGTATTCACCGGCCCCGTGGCCCTGCCTAAGCTTGCCGAAATCTTTGCCCGGAACGGTGCGCTGGAGAATCTCCAGGCTTTCGTGAGCGACAACGCCTGCAAGTGGTACGGCCTGAACCCGGTGCAGAAGAGCATCACCCTGCAGGATGTGCCCATGGACGTGCCGCAGCGCTACCGCAGCTACGGCCAGGAGGTCGTGCCCATGTACGCAGGTGAAAGCATTGGCTGGAGCGTTGTACGCTGATGGAGAATGCCCCCATACCCACGGCAGACGATTTGCGCCAGCTGCTGAGCGAGATTGCCAGCATGCACATGCCCTACGGCATGTATGGCCCCAAGAATTACCCGCCGGAGGGATGCCCGCTTATGGATCTGCCCACGGAATACCTGGACTGGTTCTGGCAACGCGGGTGGCCGAAAGGCAAACTGGGCAGACTCATGGAGCAGTGTCTCCTCATCAAGAACAGCGGGCTCGACCAGCTTTTCGAGCCCTTCCGCGCCGCCGCAGGCGGGCGCCGCAAATTCCCCCGAAAATAATTTTACGCATGAACAAACTTCGTTCCATCATCCTGGCAGCCAGACCCAAGACACTTCCCGCCGGATTTGTTGCCGTGTGGGCCGGGTGTCTCATCGTCTGGAAATTCCAGCAGGCTTTCCCGGAAACCGGAATCCGGCTGGATTGGTGGCTGGCAGCCTTCACTGTGCTGAGCTGCGCCTGCATCCAGATTGCCTGCAATTTCTTCAACGATGCCATTGATGCCACCAGGAATGCCGATACCGAGAACCGGCAGGGGCCGCGCCGCATCACCGCCAGTGGGGATATGAGCCCCACCGCCGTGAAGCTCTGGGGCTGCTTCTTCCTGGTGGCCGCCTCCGCCTTCGGCCTGCCGCTCATTCTGGCTCAGGGCTGGCCGGTGCTGCTCATCGGCATTCCGAGCCTGTTCTTTGCCTATGGCTACACGGGCGGTCCCTGGCCGCTGGCATACCATGGGCTGGGCGAGCTCTTTGTGCTGCTGTTCTTCGGGCTGGTTGCCGTGGCCGGCACTGTCTTTGTGCAGATTGGCTGGCAGCCGGACTATGTGCAGATATATCAGGCGGCTTTCGTGCTGGGTATACAGTGCGGCTTGCTCTCCTGCGTTCTCATCGAGGTGAACAACATCCGTGACCGCAAGGAAGATGCCACCACCGGCAAGCGCACCCTGGCTGTGAGACTGGGCGAAAAGCGCGCCCGCGGCCTGGCCATGGCCTTCCTCGTTGCCCCCTATGTCACCCTGAAGCAGACTGCTTTCTTCCTGCCCGGATTCCAGTGGAATCTCGTGTGGCTGGCCGCCATCATTGTGGGCGGATTTATTCTGCTGAAAGTACGCACCATGCCTGCAGACAAGCGCATGAATATGCTGCTGGGGCTTTCCTCCCTGCACATGGGGCTTTTCCTGCTTGCTCTTACCATCTGATTTTTCTCTACTCCCATGAAACGCCATCTTTCTCTTCTACTCCCTCTGCTGCTGTGCTGCTGCACGCAGAACCAGCTCATCCTTGACCCCTTCGACGGCGGAGAAAGCCTCATGATTGAGGATGAAGCCGTTATTCTGGAGTTTGAGCAGCTCATGGCCGACATCGCCACCCCTGAGAATGAATACAAGAAGGGGACATCAGATAAATCCTTCTTCAACTCTGCAGATTTGCTCAACACCTTCCAGGACACACAACCCATGATGGGGGTCTGCCGCAGCGGTGAGAAGGAATATTTCTACCATATCGAACGGGATGTCAACGGTACGCTCATTACCGATCTGGATATGGATATGACCGATTACATCGTCTCACCCGAGAAATACAAGGCGATTACCGATTTTATCCAATTACACACCCCGGTGCCGCCGGAATATAATTCCGAGGCAGAAGAGGGCTCAGAAGAAAACGCGGAGGACGATAAAGAGGAGGAAGATGAAAAGAGCGAGGAATCCAGCAAGGAAGAATAAGCACCATGAAATCCGGAACACCCACCATTCTTCTCATTCTGCTGCTGGTGCTGACCCTGTGGTCCTTCATTCAGCCGCATGATATGCAGGTGTGGTGGACGGAAATGACTTCGGTCTTCCTTCTTCTGGGCATTCTGGTGTTCACCTACCGCCGCATCGCCTTCTCGAACACGGCCTATATCCTCATCAGCATCTGGTGCGCCATGCAGATTATCGGCGCGCACTACACCTTTGAGCTCGTTCCCTTCGATTCCATTTCCCGCTTCTTCGGGGCCGAGCGTAACCACTACGACCGCGTGGCGCATTTCGCTGTAGGGCTTGGCGGCATAGCCATAGCAGAACTGCTGTGGATGCGCCGCTGGGTCAGCACCTGCCAGGCGGCGGCCCTATTCAGCATCTTGGCCATGCTGGCCATTGCCGGTCTGTGGGAAATCGTGGAATGGCTCTATGCCGAAATTGATGGAGGCGAAGCAGGCCAGGCATTTCTGGGCTCCCAGGGCGATATCTGGGACGCGCAGAAAGACATGCTGCTGGATGGCGTGGGAGCCACACTGGCCGCCGGCATCTTCCTGCTGCAGCAGCGCACTCAGCTGCGTTGAATCCAGATATTCAACCGCCGGCACATACGCATCCAGAACACAAGAAAACCTCGCAGGAAAAGAACCACCAGCAGGGCAACCATTCCCATGCCAAGTCCCCCTGCCCAGCCATAAACCTGCCATCCTGCCACGGCACACCCCGCTGCCACAGGCAGACCAAGCATCACCGCCAGCAGATACAGTACCAGCGCACGCTGCTGCCTCCCCAGGCAGGCTGAGGTAAAGCTGCAAATGCAGAATCCGAAGATGGTCAGAACTTCAGGCATAAACTCAATCTTTAGAATACACGAACAGGCTGCCGGATGCAAGTAAAAACGAATAGGGCGCGAGCGTTTCTTGACCACAGGCGGCAAATGTGCTACATTCCACCCCGTAATGGCCGATTCCCTCTACACCCGCATGGCGGACACCCCCGTCACCAGCTATGATTTATCGCTGCGCCCCCCTGCATTCAGTGAATTCTGCGGGCAGGAGAAAGTAAAGGAACGCCTGATGCTCATGGTGGAAGCCGCCCGCATGCGCGGCGATGTGCTCGACCACGTGCTGCTCAGCGGGCCGCCCGGCCTGGGCAAGACCACCCTGGCCAACATCATTGCCGGTGCGGTAGGTAAGCGCCTGCACACCACCAGCGGCCCGCAGATTGAAAAGGCGGGAGACCTGGCCGGCATTCTGACCAACGTGGAAAAGGGCGATGTGCTTTTCATCGACGAAATTCACCGTCTGCACCCCGCCATCGAGGAATACCTCTACCCCGCCATGGAGGATTTCCGACTCGATATCATCATCGACCAGGGACCCAATGCCCGCTCCATTCAGCTGAATCTGCCCAAGTTCACCCTGGTGGGGGCCACCACCCGCGCCGGCATGCTCACCGGGCCGCTCCGCTCCCGCTTCGGCCTGGTCAACCGCCTGGATTACTACTCTGCCGATGAGCTCTGCCAGATACTGCACCGCTCTGCCAACCTGCTGGATATCGACCTGGCACCGGCAGGTGCACTGGCCATTGCCCGCCGCTCCCGCGGTACACCCCGCGTGGCCAACGCCCTGCTCCGCTGGGTGCGCGACTACGCCCAGGTAAAGGCCGATGGCCGCATCACCGCCGAGGTGGCGCATGCCGCACTGGGCATGATTGATATCGATGAGGACGGGCTCGATGAAATGGACAAGCGCCTGCTGGAAACCATCATCTACAAGTTCGGCGGCGGCCCCGTGGGGCTTTCCTCACTGGCTGTGGCCGTGGGCGAGGATGAATCCACCATCGAGGACGTGCACGAACCCTTCCTGATTATGCAGGGCTACGTCAAGCGCACCCCGCGAGGGCGCGAGGCCCTGCCCGCCGCCTACCAGAAACTGGGCGCCACCCTGCCCGGCGGTCAGACTGAACTCGGAATATGAAAAAGATTCTCCCCCTGTTTCTGCTTACCCTGATACTCCCCCTCACCAGCTGCACGCAGCAGATGATGCGTGCCCAGGTGCGGGAATCAAAGGTTGTGGTGCTCGATATCGGCCACTACTACCACCCGGAACGCGGCGGCCAGGGCGCCCGCACGCCGGATAAACGCTACGGCAATATCGAGGAATGCGAATTCTGGTACCGCTATGTGGGGCACACCGCCCGCATCATCCGCGAAGCCGGCTACGATTGCCGCATCTGCTGCCGAGGCGCCATGCCCACCAACAAGCAGCTTGCCGAGTTCGCCAGGAAAGAGAATGTTCACCACGTAAACACGCCGGAGCCCACCGCCATCTACCGCTCCAAGCACCACCCGCACCGCATGGCCGTGGGCATGCTCAGCACCAACTACGCGCTGGACCAGAAGCCTGCCGCCGTGGTTTACCTGCACCACAACAGCATGACAGCCAAATGGATGGTGTATAACAAGGGCGCCATCTACTGCAACGAGGAAGGCACCGGCCTCGGTATCGCCCTGGCAGATGTCATCAACACTACCATTTACGACAAGGAGGGCGGTATGCCCAACAACGGCGAACTCTGCGGTGTCATTATCCGCAACGATGGCCGCCGCGGCGGCGGAGACTGGCTGAACGCCTGCAACGAATCCTTTGTTCCCGCCGCTATTACAGAGGCCACCTTCCTCTCCAACCCGGAACACGCCAAATTCCTGGGCAAGGAGAAAAACGCCATCCGCTACGCCGAAACCATCGGCCAGGGTATTGTTAATTACCTGAACGCCAGATAAAGGGCACGCCAGAATGGAGCTTGGCGGGCCGCCTGTTTTTGTCGGTCCAGCCCCCCAACAATTATGGTTTCGGGACTAAAGTCATGCTCCGAAGGATTTGCCCCCTGCCCAATCGCCTTAGTCTGGAGTCTATAGTCCCGCTGCATGGCGCAGAAAAAGCCCCGCATCCCAAGCGATGCGGGGCTTTTTCGATAATGTGGTGATTCCCGGCTCAGCGGGCAAGCCTGGCGCGGCGGGCGCGCACGCCTGCTGCAAGAAGCTCAAACATGCCGAGCGTGCCGTTCCAATCGATGCAGGCATCCGTGATGCTGACGCCGTACTTCATATCGGGGCCGCACTTCTGGTTGCCGGAGCAAAGGTTACTTTCAATCATGACGGCACCGATGTGGTCACAACCTGCAGCCAGCTGCTCTGCCACGCTGCTGGCCACCACCGGCTGCTTAGTCCAGTCCTTGTGGCTGTTGCCATGCGAACAGTCAATCATGATACGATTGGAGATGCCAGCCTTCTGCTGCGTCTCCCATGCCTTGCTCACATGCTCCGGGCCATAGTTCGGGCCTTCCGTGGAACCGCGCAGAATAAGGTGGCAACCCTCATTACCCTTGGTGGACACAATGGCGGATACGCCCTGCTTGGTAACGGAAAGGAAGCAGTGCGGATGCTCAGCAGACACGATGGCATCCACCGCGATCTGCACGCAACCCGTGGTGCCGTTCTTGAAACCAATCGGCATGGAGAGACCACTGGCCAGTTCGCGGTGCACCTGGCTTTCGGTGGTGCGGGCACCAATAGCGCCCCAGACGATGAGGTCGCTGATATACTGCGGCGTAATTACATCCAGAAACTCGGTAGCTGCGGGAATACCCATATCGGCAAGCTGTACCAGCAGCTTGCGAGCCATGCGAAGGCCGCTGTTGATATTATAGGTCTCATCCATGAACGGGTCATTGATAAGCCCCTTCCAGCCAACGGTGGTGCGGGGTTTCTCAAAATAGACACGCATGACGAGCAATAGCTCCTTCTCATACTTTTTGGCGGCCTGAGCCAGCAAACCTGCATATTCAACGGCAGCCTCGGTATCATGAATGGAGCACGGCCCCACAATGACGGCCAGGCGGTCGTCCTTACCCGTCAGGATATCCTGAAAGGCGTGGCGGGTCTCATATACCATGCGGGTGGCTTCCGGGGATGCCGGATAGTCCTCCATGAGAATTGCCGGTGAAATCAAGGGGCGAATGCCCGCGAGACGTACGTCGTCTGTGATGTATTGGTTCATTTATTACTTCTGGTTCTTCCAAGAGTATACGTTGTCCTCCAGGGCTTCTTCAGCCAGCTCATCAGCAGCAGTGCTGGCGGCAGGCTTCTTGCCACCCTGGGGCTTGCGCGTGGGCGCATCGGTAGAGGCTACGCCTTCGGTATCGGGGCCTGTGGAGTACACAAGGCAGTTCTTGCCACGATAGCGGCGGGAGGTGAAAGGATCAATGGCGCCCTCATCTTCCTCGCAAAGCACGATGCGGTAGGGCTGACCCCAGGGATCATAGAAATGAAGCTCACCGCTGGCATCCACAAAGAGGCCCTCGCGGGGCTGGTCCTGCTCATCGGAGCGGAGGTAGATGTCGCGGGTGGAGTTCAGGCGGCGTTCTTCGTCGTCCTCACGGTTCGTGAGGACCTTGATGAGGTTGGCGTCCTCACCGGCAGTGGTGGAAAGGTACATCTGGTCTTTGTCATCGGGCTCCACCATCTCAGAGTCATAAGGAAGCATACCATTGTTGTCCTGCTTGAAGCTTTCCACGGCAGATACGATATCCGTACAGACCTTCTTGGCCGTTGTGCGACCAGCGTTTTCCTGGATGCTCATATAGGTAGGATAAGCAATGCCGGCCAGAGTAGCCAGAATGGCGATAACGATAATCAGCTCAATAAGGGTGAAACCCTTAGCGGAGCGAGGAGAAAGTGTGATTTTCATACGTGCCCCATACTAGCATATACCCACCCCCGGCGCAAGCAGAAAACGGGTCTGCCAGCACGTTTACGCACACATTACCCGCGCAGCCAGGCCGTTTTCCGGTGTATTGCCTCAATGTAGCGCACGGACAAGCGCCTGCAGCAGACGCTCCACACGGGCGCCAGGAAGATTTCCCAGCTCCATGCGGTTCATCACATAGGCAAAGGAAACACCGGCAGTGGGAGAACAGAAGGCATGGCTCCCCCCCGCCCCGGCGTGCCCGAAGCCGCCCCAGGGGAACAAATGAGCAGGCTCACACATGGCGCCGCAGGTAAAGGCGGTTTCCTGCTGCAAGGTATGATCCCAGCCGCTGCACTGCGGGGTAGCCAGCCAATCGCGCACATCGGCGGGAATCTCCTCACTCATCACAAGCTGGTAGAACTGCGCAAGCCCGCGCGCACTGGCCACGCCGCCCTTGGCAGGGCTGCCGCATTGCCAGGCAGCGGAGGTACTCATCTCGCGCGGCGTACCATAACCCACAATACTGTGGAAAGCCCGGTAAACACTCGAATCTGCATCAAAGTATTTCCTATAGAAAGCATCCTGCTGCATGTAGCCGGGCTTCATACGCGGCGCCTGGAGCATCTGCACGCGGGAAAACTCGCTCTCCGGCAGTCCGATATAAAAATCCAGATTCAGCGGACGGCGGACGCGCTGTTCCCAGAAATCGCACACACGTATGCCGGTAAGCTCCAGCATCAGAATATCCACCAGCGGGCCGAATGTCTGGGGATGGTAGCCATGCTGCGGGGGGAGCCAGGCGGGCGCGCTGCGCTCTATGGCAGCACGGCAGGCCTCCAGGTCCTCCAATGGCGCAGGTTCTGCCAGCGCCGCCAGGCCGCACTGGTGGGAAAGCAACTCACCAACACTGCAATGAGGTGCCGGGAACGCAGGCCAGATATCGCCCACCGCCAGTTCCGGCCCGCGGCAGCAATCATGCAGCGCCAGCAGAAGGCACAAAGCAGCAGCCGGTTTGGTAGCAGAAAAGACAGGCACCAGCGCATCCGCCGGCCACCCCTCATGAAGAGTCAGCAGCTCCTGCCCATGCTGCCAGACAGAGACGGAAGCACCGCCCACCAGGTTCTCCCGGAGGATGTGCCCGAACTCTGTTTTCCAATCAGCGGGCATACGGAGTGATAGCGGTCACTATGGCAAGCTTATCCTGCACGCGGAAGTGCACCTCAAACGGCTTGAGCACAAGGTGGTACACACGCTCAGGGTCCTGCTGGTACGCCGGGCGCGGATCCTGAGCCAGCGTTTCGCGCAAGGCCTGGCACCACTCCTCCGTGGCCCCTTTCGGCAATGCGGCAGGCAGCTGCACGGCAAGCGGCTCCCAGGGTGTCTCGGTGAAGCCGCCCAGTGCCTCCGGCACGGAATCCGAATACGGCACATAGGGTTTGATATCAAAAATCGGTGTTCCATCCACCATATCCGCGCCGGAAACACGCAGCACCGGCCCGGGCTCCACCGAAACAAGCTTTACCACAGAAAGCCCCAAGCCATTCGGACGGAACGGCGAGCGCGTGGCAAAGACCCCCAGGCGGGTATTCCCACCCAGGCGCGGAGGACGCACCGTGGGGTGCCACTCCTGCCCATTGCAGTGAAATTGCCAGATAACCCAGACGTGGGAAAATTTCTCCAATCCGCGCACACAATCCTCATTGCGGAAAGCTGGCTCAAATACAATCTCGCTGATGACATGGGGCGCGAGATTCCCCTGGCGCGGCACGCCGAATTTCTCAGCAAAAGGGCTGCGGATGTGGGCAATAGGCTGCATCAGACGTTGAAAAAATCGCGAAGCACCTGTTCGTATACCGGGCGCTTAAAATCCGGCAGCGAGCTCAAATCCACCTCACCGGGCATCACCCACTTGTAATCACGGAATTCCTTGTGGTCCAACCAGGGTTCCGCCTGGTCGCTATGCATAAGGCAGAGGAAATAATGCTGTTCCTGCCCGGCATACGGAATACCACGCTTCTGGAACACGCGCTCGCGCTCCTTGGGGGGGTAATCATAGCGGTACGGCCCGCAGGCACCCACCACTTCATACTCATTCGGGCGGAAACCTGTCTCCTCCATGCCCTCGCGGCAGGCAGCATCCAGCGCAGATTCGCCTTTCTTGATACCGCCCTGCGGGAACTGCCACGCACCGGCCGGTTTCACGCGTTCACAGAGCAATACCCGGCCATCGGCGCGTTGGTATATAATAGCAGCATTCGGACGATAAAGAGCAGAAGTTCCGGGCATAAAAGAAAGAGAGAATGTGTGTGTACGCACGTATTCTAGCACCCTTTGCTCAGCATTGCAAGAATATCTTGTTTCTTGACTATGACCTGCAGATTATGTTAACCTTGCGGCATGAAGAGATATCTGTCTGCTTTTCTGCTCAGTATGGCCTGCACGCTGGTGTTTCCGGCATGCACCCAGTTCCAGCAGCAACAGGACTCAAAGAAAACCGAACAGGAAGCCACGCCTGATATCCCGCCCCCACTCTACCTGGGAACGGTGCACCAGGTATTTTCTGCTGATAAGTTTGCCCTTCTGCGACTTATAGGCCCCATTCCCCCAGAGGGTACCGTGCTGATATCTCACCCGGCCGATGGCTCAGCAGACCGCGTCGGTAATCTGGTCGTATCCGCAGCCCAGAACGCCCGGAACGGCATTATCGCGGCAGATATCCGCGCCGGTCTTGTCATGAAAGGCGACCGCATTTTCAGATACCGCTCCATTTCCGCGGCAGAGGAGGAGGAAACAGAGGAAAACCCCGAACCCATTTCCCTGACAGGAGAGGAAATTGACGTAGGTTACACACCGCCGGAAATCAAGGAAAAGCTGGAAGCGGAAACCAGCCCCTCGGCAGAGGAACAGTCGACCCCTGCTCCTTCCTATACAGGAAACACAGTGATACCGGAGGATGAACCGGTGATGCCGTCCATTCCGGACACACCGGCCAACAGCAAATTTGATGACATTCCTGACACTATCGGCGGTTGGGACTCCTTTTAAACATTCCCAGTGATTATTTTATGAGACTGCAATACTACGTAGACGAAGACGGCGAAAGCACCATCGGTTTGTGGGTACCCAAACGCGGCTGTTTTATTGATGTGACCGCACAGGACGAACAGCTCTGGGCCGCTATGCTGCCGGACGGCAAGAAACTGCGCAAGGAAATCGAGACCTGGATTTCCAAGGGCGCAGCAGACGGCGTGCCGGTGGATATGAAGGGGCTCGCCATTTCCAGTGCTCTGCATGTGCAGCCCTGCACCCTGGCCTGCCTGGGCAAGTGCTATGCCGACCACGCCAAGGAATTCAGCGGCGATACCCCCACTGAGCCGTCTCTTTTCCTGAAAGCCACTTCCGCCATCTCCTCCGATTTGTCCTACGTGCTCAACCCGGAAGGCGCTACTAAGCTGGACTATGAAGTGGAACTTGCCGTCATCATCGGCGATACCCTGCACCGCGCCACCGAGGCCGAGGCTCGCCGCGCCATCGTAGGCTACACGCTCATGTGCGACTACTCGGAGCGCAGCTACCAGCTGGAGCACGGGGGCCAGTGGACCAAGGGAAAGAGCTATGACACCTTCGCCCCCTTCGGCCCGGTATTCGTGACAAAAGATGAAATTCCCAACCCGGACAACCTTGAACTGGAACTGAAGGTGAACGGAGAGGTGCGCCAGAAGGCCAACACCTCCCAGCTCATCATGCCGGTGGCGCAGCTGGTGGCATACGTCTCCCAGTTCATGACGCTGAACCCCGGCGATGTGGTTTCCACCGGCACCCCCGGCGGCGTTGCCCTGGGCATGAACCCGCCACAGTACCTCAAACCTGGTGATGTTGTAGAATTCTCCTGCCCGGCCATCGGCAGTGTAACCCAGGTAGTGGAAGCAGAGTAAAAAGGGTTGCATTTGCACACACTTTTGCGTAGAATAGCGCGACTTTACACATTTTCTCTCTCCAATCGCACCATGAAGATACTTGTTACAGGAGCCGCCGGGTTCATCGGATACCACGTTACCAACAGCCTCATCGAGTCTGGCAATGATGTGGTAGGCATTGATAACCTGTGTGATAACAAAGACATCGAAATAAAAAAACAGCGCCTCTCGCTGCTGAAAATCGCCCCTGAAAAAACCTTATCCGGCGAAGCTGTTTCCGGAAAAGGTAATTTCCGTTTCATCCGCATGGATGTCCTGGACCGGCAGCGCGTAAATGAGCTCTGCCGGGAGGAAGGCTTCGATGCCATCATGCATTTTGCGGCCCTCACCGGCTCCACTAAAGCCCGCATGCACCCGGCAGCATTCTACGAAACCAATGTTACCGGCACCATCAACTTGCTGGAATCTGCCCGCAAGCATGGCGTGCAGCATTTCTTCTTCACCTCCAGCTCCTGCGTCTACAACACACAGTCCATCCCGCCGTTCACGGAGAACGACCACGTGGACGCTCCGCTGAACATGTACGCTGCTTCCAAGCGCTCTGCCGAGCTGATTTGCTATTCCTACGCCAAGGATTACGGCATTCCGGTCACCATCTTCCGCCTCTTCAGTGTATACGGTCCCTGGTCCCGCCCGGATTCCATCCCCATGCAGCTGGCGCACCGCATCATGAAGGGTGCAGAAATTCACGTGCTGAACAATGGCCAGATTATCCGCGATTTCACCTATATCGATGACTTGGTGGATGTCATCAACTCCGCGCTGAGCAATCAGCCCTTCGGCGCCAGTGGCGTCCCCTACGCACTCTACAATGTTGGCCGCGGCAAGCCCGTTTCATTCCTGTCGTTCCTCCAGTCGCTCGAATATTCACTGAACCGCCATGCGGAGCTTATTCTGGACCCCGGCTCGCCCCTGGTGCTGGGAGAACCGGCGGAAATGTACGCCGACACCAGCAAGCTGGAACGAGAACTCGCCTACTCCCCGGTCTGGGACTATGAGGAGGGCATTCCGAGGTTCGCAGACTGGTTCTTGAACAATTACGGCAAGACATTCAAAATGTAAGCCGCCAATCCCGCTCTTATAACAAACTCAATACATTCGTGTCACCGCATCTCTATAATCTCGCCAAGAAATTCCTCTTCTGCATGGATCCGGAAACAGCCCACAAGGTTACCCTTGCGGGGCTGCGCACCGCTGAGAGCCTGCACCTGCTGCCCGCACTTGTAGGCCAATCCCCCGTCAGCGACCCGGTAACTATCATGGGGCTTCAGTTCCCGAACCGCGTGGGTCTGGCCGCAGGCATGGATAAAGAAGCAAACACTGTTGCTGCTTTCGGTCACCTCGGCTTCGGCTTTGTTGAAGTAGGCACGCTCACGCCCCTCGCCCAGCCGGGCAACCCTAAGCCGCGTCTCTTCCGCTGCATCCCCCAGCAGGCAATCATCAACCACATGGGCATCAATAATCCCGGAGTGGATGAAGGTGTGGAGAACATCCGCCGCACCCGACGTTTCAACGGGGTTCTTGGCGTCAACATCAGCAAGAATAAGACGACACCCAATTCTGAGGCTCACCACGATTACCTGACCTGCCTGCGCGCCGTATGGGATGTAGCTGATTATGTAGCCATCAATTTTTCCTGCCCCAATGTGCCCAATCTCCAAGACCTGGCCAAGGCAGACAGCGCCGCAGACCTGCTCTCCCTTATGAAGAGCGAACAGGCAAATCTCTCCAACGACACAGGCCGCTATGTGCCCCTCGTGATGAAGGTATCGCCGGATATGAACGAGGCTCAGATTCGCGACCTGGCTCACGTGTTCCAGGATTGCCAGCTGGATGGTCTCATCTGCTCCAATACCACCACCACCCGCGTGGGCGTAGAAAACTCCCCCCACGCCTCGCAGAGCGGTGGCATGTCCGGCAAGCCGCTTTACAACCGTGCAAACGAGACCCTGGCCGCCTTTGCCCAGGAACTCAAGGGCAGCATTCCGATTATCGGCGTTGGCGGTATCACCACTGCGGAAGATGCAGTCAACAAAATCAAGGCCGGCGCTTCCCTGGTCCAGTTGTACAGCGGGTTCATCTACAACGGCCCACCTCTGGTGCACGCCGCAGCACTCGCCATCAAGCAGCAGTGTCCCTGCTGATGCCCGGCATCCCCACTTCCCATCATACGCGCTTTCCCGCACCGGGGAAGCGCGTTTTTCAGTATAAATACAACATTTTCCTGTCAGAAGATAATTTGGGGTTTGCCTCCAGCTTCACAATATGATACACTGATGATAGAAATTCAATTTCAAACTTTCCGAGACATGAAGAAATCCTCCTTAGTTCTTTCCCTCCTGATGCTCGGCATCAGTGTAGCGCAGGCAAGCCAGCTGTACACCATCACCCTGACCTCTGCAGAGCGTTTCACTGACTGTTCCGTCATTTACAAAAGCAGCTCATCAACCAAGTTCAAGGGAAAAGACAAAACTGGCAAGACGGTAACCAAGGAAGTTCCTACATCTCACATCATCATCATGCGTGAGGTTGTTCCATCTGAGCCGATTAAGGAAGAAGAAGCCGAGGCTCAGGAAGAACCGGCCAAGGAGCAGCCCGGCACAGAAGCCGCAACCGCCGAGAACACCCAGACCACTGCGGCAGACGGCACCCAGCCTGCCCCCATTGCAGACGGCAATATCTCCCAGCGTGAAGGCGAGGATAAGGCCAAGGACGCCACGCTGCGCCTGCGCGAAATGATTGCCACCCTGGACGCCCAGATGGCCAAAATTTCCAAGCCGAGCCGCTCGCTCTCCAGCCAGGTTGCCCAGGCAAAGCGCCGTGTCACCTCACAGCTGGAGGACATGGACAAGCGCTCCCTGGAAGTGGCCCGTCTGCAGGATGAGTTCAACAAGGCCGGCGCAGCAGACTTCAATTTCGATAAAGTCACCACAGACCAGCGCACCCAGTACGTGCGCGATGGTGAGGCCGCCTACAGAGCCATGAAGCTCGACATGAAGGAAAGGAAAGGCCGCCGCAAGGTAGCAGGTCTGGATAAGTTTGAAATCATGCGCGAGCGCTACCAGGGTATTCCTGAATATAAGGAAGCATACGAATGGTATGTGAAGACCCTCTATGCCCTGCAGAAGAAGTGGACCAACATGCACAAGAGGGAAGAAGCTGCACGCCAGCGCCTTCAGTCCGATAAGCGAGCGCTCCGCTCCCGCCAGGATGAAGCAGAGTACAAGGAAATTGCAGCAGCTCTCAAGGAAGACGGCGATGATATCGGCAAGGTATGGTTTACGCCCCCGTCTCGCAACCTCAAGATGCTGGCCATCAGCATCAATAAGGTAAAGGACGCTATTCGCCGCAATGAGGACCGTCCGCTTGACAAGGAAGTGGGCACCGTACCCGCACTGCTGGAGAATTATTGGAAGAACATGGACGAGGTTCGCATGGCCATGGTTACCGGTAATCTGGAAGGCGCCGAGCAGCTTCTGCAGAAGAATGTCGCCTACGATTCCATTGTTCGCCTCAAGACCTACCTTCTGCCGAACGATTATCGCAACCCACTCATTGAACAGCATAAGGAAATTGAAAAGGCAATCCGCGCCCGCTCCCGCAACTATATCAACCTGAAGCGCCAGCTGGAACGCGCCACCGCCTCGCTGGATCGCGTAACCAATGCAGCCAAGGCTCAGCTCGAAAGCGCCATGAGCGAAGTTCAGCGTGAGCTTGACACCGATGCAGGCGACAGCACCATGGTGGTGGAGCAGGAAAAGCCGGCTCAGCAGCCTGCTGCAGAGCAGAAACCGGCAGAACAGCCTGCTGCCGCCCAGCAATAATCCATACCATCAGACATCATGAGGTCTCTCAGCTTGGCAGTCCTCCTGTTTTCGCCCACTCTGCTGCACGCAGCACCGGCCGCGGTGCTGCCGGCCGCAGTGGCAGATGCCTTTGACTCATACACCAAGCTGCCGGCGCTTCTGGTTCCGCAGCTGCAGAAGGTGCAGGATAAAGCCAGCGCAGATGCCACCGCAGAGCCCCTGAAAAACACACTTCAGCAAGTGTATGATGTACGGGAAAAGCTTCACAAAATGCCCCGACTCACCCCGGCTCAGAACCAGCAGGTTCGCCTGCAATATGAAACCAGGATGCGCAAGGAATGGGCACGCATGTATGCAGAGATTTCCCGCCTGCAGAATGCGCGGTGCTACCAGTCTGCCCGCTTTGCAGAGGTATTCCGGCTCATGTGCATGATGATAGAAAAATGAACGCATTTCTTAAAATTTCCGCAACCCTTCTCTGCCTGGCCACCGCTGGGGCCGCAGACGTTGTAGTCTCCGCCCCGCAGCCCCAGGAAACCCAGGCCCCGGCCTTGCCGGAGGGCGAAATCCGGATTCGCAACGGCATCATCATTCTGGGCAAAATCTGCCAGTACATGTCAGAGGTGAACAACCATGAAACAGCCGAGGCCGCCGTTCCCAGACTCATGGCTCTGCTGGAGGAGATGCAGGCGTGGTCGCAATCCTTTGCCAGCCTGCCGCCGCTCAGCGAGCCGGAGCGAGTCGCTTACGAGGAGCGCTATCTTCCCACCATCTCCCGGATCAACAGCATTCTGGAGTCTCAGGCAGCGCGTATAGCCGCTGCAGAGTACTATGGCTCCCGCAATCTGCCTGCTGTATTAGTGCGTTTCGTGCAGCTTGGCAACCCGTAATTCCATTTTCAACATACAACATTAATTTATGGCTACAATACGTCCCTTTGCCGCAATCCGTCCCCCCAGGGAATACGCTGAGCAGGTCTCCTGCCTGCCGTATGATGTGATGAACCACGCCGAAGCCTGCGCCATGGCCGCCGGCAATGCGTCCTCCTATCTGCACATCTGCCGCGCCGATATCGACACCAGCGAGGCCGCTATCCACGACACCGAAACCTATGAGAAGAGCCGCGAGAACCTCCAGAAATTCCTTGAGAAAGGCTTCCTGAAGCGCGAATCCAAGGCCTGCTATTACATTTACCGCCAGATGATGTGGGGCCGCGTGCAGACCGGCATCGTGGGCTGCGCCAGCGTGGATGAATACCTGGACGGCACCATCAAGAAGCACGAGCTGACCCGCAAGGAAAAGGAGCTGGACCGCATCAACCACTTCGATACCTGCTCCACCCAGACGGAGCCCGTCTTCCTGGCCTACCGCAAGCACGAAGGCATCTCCGCCACCATTCGGGAGTGGATTAAGTTCCACAAGCCGGAGTACGAATTCACCAGCGATGACGGCGTGACCCACCTGCTCTGGCCGGTGACAGATGACGACGCCATCGCCGCCATTCGCCAGGGTTTCGAGGAAGTACCCGCCCTGTACATTGCAGATGGTCACCACCGCACAGCCTCCAGCGCCGCCGTATCCGCCAAGCGCCGCGCCGAGCACCCGGACTACACCGGCGAGGAGGAGTTCAACTACCTCATGGCCGTCACCTTCTGCGATGAAGACCTCTTCATCATGGACTACAACCGCGTGGTGTTCGACCTCAACGGTTTGAGCGAGGCTGACTTCCTGAGCACCATCGGTGAGAAGTTCACCGTGGCTCCCGCAGCCCCCGGTGCCCCGCACGCCCCCCGTGCCAAGCATGAGTTCGGCATGTTCCTGGGCGGCAAGTGGTACTCCATCACCGCCAAGGAAGGCACCTTCAACGCCACCCACCCCATCGAAAGCCTGGACTGCGCCATCCTGCAGAGCAACCTGCTGGCCCCCGTTCTCGGCATCACCGATCCCCGCACCAGCGAGCGTATCGACTTTGTGGGCGGTATCCGCGGCCTGGCAGAGCTGGAAACCCGCGCCGGCAGCACCGGTGTGGCCTTTGCCCTCTACCCAGTCACCATGGCAGACCTCTTCAACGTGGCCGACAGCGGCGAAATCATGCCGCCCAAATCCACCTGGTTCGAACCCAAGCTGCGCAGTGGTCTCTTTGCGCACGAAATTGAACGCTAACCCCTTCTCTATCTGAATATCATGAAAATTCTCATTCCCACCAAGCTGGACAAAGCCGCTGCCGCCACCCTCATGGCTGCAGGGTACGATGTGGTTCAGGATGACACGCTCCCCATCGAGGAGCTGGTAAACGCCAACCCCGATGCCGCCGGCATCATCGTGCGCTCTGAAAAGGTGACTCCCGCCATCATCGATTCCCTGCCCGGCCTCAAGTGCGTTATCCGCGCCGGTGCCGGGTTCGACAACATCGACTACGTCTACGCCCGCACCAGGAACATCGACGTGATGAACACCCCCGGCGCCAACTCCAACGCCGTGGCAGAGGAAGTCATCGCCATGATTCTTGCCGCCTACCGCTACGTGGTGCCGGCAGATGTGACCACGCGCGCCGGTGAATGGAACAAGAAGAAATACATGGGCCGCGAGCTCACCCACAAGACCGTGGGCATCCTCGGCCTTGGCAACATCGGACGCCTGCTCGTGAAGCGCCTGCAGGGCTTCGAATGCAAGGTGCTGGGCTATGACCACTTCCTCTCCCGCCAGCGTGCACTCAACATCGGCGCCACCCCCACGGAAATGGACGAAATCTTTGCAGAGGCAGATATCATCTCCCTGCACGTTCCGGGTGGCCCCGCCACGCGCAACCTCATCAATGCCGACCTCATCGGCAAGATGAAAGATGGCGCCATGCTCATCAACTGCTCCCGCTACGGCGTGGTAGATGAAGACGCCATCCGCGCTGCCAAGGCCGCGGGCAAGAACATCATCTACTGCACCGACGTGCACCCCAAGGATACCGCCGCCATGCAGCCCAGCGCAGATGTGGCAGACCTGCTGCTCCCCCACCTGGGTGCCAACACGAAGGAGGCCAACAAGAATGCAGCCATGCGCGCTGCACAGCAGATGATTGACTACTTCACCATGGGCGATACCTCCTGCGTTATCAACGCAGAGCGCCCCGTTGACCTGCATCCGGCCCAGCTGCAGCTCGCCTCCATGCTCGGCAAGCTGGCCTATCACGCCGGCGGCTGCAAGCCCATCCGCAAGATTGAATGCACCTTCTACAACAACCTCCGCTCCTTCCGCAAGTGGTTCACCCCCTGGATTCTGCAGGGTGCTGTTCCCGGTGCAGAGCGCGGTCTCATGCCTGCCGCCGCAGAAACCTCCTTCCGCGAGCACGGCATCGTTTACAAGGCCTGCGAACCCAAGGACGACAAACTGTATGATGACGCCCTGACCATCGATATCCACATGGAGGTAGACGGCCAGCAGATTGTGAGCAGCGTGCGTGGTATCGTGGTGGATGGCAACCCCGTTGTCTCCCGCATTGCAGAGTTCGATCACCTGTATGCCGCCCTCGCCGGCAACACCATCGTGCTGCGTTATGCGGACCGCCCCGGCGTGGTTGCCGCCATTGGTCAGGCCCTCTCCCTGGCCGGCATCAACATTGATAACATCGTGGCTCCCACAGACTACCGCAGCGGTGATTCCCTGGCCGTCATCAAGACCAACATGCCCATCTCCGAGGAGCAGCTCCAGGCCATCGCCAAGACCATCTCCGCCAAGCTGGCTTTCGCCATCTCCATGTAACCAGGCTTTCACAGCAAATCCCCCAAAGGCGACAGTGCAATTCTGTCGCCTTTGTTTTTTTCTGTGCAGGGGGGTATCGGGATAGGAACTCTGCCCTGTAGGGGCAGAGATAATCTCACGGGCGCCGCCCGTGAGATTAACGACAAAGCCCTGCATGCCGGAGCATGCAGGGCTTTGCGAGAAGTGTTTTCTCTTTATCGGGAACCCCGTTATTAGCGGGAGTAGAGCTCAACGATGAGCTGCACGTTCACGATGGGAGCAATCTCCTCTACGGAGGGGATGCGGGTCACCTTACCGGTAAGCTTGGCGGTGTCGACCTCCAGCCAATCGGGGGTGGTGGCGCTGGCGGCAAGCTCAACGAAGCGGTTGGCCAGAGCCTGGGAGCGAGCCTTGGCAGCAACGCTGATAACGTCGCCGGGCTTGCAGCAGTAGGAAGCGATGTTCACCTTCTTGCCATTCACGGTCACGTGGCCGTGGGACACCATCTGACGAGCAGCGGCGCGGGTGGTGGCGAAGTTGAGGCGGTAGATGATGTTGTCGAGGCGAGTCTCGAGAAGCTGCAGGAGGATATCGCCGGTCACGCCACGACGGCGGGAGGCTTCCTCATAGTACTTGCGGAACTGACCTTCGAGCACACCGTACATGAAGCGAAGCTTCTGCTTTTCGGCAAGCATGATGCCGTAGTCAGACTTCTTCTTGCGGCCAGCGCGGGCACCGTGCTGACCCGGAGGGAAGGGACGACGGGCGAAAGCCTTGGAGGCACCGAAGAGCTCAACGCCGAAACGGCGGCTGATCTTGGCGGTAGGACCTGTGTAACGAGCCATAATGTTTTGTTATCTTTCTTGGTTCTTGTTAAACTATTAGGCGCGACGAGCCTTGGGAGGACGGCAACCGTTGTGGGGGATGGGGGTCACATCAGCGATGGAGGAGATCTCCAGACCGATGGCCTGCACGGCACGCACAGCGGACTCACGACCGGAACCCGGTCCCTTCACGCGAACCTCGACCTCCTTGAGGCCGTGGCCCATGGCCTGACGGCAAGCGTCCTGGCACACAACCTGACCGGCATAAGCGGTGCTCTTGCGGCTGCCCTTGAAGTTGAGCTTACCAGCGGAGGACCAGCCGATAACGTTGCCCTTGAGGTCGGTCACGCTCACCACGGTGTTGTTGAAGGTGGAGGAGATGTGCACGATACCGGTGGTAACGTTCTTGCTGCCTTTAGCCTTAAGAATCTTTACCTTGTCGTCATCATCAGCGAGACCGAGCTCGGCAAAGATGTCGCGACGAGCCTCGGGCTTCTTCTGCTCGGCGGGAGCGGGAGCCTCGGCCTGAACGGCAGCCTCAGCGGCCACTACGTCCTTCACTTCTTCCTGGATGGTTTCTTCAGCCATTTTCAGTATTTTCTCTTAAAGGGTTAATTACTTCTTGGCGCCCACAGTCTTCTTGCGGCCCTTACGGGTGCGGGCATTGGTGCGGGTGCGCTGACCGCGAACGGGAAGACCCTTGCGGTGGCGGATGCCGCGCAGACAGTTGATGCTGGTCAGACGCTTGAGAGCCATCTGCTTCTCACGGCGCAGGTCACCCTCGATGAGAATGTTGTTGCTGGTGATAGCCTGTACAATCTTGGTCAGCTGAGCGTCAGAGAGCGTGCCAGTGCGAAGGTCCGGGGAGATACCGGCCTGCTCCAGCACCTTCTTAGCCGTGGAGGGCCCGATGCCGTAGATGTAGCACAGGGAGGCCTCAACGCGCTTCTCGTTGGGAATTTCGATACCGAAAAGACGAGCCATAGTGGTGTGTTTATATTGTAGTGTTTAGTGTCTGCCACCGCGCGGTGGCAATTTGTCGGCGCACATTCTACTCGCTTTTTGACTTTTGGCAAGCATAATCGTGCAAAAAATTACAACTTTGGGTAATTTTGGGATTTATTACCCCCATTCAGCCGCATTTTCACCTCCAGGGGAGGGAAAATCAGTCAAAATCCGGCATAGGCCGAAGCTCAGGAGCGGCGGGAACGACGGCAGAGGTGGGGCCACCACCGCCGGTGTAAGGCGGCATGGCTCTGGGGGTATAGGAAGCCGGGGTCTGAAGCTTCCGCATGGTAAGATGAACCGAATCCTCCGCAATGTACTTCGACTTGGGGTCACTCTCCGTCCAGATGAAAGAGAGGAACTTGCTGGTGACTGGCGTAATGGTAGCACTGGTCACCTCGTAGCCGCTCTTGTGAGCCACAATACCAAGCGTCTTATCCTGCTCAATCTCGATTTCGACATTACTCTTACCCACATATTTGCCATTTACGGAAATATCAGCCCCCTCTGGTTCGGTGGTGATGGAGAAATCTTTGGTACCGGCACAGGATGCAAGAAATAAAGCAAGAACGGAGAAATAAAGCGGACTCTTCATGGCACCTAGTTTAACGCAAACACGCGCATACGCGCAAGCACAAATTACATGCTTGCACCGGAAGAAAGAATCTGGTAGAGTGAAGGGCAATATGATACGCAAGCTGACAGTGGAGGGAATGACGGTGTTTCAACGCCCGGAAGCCTTTCACTTTGTCCCGGGAATCAACATCATCGTCGGCGGGAACGACTCTGGCAAAAGCCACTTGATGAAGCTCTGCTACGCCATCAGCAAATGGGGCTGCGGCGGCAGCAGGCGGGATTTGCCTGAGGTGTGGGCAGAGGAAAAGCGCCTGCGGCAGGATTTACTGCGCGTGTTCGGCACGCGCGATTTAACCAGCCTCACCTCCCGCAGCGCCGGCAGGAATGCAGTGGCCAGGGTCAAGGCCTCACTGGAGGGCGACAAAGTGCCCGCCGGCACGGCAGATGTGGCGTTCAGCTTCCGGGCGCATTGCGAGGAAGAGGGGCTGCATATCCAGACCATGCCGGAGCGCTACCTGAGCAGCAATGCCGTGTTCCTCTCCCCGCGCGAGGTGCTCTCCATTTACCCCTGCTACATGCAGGCCGGCAAACGCTACCCGGAGCTGCTGGATTCCGCCAGCTGGGAACTCTGCCGCGCGCTGGAGACGGAGCCCAGCGCCCCCCTGCCCCAGGTGCTGCGCTATGTGGTGCAGCAGATAGAGAAACTGCTGGGCGGCAAACTGCAGCGCCGTAATGGCCGTTTCTACCTGCAGCGCCCCGGCCAGGAAGCCCTGGAGCTCAACCTCATTGCAGAGGGATTCAAACGCATCGGCACCCTGGGGCTGCTGCTCAACAACGGCACCGTGCGCAGCGGCACCGCCCTGTTCTGGGATGAACCGGAAATGAATCTGAACGCCGGGCACCTGCCCCTGCTGGTGAACCTGATGCTCACCCTCTGCCGCGCGGGCGTGCAATTGGTGCTCACCACCCACAGCCTTTTCCTGCTGCGTGAGCTGGTCATCCAACTGGCAGAGGAACAGAACAAAGGAACCAGCCGCCGCTTCTTCGGTCTGCAGGCCGGACGCGTGGAAGGGCCGCGCGTAAGCGAAGCTGATGAACTCGATAAACTGGCGCACCTGGATAGTCTGGAAGCCGAACAGGAACAGGCAGACCGCTACCTGAGCCTCATGCCCCAACTCAGCGACGATATCTAACCGTGTTTCAGGTAGGAACCAGCTGTGTGGAAGGGCTGCACCGCTTCAATTTCGAGGCGGGATACTACGTATGCCGTTTTGAGTGCTCACCCTTTTACTCTCACCACGCCCAGAACTTCTGCAACAGCTGCAAGGAGATGGACTTCGTGCTCTACCATCCCGGCAAGAAGGAGCTCTGGCTCATCGAGGTGAAGGATTACCGCTTCAACGCCCGCCCCAAGGTGCGCGAACTCGTGGAAAAGCTTTGCCGAAAGGTGCGCGACTGCCTCTTTCTGCTGCGCACGGCAGCCCTCTGCGCCCCGGAGGAAGAGCCAGAGGAAGGCATCTCCCTGCGGGAAATGGCACGCATGAGCATGCAGGCAAAACACATACGCCTTGCCTTCACCATCGAATTGGGCAACACAGGGCTCTTCCCGCCCAAGGCCCTGCTCTCCACCATCCGCGATCTGCTCTACCGACAGATGCGTTTCATTGACCCGCAGATGCTCTGCCTGCCCATCACCGAATCCGGCGGTGCCGGCCCCTGGACCATCACCCCGGCCGGTAATGACCACTCTGCCCGCATCCGCAAGCGTATGGAACTAGCCCAGAGCGAGCAGGCCAAAGCCCGCAAACTGGCAGAGGAGCAGGAACGCCACCGCGAACGCGTGGCAGCCCGAAAGCGCCGCAAGGCCCGCAAATCCCACATTCCCCTCTGGAAACAGCGCGCCATGGAGCGCGAGGAAGGCAAGACCGGCACCCATGCCGACCGCCGCCCCATGCGGGATTAACAGAAGAACAACCTTGAATCCGCCTGCTCTTTCTGATATGCTTGCGGAGTATGGACGACAAAAAAACATATAGAGCAACCATCCGGCAGGGAATCTATCTGGTCATCCTGACGCTGATTGTATTCCTGTTCTGGCAGGTAGGTGACGTGTACAAATCCTCCACGGTGCAGGAATACGGCATGTTCGAAACGGCTCAGACTGTCGTCCTCTTCCTCATTGCCCTTTCCTTCGGCATTCAGGCCGCCAGGAATAAAACCTACCGCGCCATTCTGATTCTGCTCTGCGGCCTGGCACTGGCGGCCCTGATTCGCGAACAGGATGCCTACCTGGACGAAAAAATCCCTTACATAGGCTGGACCTGGTGCTGGCTTTTCCCGATTACCGGCCTGGTTATCCTCATTCGCCAGCTGCGGGAGGAGACCTCCACGTTCACCCACTTCCTGCGCTCCCACTCCTTCCACATGATGATGACGGCCCTCATCGTCATTATTCCCATCGCCCAATGCCTGGGCCACCGCAGTTTCCTGGAGGACCTGCTGGGTGCCCCGGATATCGATTCCCACCTGGTGCGCCGCATCATGGAAGAACCCATTGAGCTGCTGGGCTACCTGCAGATTCTACTTGCATCCATCGAATCAGCCCTGGAATTGCGCATAAAAGCAGAAGACTGAATGCTCTGAGCTCCCTCCCCGTCAAATGGCGATTTGGCGAGGTTAGAAATTAATCGGAGCACGGGACTTCAGTCCCGAAAACTCAAGTGATGAGGGACTAAAGTCCCTCGCTCCGACCAGAAACATCCGCCCGACAAACTCCCATTTAGAGCGCCCCCGCAAAAAAAGAACCGCATCTGCCAGGTGGCACATGCGGTTCCATGCAGATAAAATCAGCCGGACAAATCAATCAATCTCCCAGGCAATGGTGCGGGCGTAGCGTTCCCCCGGGCGCAGCACAATGCTGGGGAAATGCGGGTGGTGCGGGGAATCCGGATAATTCTGTGCCTCCAGAGCCACGCCACCCCGCTTCAGCGGCAGATAATCGCCGGTGTAGACCTGCATGCCAGGGGCATCAGTAAGCACACGCAGCGTGCGGCGGCCATTGGTCAGCACAGCAGCCAGCTTCACCCCGGGGGTGGCGGGCAGCACATAGTTATCATCATATCCACCGGCAATAGCATCGGCAGCATTACGCTCACCCAGAGACGCCGGGCGACGCAGGTCATACAACGTTCCCTCCACCGGGGCAATGTAACCCGTCGGGATATTGGCCACCATGGGCGTGTAGGCCGTGGCAAGCACCTGCAGGCAGTGCGTATCCACCGTGCCGCTGCCGGTGAGATTCCAGTAGGCATGGTTCGTCAGGTTCAGCAAAGTGGGAGCATCGGTGCTGCCCTCCATCTCAAGCGTGAGCCGGCGGCCCTCCACCGTGTAAATGGCGCGCACCGTCACCGTGCCGGGGTAATTCTCATCACCATCCGGGGAGACAAGGCTCATCACCAGGCGGGTGTCCGTGACTTCCTCCACCGTCCAGGGCATATCAGAAAAGCCCTTCAGGCCACCGTGCAGATGATTCGGGCCATTATTCACTGCCAGTTCGTAGGTGGCGCCCTCCAGCTCAAAGGAGCCGCCGGCAATGCGGTTTGCCACACGCCCACAGATACTGCCGCAATAGCAGGTATCCTCCGCCAGTTCCTCCAGCGTCTTGGGTCCGTAAAGGCAATCGACCTCCTGATAAATGCAGCTGAGCACGCGCGCCCCGAAATTGGTGATACGCACCGTCAGCTCCGGTGTTGTGAGGGTATAAATAGATGTATCCATAAAAAATTGTTATCTGCGGCTTTCCCACGCCGTCACGACATTGTTCTGAAACATGACCCAGGCAACCTCCCTGGGTACCATGGTAGTGGCAGTACCCATACCACTGCCGCAACACAACGGGTCATGGAAACCACAACCAGCTCTGAAACCGAAGGTATCAACCACTACCGGCTGGTATTGAAGGTAAACCCATTTCTCATAGCTGGCTCCATTCTGCTGCCCCATCACGGGCGCAGCATTCGGTTTTCCCCAGGCGAGGTATACGGCATCCTTCGACATGCCCTCGCAAATGCGCCCCTGCTGCACCAGAGCCTGCTGCTCCGAGGGCAACATGCGGAACATAACGGGATTCGAGCCGATTCTATCCGTCGGAGTCACAGACTGACAAGCCACCTGCACACCAACAAGCAGACTCACCAACGATAGAGAAATAGGGCGAAAGGCACTCATGCTTGCATGACAATACCATCGAATTTCATGCTTGCCAAGAAAAAAAAACAATGCTAGAGTAAAGCGCATCAGTTATGAACTTGTCCCATTCCATTCTTGCATTACTGGCAGTGCCTGCAGTCATCTGCAGCGCTGGGTACGCGGAAGCAGCCCCCGAGGCTATTACCGGTTATCTGCCCTGCAACGGTGGCACGATTGCAGGCTCCGTCATTCGCCCGGCACGTGATGCTTCTTTTGTAGAACTGCACCGCGCGGCATTTCAGCGCTTCGCCCAGCTGCCCAAGGAGAAGCAGGAAGCAATCAACGCCAAGAGCAAGGGCGACTACCTCATGGAATATGATGCTGACCTGTGGCCGGATAAAGCAGAATACGAGAGCTATGCAGCGGCATGGAAGAAGACCCAGATGATTCGCATGGCCGATGTGCGTGTGGGTCTCAAGGACGATGGCAACAATATCTACAGCGTCATTTCCGGCACCCGCATGGCCAATGGCAGCTCCCTTCCCCTGACCATCGGGTCCCTGCGTTACGATGCCAACAAGAACGTGTGGGTGTCCAACAACGGCACCCTCACCGGCTCCTCCTTCAGCGCAGATGAAACCTTTGATTACGGAGCCCAGACCGGCAACGAATGGAAACTGGAAAAGAAGGACTCCCTCTCCCAGCTCAGCGAAACGATTCGCCTGACCAAGCGTACCGACGGCAAGGCAGTATTCCTTTTCTACAGCCTCACCGAGCGCTCCTCCATCAGCGGCACCGTCATCGCCAACCACGGCTATACCATCATCTTCCCCATTACCTCAGCCAGCGCTCAGGCCACACGCCCCGGCCAGAAGTAAACCAACGGGCAATACTTTACCACCAAACGGGAGTCTGAGGGCACATCGCTACAGGCTCCCGTTGCTTTCCTTGATAACACCATGAGAATCATTGCAGGAGCAGCTAAAGGCCTCCCCATCCGCGTTCCGCAAGGCGAGGTGCGCCCCACCCAGGACCGCGTGCGCGAGGCCCTCTTCAACATTCTGGGGCCTACCATTCAGGGTGCCCGCATCCTTGATTTATTCTGTGGTTCCGGCTCAGTCGGCATCGAGGCGCTGAGCCGCGGGGCAGCCAGCGCCCGCATGGTCGATGCCGCGCGCCCCTCCTGCGCCATGGCCCGGCAGAATCTGGAGCGCTCGCGCCTGCAAGGCGGCAGCGTGGTTCAGAGCGACTGCCTGCAATTCGTGAAGCGAGATGCGGGTAAATATGACTACATTTTTGCCGACCCGCCCTATGCCAAAGCCATTGGCGACCGCGATATGATAGCTGAGCTGATGACCGACCGCCTGCATGAACTGCTGGCAGAGGGGGGCTACTTCATTGCCGAAGCTCAGGAAGGCTACGGCGTGGGTGATTCCCACAGCCGCGAATTCCCCGGCTGGAAACTGGTCGACGCCCGCTACTACGGCAAGAACGTGATTCTCTTCTACCAAGTTGAAAGCATATGAAACGCTTTATCTTTCTCCTGATTTACAACCTGCTGCTGCCCGTATTCCTGGTCATCTCCATTCCGGGATACCTCATCAAGATGAAAAAACGCGGCGGCTTCGGCACCGGCTTGTCCGAGCGCTTCGGCATCTACCGCAAGCCGGCCTCTCAGGAGCCCCAGGGTGGGCTCTACGTGCATGCCGTGAGCGTGGGCGAGACCTTCATTGCCCTCAAATTCATCCGCGAGTGGTGCAAAACGCACAGTGAACCCGTCATTCTGGCCACCAGCACCGCCACCGGCCACCAGGTGGCCAGAGATGCCGCCCTGCCCCAGGTTCGCCCGCTCTATTCCCCGCTGGATGTACCGGGACTTTCCGGGCGTTGTCTGGACCGCTTCAAGCCCAAGGCTGTGGTTCTCATCGAGGCAGAGCTCTGGCCTAATTTTGCAGAGGCCAGCCACAGCCGCAAGATTCCCATGGTCATGGTAAATGCCCGTCTGTCTCCGCGCAGCGAAGGCCGCTACGCCAAGGTACGCGGCATCACCCAGCTTCTGTTCGAGCGACTTACGGCACTTGCCGCCCAGAATGAAAATGACAAGGGCCGCTTTGCCCGCATCGGCGTGAACCCGAATATCATCACCGCCCCCGGCAGCATCAAATTCGACGTGATGGGTGATGAGCCGAAGGAAATCCGCGAGGATTTCCGCAGCATACTCGACACCCTGCGCGGTGGAAAACCCGTTGTACTTGCCGCCAGCACCCACGCCGGAGAAGAAGCCCTCATCGCCACCGCCATCCGCGAGGCCGGAGGCTTCCCGCTCATTGTGCCGCGCCACGCTGAGCGCCGCCCCCAGGTAACAGCAGACCTGCAGCAGGCCGGCTTCACCCCGCTGCTGCGCACTGCCGGTGAGATTCCTGCTGAAATACCCGCTAACGTGTGCTATGTGGCCGATACCACAGGCGAGCTGCGCGACTGGACCGCCCTGGCCGATGTCGTGATTATCGGCAAAAGCTTCCTGGCAAAGGGTGGGCAGAACCCTGTGGAAGCCATTGCCGCCCGCAAGCCGGTGATTACCGGCCCGGATATGACCAACTTTGCAGACCTGGTGGCCCTGCTGAAGGCGGATGACGCCATCGTCTGCTGCGAAACCGGCGAGCTGGCCGCAGAAATCAGCAAGGCTCTCAGCAATACTCCTGCCATTCAGGAACGCACCCAGCGCGCCTTCAACGCCCTGCACGTACACTCCGGCGCCACACGTCGCACGGTGGAGCTGGTGGAAACGCTATACCAGGCATGAAGTTCAACTACAACCAGCTCGTAAGCAAGGTAGATACCTACCTGCGCACCAAGCGCAGCTCCAGCCGGCTGTGGAACAGCCTGCTGCCGGAGAAATTGTTTACCCCCTCACTCTGGCTGTGGGAGCCACGAGGGTGCGCCATTGGTGCCGGCTGGGGGGTATTCTGGGCATTTGCCCCAGTGCCCATGCAGACCATCTTTGCTGTGCTCAGCAGTGCTGCCACTCGCGGGAATATCCCCATCGCCGTGGTCAGCTGCTGGATTTCCTTTCCGGGGTACCAGGTTATTCTCTGGCCGCTGCAGTGGTGGGCCGGAGCAGCTTTGCTGGGCAGCATCGGCCTGAGCAGCGGGGTAGATATGAACCTTATCCGCGCTGCGGCAGAAGCCGCCCCGCAGGGGCTGGCAGCCATGCTCCAGGTGCTCGGCCAGGTCAACCTCTGGCTTCTGGGCGCAGAGCTGCTGCTGGGCTGTATCCTGACCAGCGGCGCAGCCGGGCTGCTGGTATACAGCATTATCCGGCTCCTGTGGCGCGCAAAATAAGGCAGAAATGCCCCTCGGCCACTGTTATTTGATGTTATATCCACGGCAGGCATGATTTCAGCTTGCCATGTTCCCGTCAGCCCTCTATAATGACGCTGATATGGAATGGAATGACCGATTCATGGCACTTTTCAGGGAGGCTGTCGAGCGCTATCTGCTGAGCCCTCATATTCCTGCAGACCGCTTCTATCTGCCCGAGGAGCAGCAATTCCTGGGCACCATCGGTTACCAGCCGGCAGAAATGCACGGATACGTGGTGGAATATGCCGAAAAAGGAGCCCCCAGCCCCAGCACAGCCCTGCTTATTGCGGCTGTTCGTCGCGGCTATTTCCTGAACTCCATGCGCGGCATTTCCGGCAATGCCAAACCCATCACCGCCGCTGATTTGCCGGCGGAAACTGAGGAATTCCAGGAAATCCCCTATCTCCCCCGTATCATCCGTAAAGCCGAAGCCAAACTTTATGGCACCCTGGCGGCGGATATCATGTACGGCGATGAAAAAGACCGCGAATTCCTGCGCACACACGGCGATTTCCATCTGGCGGACTTCCTGCAGCTGGCAGCCTCCGTGCGCAGCGACCGCCAGCGTCTGGTAAGCGCTGTGCTCAATGCCATGCGCACCCAAGGCTCTGCCCACCCCGTCCCCGGACAGGAACCCATCAACGCCTGAACGCGCCACTCTATCCCCGACACATATGCAGAACGCTGACCAGAACGTAGGCACAGAGGCACAGCGACAGGCACTGGAGGAGATGTCCAACGAGCTGGTCCGCAAGCTCAACCTCATGATTCAGGAGCAGGAGCAGCGCGCACGCGAATTCGCCGCAACGCACCACAGCACCCTGCCCACACCAGCCGCTCCCGTTCTCAACATACCGGCACCGGAGCCCGTAGCCAAGGCTCCTGCCCCGGCTACGGTTTATGCTCCGGTCTCGCCCCCGCCTCCCGTCACCAGAAGGGAACAGCAGACCAGCCCGAAAAGGGAGCAACCCACGCGCTGCAGCGCCCCGAGCCCAGGAGCAAAAAAAACGAAGCCCCAGGAGGAAGAAGGCAACATAGGCATGGGCATCGTTATCTTCTCCCTCGTCGGCATCATTATGCTGATACGTTCCTGCACCTGATAACATTTTACAACCAAAAACATTAATCCAAACCATGACGCGCAACACAATACTTGCACTTGCCCTGGGCAGCTGCTCGCTCTGTGTGCTTCCGGCCTGTAATCCCCAGGCCGATAACGACACAAAGGCACAGGAAAATGCTCCAGCCATCAAGGTCTTCAATCTGCGTCACCAGGAAGTAACCGACTACGGAGAATGGTTCGGCTACCTGAAAGGTGAGCAGGATACGGATATCCATCCCCGTATCTCCGGATTCATCATCTCCCAGGAGTACCAGAACGGAACGCGTGTTAAGGCCGGTGATGTACTCTTCCGCATTGACCCGAAACTCTTCCAGGCTGAGCTGGAGCGCTGCCAGGCCAACCTGCAGGCTGCCAGGGCATCCCTGACCGCAGCAGAAGCCACCGCTGCCAAGGCCCAGCTGGACGTGAAGCGATACACCCAGCTGGTCACCTCCGGCTCCGTTTCTGAGAAAGATCTGACCGATGCCCAGCAGACCCTGAAGGCCGCCAACGCCCAGGTAGAAGCAGCCAGAGCCCAGATTGGCCAGCAGGAAGCCGCCGTGCAGAAAGCCCAGATTAACCTGGACTACACCGTCATCCGCGCACCGTATGACGGCATCGTAGGCACGGCCAATGTTTCCATCGGCGACCTGGTGAGCCCGGCCAGCAAGCTGACCAACATCACCTCCATCGACCCCATCCGTGTAGACTTCTCCATCAACGGAGATCACCTTATCAACATCTTCAGCAAGTACGGCAACATCGGCACCAACAGCGCGAATGCTCCGGCAGCCCCGCAGTTCCAGCTGCTCATGGAGGATGGTTCTGCCCTGCCGCACAAGGGCACCCTGGTGGCCATGGACAGCGTGCTTACCCCCTCCGGTCTGGTGAATGTTCAGGGTACCATCCCGAACCCGGACAACGTGCTGCGCGGCGGTATGCCCGTGCGCGTGAAGATACCCCTGCACACCGCCCAATCCCTGCTTGTTCCCAAGCTGGCCATTCGTAACGTGCTGCTCAACAACTTCATCATCGTGGTGGACAAGGAGAGCGTGCCGCACATGATTCCGGTGCATATCGGCGGCGAGTACCAGCTTCGCGTCGATGAGGAGAACGGCTACCACTCCACCCAGACGATGGTTTCCGTAAGGGATTACGGCAACATTTCTCTCATCGAAAAAATCAAGGAAATGGGCTACGAGAACCCGGCAGATGCACTGGTGGTGACCGACAGCGTCAACGCAGTTCATGCCGTGAACATCTCCTCTGCCAACAGCCGCCTGCCCAAGGGAGAGAAGCCGACCACTATCAAGACAGAAGCCTTCACCTTCAAGCCGGCTCCTAATCCTGCCCTGGCCAAGGTGGAGAAGGCAGATGAAGAGGCTGAACAAGCACCGCAGAAGACAGACTCCAAGGAAGAAGCCACCATGCCACCCTTCCCGGTGAAGGTATGCAAGATTCGCCAGCAGGATGTGGCCGAAACCGGCACCTGGTTCGGTTCTCTGCGCGGTGTGGATGAAACGGACATCCGCCCGCAGGTGAGCGGTTTCCTGCTGGAGCAGCATTTCAAGGATGGCTCCATGGTCAAGGCTGGTGATGTACTCTTCACCATCGACCCTGCCCCCTACCAGGCCACGCTCGATGAAGCCCGCGCCAATCTCGTGGCCGCCAAGGCTGCCCGTGAGCAGGCCGATGCCCAGCTCACCATGAGCCGCCAGAACCTGGAACGCTACGTGAAGCTGCGCGAAACCACCCCCGGCGCTATATCCGACAAGGTGGTGACCGACAGCGAAACGCTTGTGGCCACCAATGAGGCCGCGCTGCGCAAGGCCGATGCCGCCATCGCCCAGATGCAGGCAGCCGTGCACCAGGCGGAAATCAACCTGGGCTACACCACCATCACCGCCCCCTTCGATGGCCGCATCGGCATTCACAAGGCCTCCATCGGCGCACTGGTCAGCTCCAGCGACCCGCAGCCGCTGGTAACGCTTTCTTCCGTGAACCCCATGCGCGTGGACTTCGGCATGAGCGGCCGCGGCGCCACCCAGGGCTTTGCCAATTACCGAGTGCGCCAGGCTACCCCGAACGCCGCCGTACAGGAATTCGATATCATTCTGGACGATAATGTGCTCTATCCCAAGAAGGGCCATGTGGTGACGGCAAACAACACGCTGAGCACCAGCACCGGCACGCTTGAGGTCATCGGCCACGTGGAGAACGATGATGCCATGCTGCGCAGCGGTATGGCTGTCACCGTGCGAGCCAAGATGAAACCCATTCAGAACGCCTGCCTTGTGCCTGCCCGAGCTCCCTTGAATGCCAAGGGTATGGATTTGATTGTGCTGCTACGCCCGGACAACACGCCGCAGATGCTGCCCATCACCAAGGGGCCGATGATTAATCTGATGCTCGATAACGGCGATGGCAAGGAAATGCTGCAGCCCATGCAGGTTATTGAACCAAACCGCGAGATTGTGGCCGGCGGTATCCTGGCCAAGACCCAGGCACCGAACCTCGAATCCATCATTCTGGGTGGCGCCAAGGTGAAGGACTGGGGTGAGCTCATCCTGAAGAATGCCGGCGCTGAGAGCTTCCGCGCGCTTCTGGAGAAGCAGGCCGGCCAGTCCCTGCCCGATGATGCCCCCGCCAGGGCCGGCGTGAGCGACTGGGGCGAGCTGCTGCTGCGCAAGGCCGCCGCAAACGACTTCCGCGAGCTTGTGCTGCGCCAGGCCAACGCCAAGGATGAACTGGATCTCATGGCCATGGGTCAGGGTTGCAAGACCCTGCTGGATATGGTGCTGAAGGGCATGGGCTTCGAAAGCGCCACGGAAGCCACCGTGGTGGTGGAAGGCTCCATTGCCGCAGCTCAGGTCTTTGCCGCCAATGAGGCAGCCGGAGCCCCCGTCAACACACTCACCCCCGTGCCGTTCATCTACGAACCCACCAGGACCGTGACCCCCTCCGTCACCGCCGAGCCGGTCAAGGAAGTTCCCCAGTACTAATAAGCCCTACCATTCAACAGAATTATGTCTCCGTTCTTTATTAAACACCCCATCATTGCCGGCGTTATCGCAGTGGTAACCACCCTGCTGGGGCTTATCAGCATGATGGCGCTGCCCATTGCGCAGTATCCGGACATTGCTCCCGTTACCATCGCCATGAGCGCCGCCTATCCGGGCGCAAACGCCACTGAGGTGGCTGAATCAGTAGCCACCCCCATTGAGCTGCAGCTCTCCGGCGTGGAGAAGATGGATTACATGAACTCCACCTCCTCCAACAACGGTGCCTGCGGCATCAATGTTATCTTCGAGGCCGGCTCCAACCCGAACACCGACCAGCAGAATACCTACATGCGCTACAGCCAGGCCACCAGCCAGCTGCCCAGCATGGTGTCCCAGATGGGTATCACCATCAAGCAGTCCTCCGGTCTGCCGCTCCTGATGTATGCGCTGGACTCCCCCGAGGGCTTCTTTGAACCGGTGAGTCTCACCGGCTACGCCTTCCTGAACCTGGTGGACCCGCTGAAGCGTGTGGAAGGTGTGGGCGACGTGCAGGTGTTCGGGGCCCGCTTTGCCGTGCGTATCTGGCTCGATACCGACAAGATGGCCCAGAAGGGCATCTCCGTGAGCGAGGTGTACAACGCCATCAGCTCCCAGAACGCCATCAACCCCGGTGGTGCCGTGGGTGCTGAACCCATGCCCGACGGCCAGGAATTCACCTACACCATCCGCAACCAGGGTCGTATGACCTCTGTGGAGGAATTCAGCACCATCATCGTGCGCCAGCAGGGCACCCAGGCCGTATACCTGAAGGACATCGCCCAGATTGAACTCGGCGCCCAGAGCTACTCCCTTGCCAGCCGTATCAACGGCCGCCCCGGCACCGCCATCGCCGTTTACCAGGCCGCCGGTTCCAACGCTATCGAAACGGTGAACAACGTGAAGAAGCTTCTGAATGAAAAAGCCAAGGTGATGCCGGAAGGCATGCGAGGCTTCGTATCGCTGGATACCACCACCACCGTGCGCGACTCCATTTCCGAAATCGCCCACACGCTCTTCGAAGCCATGGTGCTGGTAGCACTCGTGGTATTCCTCTTCCTGCAGGGCTGGCGCGCCACGCTCATTCCGCTCATCGCCGTGCCGGTGTCCCTGGTTACCACCTTCATCTTCTTCCCCATGCTGGGCTTCTCGCTCAACACCATCTGCCTTCTGGGCATGGTGCTGGCCATCGGTCTGGTGGTGGACGACGCCATCGTGGTGGTGGAAGCCGTGGAAGCACACATGGAAAATGGTATGACCCCGCGCCAGGCCACCTTCGCCGCCATGAAGGAAGTGAGCGGCCCCGTGGTGGCCATCGCCCTTGTGCTGGCCGCAGTGTTCCTGCCCACCGCCCTGCTGCCGGGCATCACAGGAACGCTGTTCCAGCAATTTGCGGTGACCATCGCCGTATCGATGTTGATTTCAGCCTTCAACGCTCTGACCCTGTCTCCGGCATTGTCGGCGCTTATGCTCAAGCCCAAGAAGGAGCACCGCTCCCTGCTCACGCCCTTCTATAATGCCTTCAACAAGGTGTACGACGCCCTGGCCGACAAGTTCTCCGCAGCTTGCGGCTGGCTCTGCCGCCACCTCACCATCTCCATGGCCCTGCTGGCCGGTATCACAGCCTGCGTCATTCCCGTGTCGTCCCGCGTGCCCGGCGGCTTCCTTCCCGCAGAGGACCAGGGCTTCCTCATCGGCGGCGTCATCATGAAGCCGGGCGTTTCCCTGCAGCGCCTTACCGAGCAGGTCAAGCCCGTGGAAAAGGTGCTGATGGAAGACCCGACCACCGATGTTGCCGTGTCCATTATCGGCATGAACCTCGTTATCGGCGTGCAGACCACCAATGCGCTCTCCTTCTTCTGCTGTCTCAAGCCCTATGCGGAACGCCCCGTCATGGAAAACGGCAAGATACCCACCGCAAATGATGTGCAGAAGCGAGTTCAGGCCAAGCTGGCCATGTGCGGCGTGGACGGCGTAAGCTTCCTGGTAAGCCCGCCCGCCATTCCCGGCGTGGGCGTGGGTAATGATATTTCCCTTGCTCTGGAAGACCTCGACGGCCAGGGTGTAGCCGTGCTCTACGAGCAGGCCCAGCGCCTTGAAGCCGCCCTGAAGGAGCACCCGGCCATTGAGAATGCCTCCGACATGATGCTGCCGCAGGTGCCGCAGAAGAGCATCTCCATCGACAAGGAAAAATGCCTTGCCCAGGGCGTGAACTATGCCGCAGCCAACCAGCTGCTGCAGTGTTTCAACGGCTCCAGCTTCGTGAACTATTACACGCAGTTCGGCCAGCAGTGGCAGGTGTACATGCAGGCCGCCGGCGTAAGCCGCACCAATACGGAGCAGATTGCCAACTTCTATGTAAGCAACGCTCAGGGGGACTCCGTGCCGCTCAGCACGCTCGTCACCATCAAGGACATTGCCGACACCGAATTCGTGTGGCGTAACAACAACTACAACGCAGCCAAGATTTCCGTGAAACCGGCCGAGGGTTACTCCTCTGCCCAGGCCATGGCTGCAGTGGAAGAAGTGTTCGCCAAGACCATGGATACCACCAAGTTTGCCATGGAATACGTGGATATGAGCTTCCAGGAAAAGAAGGTGCAGGACGGCCTCGGCCTCGGTTCCATCTTCGCCCTCTCTGCAGTGTTCGCCTTCCTCATCATGGCGGCTCTGTATGAGAAATGGACCCTGCCCCTCGCCATCTTCATGACGGTGCCGATTGCCGTGCTGGGTGCCTTCGTCGGTCTGTGGTGGACCGGGCTCGACCTCAATATGTACGCCCAGATTGGTCTGGTGATGCTGGTGGGGCTGGCCGCAAAGAACGCCATTCTCATCGTGGAATTCGCCGTGCTGCAGATGGAGCGTGGTCAGGAGCTCATTGAAGCAGCAGTAACCGCCGCTCGCATGCGTCTGCGCCCGATTCTCATGACCTCCTTCGCCTTTATTCTGGGTTGTGTGCCGCTGGTGACCGCAGCCGGTTCCGGTGCTCTGGCCCGTAACTCCATCGGTATCGTAGTGGTCGTGGGCATGAGCATCGCCACGGCACTGGGCATCTTCTTCATTCCCTGCTCCTTCGTGTTCATCATGAAGCTCTTCCGCTCCAGAATCGAGAAGGGCCACCACGGCCCGGACCCGGACGAAGAAAAAGCCTACGCCCTGCTCGAAGCTCAGGAAAACTAACCCGGACAACGAGCAACTATCACCTGATTTCCCCCATGCGCTGGTGCGATTTCCCCGCACCAGCGCATCGTTGCATAAAGAGGCCAGACAAATGGCGATTTGGCGGGGTTAGAAATCAATCGGAGCACGGGACTTCAGTCCCGAAAACTCAAGCGATGAGGGACTAAACTCCCTTGCTCCGACAAAAAAACAGCTGCCCGCCAAACTCCCATTTATCGGGGGCAATTCAAAACGATGATGTCCATTCAATCGATTGCGAAATCATTGGTGAACATGTGTGCACAAGCGCATTTTCCATTGATTTCCGGTTAGAAAAAAGCTAGAATAACCGGCGATATGAACAACTGGATTACTGCCGTTTTCAGCCCCACCGGGGGATGCTCCAAAATCGCCACCAGCATTGCCGGTGCCCGCATGGGTTCCCGCATTGACCTTTGCACCCCGCAGGCTCCTGCCGAGGTAGCAGCCGATACACCTCTTCTGGCCGTGCTGCCGGTATACGGCGGGCGTCTGCCGGCTGCTGCCGTACAGCGGATTAGTGCACTGCAAGGCCAGGGCGGCCCGGCCATTGCCGTAGTAGTCTACGGCAACCGTGCTTATGAGGATGCTCTGCTGGAGCTCCGCAATACCCTCACCGCCGCCGGATTCAAGGTCATTGCCGCGGCTGCCTTCATTGCAGAGCACAGCATCGTGCGCAGCATCGCCCCCGGGCGCCCGGATTCCGCAGACATTGCCGCCGCAGTCGATTTCGGCAATGCCGTTGCGGCCAAGCTCGCCACCGGCCAGACCGACCCGGTGAGTGTGCCCGGCAATGAGGAATACCGTCCCCTGCCCCAGATGCCTGTCACCCCCATGGTTACCGATGCATGCGGCGGCTGCGGCATGTGCGCCATCAAGTGCCCGGTGGAAGCAATACCGGCAGACAACCCGCGCAGCACCGATGCCAGCCGCTGCATTCTCTGCATGCGCTGCGTGGCTATCTGCCCGCGCAAGGCCCGCCTGCTGCCGCCCCCTGCCCAGGCCGCATTCACCGAGCGCCTGAGCGCCGTGGCCACCGAGCCGAAGCAGCCGGAAATCTATCTCTGATATATCCTTCCTGCGTATATAGCTCAAACAGAAACAGGGAACCGTTTCCGGTTCCCTGTTTTTTTGGAATTAATTTTCACCGCTGCAATCACTTAACCACGGTCAGGCTCTCAGCCTGCTCACGGGTAAGTTCAATGCAGTTCCAGGGAAGGCCGTACTTGTTGAGAGCCTCCATGAAGGGATCGGGGTCATTCTGCTCCATGTTGAACACACCCTCACCGCTCCAGGTGCCGGTGAGAATCATGCGGCCACCAATAGCGGCGGGCACCCCCGTGGTGTAAGAAATGGCCTGAGAGCCCACTTCCTTGAAGCATTCCTCGTGGTCGCAGATGTTGTAAATGTACACAGCCTTGTACTGGCCATCCTTCTTGCCCTGGATAACGCAGCCGATGCAGGTGCGGCCATGCGTGGTCTTGCCCAGGTCGCCGGGATCCGGCAGCACAGCCTTCAGGAACTGCAGGGGGATAATCTCCACGCCGTTGTACATAACGGGGTCAATGCGGGTCATGCCCACATTCTTGAGCACGGTAAGGTGGTTGATATAGTTCGGGGAGAAGCTCATCCAGAACTGGGCGCGCTTGATGGTGGGAATGTGCTTCACCAGGGATTCCATCTCCTCGTGGTACATGCGGTAAATCTCGTAGGTGCCCACACCATCCGGGCAGGCGAAAGGCTGGTGCATGCTCATGGCACCGGTTTCCTGGAAATCACCATTCTCCCAGTGGCGGCAGGGGGCGCTCACTTCGCGGATGTTGATTTCCGGGTTGAAGTTGGTGGCGAAAGCCTGGCCGTGGTCACCACCGTTCACGTCGATGATGTCGAGGTATTCGATTTCGTCGAAGTGGTGCTTGAGAGCCCAGGCGGTGTATACATTGGTCACACCCGGGTCAAAGCCGGAGCCCAGCAGCGCGTACAGACCAGCCTGCTTGAAGCGGTCCTGGTAGGCCCACTGCCAGCTGTACTCGAACTTAGCCACATCGCGGGGCTCGTAGTTGGCGGTGTCCATGTAGTTCACACCAGCCTCCAGACAGGCATCCATGAGGGGGAGGTCCTGGTAAGGCAGCGCCACATTCAGCACCAGGTCGGCCTTCACCTCCTTGATGAGCGCCACCGTGGCAGCAACATCATCGGCATCCACCGCATGGGTCGTAATCGTCACACCCTCTCGGGCAAGCACGTCTGCCGCAATGGCATCACACTTGCTCTTGGTACGGGAGGCCAGATGGATGCTCTCATACACATCCGACATCTGGGCGCACTTGTGGGCCACTACGTGTCCCACACCACCGGCTCCGATAATGAGTACTGTCTTCATTGCAGGGCGGAGAATGCACTATAAGAGCCCGCAAGTCAAGGAATTTTATTCATCATGCCGGGAATTTATTTCGCGCGCGCGCGTGTAAAGAAAGGCACCTGACCATTCATGGGCAGGTGCCGGAAAAATCATACTGCGAGGGCAACTACTTACCCGCGGCGACGCTTCGTGGTCTTGCGCTTTGCCACGGCACGCTTCCTCGGCGCAGTCTTAGTCGACTTTTTGTAGGCAACGCGACGACTGCTGGAAACCTTACGCTTATTGGACGCATAACGAGCATTGCGGCGGGCGGTGCTCTTGCGGGTGACTACCCGGCGGCGCGTAGCCTTGCTGGTGGAGGCCATGGCGGAACGCGGCACGTAGGCAGGAACCGGCGTGCGGGAGGTACGAATAGCGGCGGCCAGAGCTTTGCGCTGGTCATCGGCGCTGTAATTGCGACCCTGCTGGTCTGCAAAGTACTGACGGTACGCGGGATCAACCTGGTTGATGTTGGTTACCGCATCCGGGAAGTTATGATACTTCATCGCCGTGCTGCTCTGGCAGGACACCAACAGGCATGCCACCATAGCAACCAGACAAAGTACAAGCTGACGAGTGCTGGACATAAGAAGAATAATCAGGGACAGATTTGACTTACCACGCGGACGGGCAGAGAGATCAGGAAACTTACCACCCCGGTCACCATGCCGCATGAGGTGAGACAGGTCATACACACGAGAACCAAACCAAGCTGAGTTGCACGCTTAAAAATTGCTTTTATCATAATCGTAATAGTTTATTTCAAGCGGCCGCCGGATTCCGTTCCACAGGCATCCCCTATCCCGCCGGACTTATACTACCACATTTCCGGTCTCCTTGCCAATAATAAACTTTTCCTTACCATTCTTTTTTACTCAGCATGACTTGATTTTCACCGAAAAAGCGTTAAAATAAGCTTCCCATGAGCCAGAACACCGGAGACACGCGCAAGAAATTGCAAATTTCTCTTCAAGTTTTTGCAGAACAGCACCCGGAGCAGCGCAACACTGCCGACCAGATGCTGGCCTTTCTCTGCAGCCATGAGGATTGCTTCAAGCGCAGCTGCAAGCCGGGGCATTTCACTGGTTCCGCCTGGCTCATCAATCCAGCAGGAGACAAAGTACTGCTGACCCTGCACCACAAACTGCAGCGCTGGATGCAGACAGGGGGACATGCCGATGGGAATCCGGACACGCTCAAAGTCGCCCTGCGAGAAGCTGAAGAAGAAAGCGGAATTCCGAATATAAAACCTGTTGACACAGGCATCTACGATATTGATATCCACCTCATCCCCGAAAACACCACGAAGGGCGAGCCCGCACATTATCACTACGACGTGCGCTACCTGCTGCAGGCTCCTCACGAGGATTTCTGCATATCCAGCGAATCGGACGACCTGCGCTGGTGGAGCAAGGACGACTTTGCAAACCGCCAGGCAGAACTGGACGCCTCCGTCATACGCATGGCAGAGCGCTATTTCAGCACCTGAGCCCCTCTCATGTGTGTACGCACAAGCTAATTCCATTGACTTATACGAGGAGCTTCTGTAGAATACCCGGGCAAGGATGAACACGGCTTTTGTACCAGAAGATTATTTTGCACGCTACGGCGTGGCCGATATTTTCGGCGCAGGTGAGACCTGCGAGGTGGATTTGGGCTGCGGCGACGGCGGTTTCCTGCTGGCCATGGCAGAGCATTACCCGGAGACTCGCTTCCTGGGTGTGGAGCGCCTGCTGGGCCGCATCCGCAAAGTGTGCAACGAGAGCGCCCGCCGCGGGCTGAGCAATGTACGCGGGCTCCGCGTAGAGAGCCGATATTTCCTGGAATGGATGGTAGCCCCCGGCAGCATCAGCCGCCTGCACTATCTCTTCCCCGACCCCTGGCCCAAGGAAAAACACCACAAGAACCGCCTGGTGCAGGACAGCTTCATCCCCGTGCTGCACCGCGCCCTGGCTCCCGGTGGCGAGGTGCTGTTCAAGACCGACCACGAGGAGTATTTCCAGTGGGTATGCGAGCGCATGGATGCTTCTCCCCTGTTCCGCCGGGAGGAGTGGAATGCCCCCTTCTATCCCAAGACCGATTTCCAGAAACAATGGGAGGCAATGGGTAAGCCCATTTTCTCCGCACGCTATGTGAAGAACGATGAGCTTTGATTTGCACAAAGTGGACCCCAGCGGCGCCCGCCTGGGCACGCTGCACCTGCCGCACGGCGATGTACCCACCCCCATCTTCATGCCGGTGGGCACACAGGGCACGGTGAAAACCCTGCATCCGGAGGATCTGGAGGCCCTGGGTGCCCAGATTATCCTGGGCAACACCTACCACCTCTGCCTCCGCCCGGGAGATGAAGCCATCCGCAACCTGGGTGGTCTGCATTCCTTCACCGGCTGGAACAAGCCCATGCTTACGGATTCCGGCGGCTTCCAGGTGTGGAGCCTGGCCCGCCTGCGCAAGATTACGGAGGAAGGCGTGCGCTTCTGCAACCACATCGACGGCTCGTACATGATGCTCACCCCGGAGCGCAGCATGGAAATCCAGGCCAACCTCGGCAGCGATATCGCCATGCTGTTCGACGAATGCCCGCCCTACCCCTGCGACCGCAAGTATGCAGAAAAATCCCTGGGGCTCACCCTGCGCTGGGCCAGGCGCTGCAAGGCCTGGATTGATGAGCACCAGCCCATGAGCGGCCCCGGCCTGCAGAATCATTTCGGCATTGTGCAGGGCTCGGTCTATGCTGACCTGCGCCGCGCATGCGCCGAGGAACTGGCTGCCATGGATTTCGACGGCTACGCCATCGGCGGTGTATCCGTGGGCGAGCCGGAACATGAAATGCTGCGAGCCATTGAGAACAGCACGCCCTACCTGCCCCAGAACAAGGCACGCTATGCCATGGGCCTGGGCACCCCCACCCAGATTCTGGAGATGATTGAGCGCGGCGTGGATATGTTTGACTGCGTAATGCCCACCCGACTGGCACGCCACGGCATTGCCATGACCCCGGATGGCCCCATCCACATCAAGAACCAGCGCTGGAAGGATGACCCCAAACCGCTGGCCCCGGAAGGGCACCCGCACGTCACCCGATTCTCCCGCGCTGCGCTGCGCCACTTCTTCCGCGCCGGCGAAATGCTGGCCCTGCGCGTGCTTTCCTTCCAGAACCTTCACTTTTACCTGCGGCTCATGGCGCAAGCGAGAAGCGCCATTGCAGCCGGTGAATTCGCTGCGTTCAAGCGCAGCTTCATCTCGCGATACCAAGCAAACGACATACAATGAACGCTATCTACATTGCCCAGGCCGCTGCCGGTCAGGAAGGTGACCCCATGAGCATGCTCATCACCTTTGGTCTTATCGGTGTTATCTTCTACTTCCTGCTCATCCGCCCCCAGCGCAAGCAGCAGAAGGAGCTCAAGGATCGTCAGGATGCCCTGAAGCCCGGTGACAAGGTTGTTTCCGCCGGCGGTATCTACGGCACCATCACCAAGGTGGAGCAGGACGCCGTGCGCATGGAAATCGCCCCGAGCGTGACCATCAAGATTGCCAAGGCAAGCATCGTTTCCTCCACCCCCAAGGAAGCCCCCGCTGAGGCCGACAAGAAGTAATCCCCCCCCTTTACACATGAATTAACGCAAAATGAGCCCCTGCGCCATTTTGCGTTAATCTTTTTTCATCATGCAAGTTTTCTACACCGCAGAACAGCTGGATACCCTGCCGGCAGATGCCCGACTGGGCGTCATCGGCAACCCGATTGCCCACTCCAAATCCCCGCAGATGCAGCAGCCCGCGCTGAATGCCGCCGGCATTGCCGCCCGCTATGTGCGCCTGATGGCCGGAACAGAGGATGGCGCCTTCGAGTCCCTGCTCTGCACCCTGGCGGAGCGCGGGTTCATTGGGGTCAACGTGACGGTGCCGTTCAAGAAGAAAGCGCATGATGCCGCCGTGCAGCTCGACCCGCTGGCCCGGCTCAGCGGCGCGGTGAACACCCTGGTACGCAAGGATGACGGCTGGCATGGCTACAACACCGATGGCCCCGGATTCTCCCGAGCTATCGAGGAATGCTGCGGCCGCCCACTGAAAGAACTCCGCGTACTCATCATGGGTGCCTGCGGTGGCGCCGGCAGCGCCCTGGCCTGCCAGTGCGCTCTGGAGAGTTGCCCCGGTATCACCCTGGTGAACCGCCCGCGCCCGGAACTGGCCGAACTGGCCACCCGCCTTGCACCGCACAGCAATGTCCCCATCGAGACGCTGCATTTTAATTCCCCTGAGCTGCCCGCAGCCGTAGCCGCGGCAGACCTCATAGTGAACGCCACCAGCCTGGGCCTGCATGAGGGCGACCCCATGCCCATTTCCCCCGATTTACTGAGTCCCGGCCAGCTGGTATACGACATCGTGACCCACGAAACCGCCCTGCACCGCGCCGCCACCGCCCGCGGCTGCACCGCCGCCACCGGCCAGGGCATGCTGCTCTGGCAAGGCGCCATCGCCTTCGAGCACTGGTTCAGCCTCACCCCCGATGTCCCCGCCATGCGCCGCGGGCTCTTTGGAAAATAAGAGATAAAGGGGCAGGTGGAAAAAGCTCATAATGGCGATTTATCGGGGAGTTATTCCTGACGGGCAGAGGGACTTTAGTCCCTCACCAGTTATGCATTCGGGACTAGGGTTCCATACTCCGAGAAATCCCTATTGACAAACGAGCGCAGGATTCTATAATACTTTCATGTTCAAAAAGCTGCTTACCCTATTTACCTTATCAACCCTGCCGATTCTGGCAGAGCTCAGTTATTTCCCGGCGCAACCGGCAAAGTATGCGCCGGAGGAACTCGTTTCCTACAAAAGCGAGCTCATGGAAGCTATGCGCTATCGTGAGCAAAAGGAAAAGGCCTTGCGCCTGATTCAGGAGAACAGGAATGATTGCGTGAACGACGAAGCCGCGCACGATGGCTTTACCTATTCTCCGCTTGTTCAGGCCTGCCAGTGGAAGGATGCCGACCTGGTGCAGGCTTTGCTGGAGAAAGGCGCAAATCCCAATCACCCCCGGCTGGAGAAAATGCAGAACAAGCTCACGCCGGAAATTGACCAGCTGCTGAGCGAGGCCCGCAGCAAGGTGGCACAACCCGCCGTTACGCTGGAGGAATGGGAGAAACGCTACCACGAACGCATAGGCGGCAGGCTGTTCTGGAGTCAGAACAAAAAGAGCTGCGTATCTGTAACAGAAAACAATGGGACATTCACTTTGTGGTACCTCCATACGGATGCCCATGGGTGCCTGATGCCTGCTGCCGTATTCTACATCACGGCAAACGGATTCAGTCTGGAAACGGTTACCCGTCATTCAAGCCTTATCCAGGCCACCCTGCGCAAGGGCGATGAAACAACACAGACCGCCATGAACGTGCACGATGGCTATGCCCTGCATGATTTCAATGTGCACCCCGAGCGCAAATCACTCAAACTCGGCCACCCCATCTGTGAGCGGACGGGATATGCAGACTTGGTCAATCTCTCAAAAAAATAATCATCATTACGTTTTTTTAACTGGAAACGCCCCACTTATGCGCTTATATTATTGCCGAATCCTAACCAGATAATCATCCATATGAAGAAATTCGCCCTTATTCTTGCTATCGCAGCCATGGGCTGCGCCTCCGCCGCCATCACCCTGCCCACCAGCAAGGCTGAACTGGCAAACCAGAAAGCCGCCGCCAAGAAGGCACTGGCCGACAAGGTAGCTGCCCAGAAGGCCGCCGACACCGCCAAAAAGGAAGCCGCCAAAAAGGCTGTGACCGACGCTATCACCGAAAAGGCCACTGCTGCAACCAGCAAAGTAGCCGAGGTGAAAGGCCAGGTAGATGCCGCTAAGAAGGCTGTGACCAACGCCGTCGACGAAAAGACCACTGCTGCAACCGGCAAGGTGAACGAGGTGAAAGGCCAGGTAGATGCCGCCAAGGCCGCCGTGGAATCCATCAAGGGCGCCGCCTCCACCACGCCTTCCGTCGAAATTGAAAAGCCCGCTATCGAAGTCAACGAAAACGGCATTCAGCTCAAGAAGCCCAGCATCAAGCTGAAGTAAAATCTGGCTTCAGACTCCCATTTTTCCACGCCCGGGTGCAATATCCCGGGCATTTTTGTGTTATTTAGCTTCACATGCGCTCAAAAAGCTGATAAAATACGCCCATGGCAAACAAACCCGTAGTACTTATCATCCGCGACGGCTGGGGCCGCAACCCGCAGGGCCCGGAAGTCGCCGCTCAGACCGGCGATGCTACCGTTCTCGCCAAGACTCCTTTCACCGACAAACTGCTGGCCACCTGCCCGCACATGATGCTGGGTGCCTCCGGCCAGGACGTAGGTCTGCCTGATGGCCAGATGGGCAACTCCGAGGTGGGTCACCTGAATCTGGGAGCTGGCCGCGTGGTGTTCCAGGACCTCTGCCGCATCACCAACGCCATCAACGATGGTTCCCTTGCCAAGAATCCCGTTATTGTGGAGGCTTACGGCAAGGCCGCTGCCACCCGACTGCACCTCATGGGCCTTGTGTCCGACGGCGGTGTGCACTCCCACATCGATCACCTCATCGGACTGGTAAAGATTGCCGCCGAAGCCGGCGTGAAGGACATCTTCATCCACGCCATCATGGACGGCCGCGACACCGACCCGAAGAGCGGTGCCGGTTTCCTGCAGCAGCTTGAGGAAGCCGTAGCTCCCTACGGCGCCAAGATTGCCACCGTGGTTGGCCGTTTCTTCGCCATGGATCGCGACAAGCGCTGGGACCGCGTGCAGATTGGCTGGGATGCCATCGTGCTCGGCAAGGGCGAGACCTGCACCTGCACTCCCTCCGAATATGCCCGCAAGAGCTACGAGGACGGCGTGACGGACGAATTCATGAAGCCCGCCGTATTTGTGGAGGCTGACCAGCAGCGCGTACGCGATGAGGATGTGGTATACTTCTTCAACTTCCGTGCTGACCGCGCCCGCGAACTTTCCCGCGCCTTCATCTACGAGGACTTCGACGGTTTCGACCGCACCGTGCAGCCCAAGGTGCACTACGTGACCATGTCCGAATACGAGGCTTGCTACCCCACTCCGGTGGTGTTCGAGCAGGAGCAGCTCACCAACATTCTGGGCGAGGTTATCTCCAAGGCCGGTCTCAAGCAGCTCCGCATCGCTGAGACGGAAAAGTACGCTCACGTGACCTTCTTCTTCAACGGTGGTGTTGAGACCCAGTACGAAGGCGAAGACCGCATTCTGGTACCCTCCCCCCGCGAGGTGGCTACCTACGACCTGAAGCCCCAGATGAGCGTGGGCGAAGTGGCCGATAAGTTCGTGGAAGCCATCGGCAACTACGACATCGCTATCATGAACTTCGCTAACCCGGACATGGTGGGCCACACCGGTTACCTCGAAGCCGGTATCACCGCCTGTGAGGCTGTGGACGCAGCCCTGGAGAAGAGCGTGACCAAGATTCTTGAGCTTGGCGGCTGCTGCCTTATCTGCGCCGACCACGGCAACTGCGAGAACATGCTCAACCCGGATGGTTCACCCAACACCGCTCACACCACCAACCTGGTAGATCTCATCTACTGCGGCCCGGATCAGGACTCCATCACTCTGAGCGATGGTATTCTGGCCGACATCTCCCCCACGCTGCTGCACCTGCTCGGCCTCGAGCAGCCTGCCGAAATGACCGGCCACAGCCTGGTGAAGTAATCCGCCAGCAGGATAAACACCATTTACCAACAAATCCGCCTCCCTGCTCCAGGGCGGCGGATTTTTGTTTCTTCTCAGGAAGTTTTTAGTGGAATAAATTAAGATTACTCTTTACAATGAACGGATTCCTGCTACACTCTGCGGCAAAAATTCCATTTTTTCTATGTCTACATCTCCCATTTCCATCTTTGCAGCTACCGCAGTCGCCCTTGCGGGGCTGACCAGCGCCGACATCGTATTCCCCACAGGCAGCAATGGTTTCACCTACCCTGCTCAGCCTGAACTGAACGGAAGACTGACAACCGGCTACGCCTCCCAGTACATCAGTCGAGGTCTGTCCTTGAAAAATTCCGGCACCGACCATGTGGGAGATTTTGAAGCCCTCTTCCAGTACGCCCTGCCCGACAACAATGCCCTCTTCATCGGCGGCCGTTACCTCTGGCTCACCCGCAACGGCACCAGCCACGCCAAGGAACCGGATAAAGCTGCGCTCAAGGCCTATGTGAAGGAATGGATGCAGAACCCCGGCTACCGCGAATACAAGCTCGACGAAGCGCCGTGCGATGAAGCCACCTTCACCGTTCAATTTGCCCACTATTTCACAGAGCACACCATGCTGGCTGGAGGCTACGAATTCGTGCATGGCGGGCTTCCCGGACGCCTGCACGCCACGGACTATGAAGCCAAATTTGACGCAGTGGACAAGTACATTGCCGAGGGAGGCACGGTGAATGACATTCTCTCAGCCAAGGAGGGCAGCAAGGCCTTTAACTCTGACCGGGCAGAAGAACACAGCGTAGTTATTGACTTTCACCATGAATTCAATGAGGATTTAAGCGGATTCTTCTTCCATTCCCGCACGCGCTACGTTGTGCAGTGGGAGAGCGGCTGGTGGTTCACCAACACCCTGGGCTACAAAGCATCCCTTTGCGACACGGCAGACTTCATCCTCTCAGCCAGCTGGGTTTCCACCCTTGGTTATTTTGACTCCGACATGGCAAACGGAAACGGCACACAGAGCTACATCTTCAGCGCCATGGCCCCCATCCGCATCAGCGAGAACGTCATCATCACTCCGCACGCCACCTGTGCCCTCCTGGGTAACGGGGCCAAGAAGGGGCAGAACAAAATCGCCGGGCGTCGCTTCACATATGGAGAATACTCGATTCTCATCGGCCACGCATATGACTACGAGGATGTCGCTTTCGACTTCGGACTGAGTGCTACATGCACATTCTAACAACTAACAACGCATCTTCTTTTATTGCAAAGCCAGCTTTCCAAAAGGCTGGCTTTGTTCACTTTCTCTCATTCTTCCTAATTAAAAACTAATTGTGTCTGCACTCCTTTTTTTGCTTGTCAACCACCCGGTTTGCGTATATAAATTCTAGCGGTGCGCCAAGTTTGCGCAGGCCTTCTTTTTCCTGTCACATAAAATCATGAAAACTCATTTACCCACAAAGCTCCGCGCAGCTCTTCTTGCTGCTTTGCTTGCATACTCCACTCAGGCTGTGCAAGCCATCACCTATAATGAAGACACAGTCCTGAAGGACAGCGCCACGATTACAGAAAGCATCACCGTTGCTCCTGGTGTCACGGTATCCATCGAGAGCAAGACAGACATCTCCGCCCCGACCATTTCCCTTGGAGACTCCTCCGCCGTTCTTGTCAAGCACGAGACCTATGCCTTGAGCGATCTCACCGTGACTGGCGCCGGCAGTATCACCAATGATGACTACCTGCAGGTCTCCGAAAAGCTGAACATCTCCGGCAGCACCCTCATTAATAAAAAAGAGGGCGTAGTCATGCTTGATGGTGAAACCACCGCCACCAACGCCAACTTCACCAATACTGGCATCATCTATGTCAGCGGCAGCCTTGTGGTAAATAATTCAGTGGTCGACAACAACGGAGGAGTCCTGGTTATCGAAGGCAGCGCAGACCTGGTAAACAGCAATCTGGAGAACGCCGGCACCCTTGAATTCACAGTGGATGAGCACTCCCGCATGGGCAAAGCCATGCTCACTATTGATGCTGCTTCCGTTGTCAAATCCGATATCACAAACGCCCTGCCGAAGACTCCCATCAACGTCAATGTAGACACAAACGACCTCTCCGCCCTGCTGGGCAATGAATACCGATTCATTGAAATCGAGGGTTTTGGCAGCTACGGCGTATCCAAAATTTCTCTGGACAACGATGACGCCTACAAGAAGGAAAAAGGCAGCAATGTGTACAGGAGCGAAAACGGCGCCTACTACTTCACCATGGAGGAGATTATTGCCGGTCAGAGCAATATCATTGGCGTCAAGTTCGGTTCTGATGCAGCATTCATCTCCTACATCGATGATACCGACATGACCCGTGCCGAAGCATACGGCAACATCATCTACACCACAGAAGAATTCATCAATGCCCCCCTCACTGTAGGCTCCGGTGCTTCCATCGTTCTTGCCAAGGGTGGCAACCTTAATGTGAGTGCACTTTCCATCACCGGCAGCGGCTCTGCCACCATTGATGGCGGACAGCTCACCTTCAGCAGCTATGATGACGCCCCCGGCCACCTTGATGGCAATCTGCTGATTAAGATTAACGGCAACACGTTTTCCAATGCGGCTCTCGTCTCCGGGGTGACAGAAGCTGGTCTCAATGGAGCAAACCTGAACGTGCAGATTGATACCATGGCAGCAGGCAGCCTGACAGGCAAGACCTACAACATCGTAGACGGGATTAACCTCGCCCAGGACAGCTTCAGCACAACCAGCGGCAAGATTAACTGGACAGAAGGCATTATCGACACCAACAGCGGCGGCTCTTTCCAGCTTTCATTCACTTATGAAGATGGGAAGATGGCATTTACCTACGGCGCGGCTGTCAACGAGGACGGTACCGTCACCAGTAAGGATTTTGTAGTGGAAGCACCCCAGGTTGACGCCGGCACCAAGCTGACACTGGAGCAGCTCTCTGTCTCAGGTGGCACAACGGCTACCACTGTGACAACAGGCAGCGACACCACCAATGTGCTCTCCTCTGATCTCTCGGATGCGGTCAACGTCATCTACGCCGAGAAGGTAGAGGGCAACACCCAGGCAATTGCCACGACCACCCTCGTATCCTCGGTTAAGGACGGTGACAGCACCATTGCCCAGACCTCTGACTGCCTGGTGCTCAACTTTGAGGATAACGTCTCGCTGGAGAACGGCACGCTCGGTTTCAGCATAGAGGATCCCCGCAACGGTGAAATCGTGGTGGTGAATGGCGAGAAGCAGATTATCACCACTGTCGATATTATCAAGAACACTGGCAAGAAGGTGACCCTGACCAACATGCAGGCGAATGCCAACCTCTCGATGGAAATGGATGGGGGTGAATACAACCTGATTGGCTCCACCATCACGCTGGGCGGCAAGCAACTGGGCGAAGACGTGTACAAGCAGCTTCAGGTGAGCAATGGCACGAATAGTCAGACATTTAACATCGAGACCGAAAAAACGGCAGAAGCGCTGCTTAACCTCCACACCAATACCGTAATGAAAAACGGTAAGCTGACGATTGATAGCACCAGTGGCAACGCTGCCGGCTTCAAAGCCAGCTACATGAGGGATGCCGCCGGCAACCTGGATTCCGCCCTCAGCACCTCCGTCGAGTTCCACGGCACTGAGGTTGACCTGAAGGATGCTGACCGAGGTCAGGGTGCCAGCCACAAGGCAACCTTCGGCGGTGACTCCGCAACGTACCAGGCCATTCAGATGTATAATGCACACGTGCATGGCACTGGCCACGTGCAGAATATTCACATGCATAGCGGCCAGTTCGGCATTGGTAATTCCCCCGGTATCATGAGCATTACCGATTCCAGCTTCAACGGTACCTCATGGACCTTCCACATGATTACCAACGCCACCCAGAACTGGGTGACGGACGGTGCCAACGAAAGCGCAGGTGACAAGTTCTCCCAGCTGAAGCTGGATGGCGCTAACACCGCCGACGGCATCACCATCAAGCTGAACTACCAGACGGCAACCGGCACCGGCTACACGGACGCCAAGAAGGCCGACTTCACCACCAAGTTCCAGAACGGCGCCAGCATCACGCTCATAGACGTCTCCAACGGCAGCATCTCCGGTGACTATACCTTCGATTACACCACACTGCCTGAACTTGGGGCAGGTTCTGGCCTCACGTGGGATACATCTCGCCTGTTCAGCACCGGTGCCATCTACGTGGTATACGAAATGACGGGCGACCCGAGCCGAATCGCTAACACGCTGTGTGCGGCCGCAGACGCTACGGGCAGCTTCGGACGACTCGCCATGAGCCAGCTGAACAACCCGCGAACCGGCCTTACCAACGTATGGGTTCAGACCTTTGCCTCTTCACTGGATCGCGATACCGTAGGCGGCCATACAGGATTCGATAGTGAGACCTCCGGCTTTGCTGTGGGTGCAGATCGCAAACTCCACAAAGCCCCGGTTATTGTAGGTGCAAGCCTGGGTGCAAGCACTGGTACAGTCAAGCCGAAACTCGGCACCGCATCCTACAACGGCGGCAAAATTGACCAGGACGGCATGCAGCTGGGTATCTACGGTCGTTACACGGCCCGGAAGGACCAGAACGCCGAGGAATGCCTCACCGTCGACGGCTACATCACCTACGGGTTGTACGAGAACGACAGTCGCCGCAACTCTCTCACCACCGGCAAGGCAGCCACTGCCAGCTGGGATGAAGAGTCCTGGGCCATGGGTGTGACGGTTACACGCACCTACAAGGTTGGCGACCACGCCTTCATCTCTCCCTATGCAGGGGTGGAATACACCACCGCAGACATGGATAATTTCGTGGAACGCAGCCAGGGTGAAATTCTCTACAGCGCAGACGAAGCATACCGCAACCTTGCCCTTATACTGGGCGTGAGCGCACACCGTGTGTACACCCTGCGCAACAGTCAGGTCATTACACCGTATGCCCGCATTGCCCTGAGCCAGGACATCATGCGCCAGGATGCTGAGGTCAGCGCTCAGTACGGTTCTGGCACGCTTACCGACAAGAGCGCCCACCAGGGCCGTACGGCTCTGCAATTCGGCACTGGTGCCAACTGGCAGATTAATCAGAAATGGAGCGTCAATGCAGGCTACTCAGTGGAAGCCCGCAAGGATGCAGTAGATCAGCGCGCCAACATTGGTGCCTCCTACTCCTTCTGATTGGTTCAGACCTGCACTGCTTAAAAAAGCCATCCCCTCCGCTCAATTCATTTGGGCGGAGGGGCCTTTCTTTCCACCTCTTGAAGCAGACAAAAAATTCCCGCATACCAAGCTCGGCATACGGGAAAAGATAAAGTTTTTTCGAAATCCGGTAAATCGGGATTTTGCAGAAAAAAATCAGGGTTTAACCGGTTCCGTCCTGATGGCTGCAGACCCGCTCAGTTTGCCGGTATAGTTCCGTATGGAAACCTCACCATCAAATACATCACCAGAAACGAGGCGAACCGCTCCACCCTCATTCACGCTATACGCGCGGAAGGACATCTTGAGGTAACCCAGATTCTTCTGCCCCTCCTTCAAATCAGTAAAGTTTATCGTATAATAATCACCATTGAAGGTAATTGCCCAGTTACCCGTCACATTCTGGTAGCTGTGGGTACGCCCCGTCTCCCGGATAGTGATCCCGGAACTGGAAGCAAGCGTGCCGCTGCAGTTGCCAGAGCACTGGCCTTCGGCATGAGTTGCATGCGTGAAAACAACCTCGGAACAATCGAAATCAATCTTCAATCCGAGAAAATCTGCAGCAATTTCAAAATCGCTTGCCGTTTCCGGAATAAGGTTGCCGGCATCAACACCCTTCTTGGATGAAGAACCGCCGCCACCACCACCGCAGCATACAAGACCGAACGTGCAGGCTGTGAGCAGAGCTGCTCGTACAAAAGCATTCTTAATCATAACGCCGCGGAGTATAGAAACATACACTATCCATGTCAAGCAAAACTGTGCTTCACTCCACAATAATTAGAGGCTCACACCAGCGCTCTATCAATAGCTAACGCGCTGGTCAGGCGGTCATGCAGCTCGACTGCCGCCCCGGATATAGCGCAGCCGATACAATCCACAAGCCGACAGACAGCCTTACCGGAGCAAGCCGACTCGTAACGCATCAGCCAATTCTGCGCCTCAGTTGTATGAACCGACTCTGAATCCACTGGTCGGGGATAGCCGGGAACGCCCACGCGATAAGGTTTCGGAGAAAGCCGGGCCCGCCAGCACTGCTGGCGGGAACAGAGAGATTCATACAATGGGTCGGCATGCAGGATTCTGCATATTTCATGCATACGGGCAGAATCCGGCTTCAGCCCCTCTCCGGCCAGCATAATGCGCCATCCGCTGTGCGTACGATACAGCCGGGCACCCAGGCTGGCATCTGTTGCACAAAGGTCGCGCAGTGTCTGCAGGAGTTTTTGCTCAGGGCTCAGCTTCTGGCCGAAAAAGCCGCGCAGTTTATCCCCCAGAGAAAGAGGAAAATCATCCACATCAACAAAGCAGACAGAGGTACTATTGAGCACCTGCACACCATATCGGTTTCGGGTGATGATATTGTCCTCATCCAATTTCTCTACAATAGTTTCCAGCAGCAAGACGGTATACTCCTCCCCCTGCATCTCATCCAGCGAGCGCAGAGAAGCGCTATGCGCTTTCACCTCATCATCAGTCACGCGGCGCAGCCGGGCAAACGCCTCCCGGATACGGCAGCGTTCCTCCAGGCGTTCCCTCGCCTCCTGCATGGAGACATAGGAAATACCGCGCAATTTCCACATGGCTCCGTCGCACCCCCGGCGTTTTTCAGTAACCCAATAAGCAGGAATCTTCATTAGCAGAAATACTATCCCTTCCAGCGCAAGGAGTCAAGTATATTCCAGAAACACAGACGAGCTGCCGGCTTGCAGAGAACGGAAATCTGGTGTACAGTATTCCACTACAGAATGCCGGAGAAAGCCTACATCGCCATCGACCTCAAATCGTTCTTTGCCTCAGTAGAGTGCAAAGTGCGAGGGCTCGACCCGCTCAACACGCACCTGGTGGTGGCCGATGAATCCCGCACGGACAAGACTATCTGCCTGGCGGTCACCCCATCGCTGAAAAGCCATGGCATTCCGGGGCGTCCGCGCTTGTACGAGGTGCGGCAGAAGGTGGCAGAGGTCAACAGTATGCGGCGATACAAGGCGCGGCGGCTGGTGGGGAGTTCCTACCTGCATTCCGAACTGCAGCAGAACCCGAGGCTGGAGCTGGATTTCATCATCGCCCCGCCTCGCATGGCGCGCTACATGGATTACAGCACACGCATTTACGATATCTACACCAGGTACATCTCCCCGGAGCACATTGTGGTCTACTCCATTGACGAAGTGTTCATGGATGCCACACCCTACCTTGCCACCTATGGCTGCAGTGCCCATGAACTGGCGCGCCGCATTATTCTGGATGTACTGCACAGCACCGGCATCACCGCCACAGCGGGTATCGGTACCAATCTGTATCTGGCCAAGGTTGCCATGGATATTGTGGGCAAGCACATCCCTGCGGATGCCGATGGCGTGCGCATCGCAGAGCTGGATGAAATGAGCTACCGCCGCCAGCTGTGGAACCACCGCCCGCTCACCGATTTCTGGCGCGTGGGGCGCGGCTATGTGCGCAGGCTGGAGCAGCACGGGCTCTACACCATGGGCGATATTGCCCGCCGTTCCCTGCAGAATGAGGAATCGCTGTACAGAATCTTCGGCAAGAATGCAGAGCTGCTCATCGACCACGCCTGGGGATGGGAGCCCTGCACCATGGAAGCCATCAAAGCCTATCACCCCGGCTCACGCAGCCTGGGCTCCGGGCAGGTGCTGCATGAGCCCTATGAGCCGGAAAAAGCTAAACTGGTGCTGCGCGAAATGGCAGACCTACTGGTGCTGGAACTGGTGGAAAAGGGGCTGGTCACAGACCAGATTGTCATCACCATCGGCTATGATATCGAGAACCTGGCCGACCCGGTACGCCGCAGGCAATACAAGGGACCCATCTCCATGGATGCCTATGGCCGGGAAGTTCCCGGGCACTCCCATGGCTCTCAGAATCTGGGGCGTTTCACCTCCTCCACCCGGCTCATCCTGAAAGCCGTGAGTGAACTTGCAGATAAATTGGTGGATGAGCACCTGCTGGTGCGCAGGCTGAACATTGTGGCCAATCACGTGCGCCCCGAATCCTCTGCCCCGCAGCAGACCGGGAGCGAGGAGCAGCTGAACCTCTTCACCGACTACGAGGCCGAGGAGCAGCGCCGCAAGGAGGAGGAAGAATTATTAACCAAGGAGCGCCGCATGCAGCAGGCCCTGCTCAATATCCGCGGCAAATTCGGCAAGAACGCCATACTGCGCGGCATGAATCTGGAGGAAGGCGCCACCACCCGCGAACGCAACAGGCAGATAGGAGGACACCAGGCATGAGGGAAGATGCAGCAGAAAAATACGCAGATATCATCAACCTGCCCCACCCGGTTTCCCGCCGGCATCCGCAGATGAGCATGGCCGACCGCGCCGCGCAGTTCTCGCCCTTTGCCGCCCTCAACGGCCATGAGGAAGCCATTGCCGAGACCGCCCGAATCACCGAGCAGCGCCCGATACTGGATGAAACGGTAAAGCTGGAAATCTCCGCCCAGCTTCAGGCCGCCGTAGAGGCCCCGCGGCACCCCCTGCGCATCGTCTATTTCAAACCGGATCCCCGCAAAAGCGGCGGCGCCTGCCTGGAAATCTACGGTCGCATCCAGAAGCTGCAGCCCCTCGAGCGCCAGATTATCATGGAAAACGGAACCCGTATTCTCGTGGATGATGTGCTGGAGGTAAGTGAACAAGAAGCCTAGCCCCCCGGGATTCCCGCCGCAGGCGAAATTCTCTCTATTTTCGCAGAAAATAAATGATATCCGGGCGTTGCCCGGACGAAATCCGCTCCTCGGACGGACGGGAGCAGAGAGAATTTCGCGGGCAGAGCCCACGAGATATTGGAACTGTCTCTCTTTACACTTGCGGGTGGGAGGGCCACCATGATACATTGATACCCTGATGAGCAACAAGTGTATTCTGATTGCAGAAGATGACTCTGCTATCCGGCGGGTTCTGGCGGATTCTCTGACCGGCGCGGGCTATGAGGTGCGCACGGCGCCGGATGGCCGGGCTGCGCTTGAGTTGTTGCTCTCCACGCCGATTGACCTGGCACTGCTGGATGTGAATATGCCGGAGATAAGCGGGTTCAAGCTGCTGCGGATGATGCAGAAGGAATGCCCGGGGATTCCGAGCATCATTCTCACGGCCTGCGGCGATGAGCAGGACCGCGTGAAGGGGCTGCAACTGGGGGCAGATGACTATGTGGTGAAGCCTTTCAGCATTGCCGAGCTGCTGGCGCGTGTGGCGGCGGTGCTGCGGCGCTCTCCCGGGCGCACGCTGGCAGTGGCGCAGGTGCTGAATTTTCCCGGCGGCACGCTGGATGGTGAAACCCGCCAGGCCCGGTTCGCCGACGGCACGCCGATTCTCCTCACGGAGAAGGAATTCGAATTATTCCGCTATTTTCTGACCCACCCCGGACGCATCATCCCGCAGGAGGAGCTGCTGGTGCGCGTATGGGGCAGCACCAGTCGCGCGGCCCAGACCCGCACGGTGGCAGTCACCCTGACGAGGCTCCGCGAAAAGCTGGGCACCGCACTTTCCTCTCACATTGAAACCATCCGCGGACGCGGATACCGCTGGAACGAAGCATGAACAAGAAGCTGATACTCATCATTACCTTTTTCTCCCTGCTCACCCTGGGCGCTGCTGCCTGGCTGGGCTACGAGGCCTATACCCTGGATACCCGCCTGCTGCAAATTGATAAGGAAGCCCAGCAGAAGCGCCTGGTAGAGCTCTCACTGCCCCGCATTCAGGCAGAAATCAGCAGATTACTTGAGCAGGAGCGCAACAAGCTGGGCTATGCCCCACCCATAGGCCAGCTGGCCTATGCTCCGCCCACTGAGAACATGCCGGACTACGTGCGCGGCTATTTCCTGCTGACCCCGGCGGGGCTCCAGGTGCCGGAGACGCAGCAGGAACTGGCTGCCGAAATCGAAGGCAAGCCGGCCATCATCGACACCATCCGCCGCAAGGCATTCAACCCCGCCGCACCGGTATACGACCCCTCCAAGCCCACGCACAAGACCATCGACCGCAAGACACAGCTGGCCGTATTCGGCGTGTATGAAGCGGAAAATCAGGACTTTTCCGCCCCCCTCGAAATGAAGGGCACCCCCGGCCCCTTCTATTCCTGGTTCTACATTGACGACATGGTGTACATGCGCAATATATCGACCACCCATGGCTCTGCCGCTGAGGGTATATTGCTGGATGCCGGTAAACTGGCCAAGCGCCTGCTCCCCCTGGTGGAGCCTGCTCTGAAGGGGGCCACCATCTCCCTCTGCAAGAAGAACGAGGCTGCCAATCTCTTCCCCCTGCCCATGGTGCTGCACCCGGGCAATGATGTGGAAGTGCCGGATACCGCCGTGCGCCGCGAGGCCATGCGCGGCACGCTGGCCAGCGCCACGCTGGTGACCGTGCTGGCCGTGGGCATTCTCTTCGGGCTGCTGTTCTTCTATGCCCGGATGGAACGCCGCCGGGCCGATTTCGTTTCCGCCGTAACCCACGAGCTGCGCACCCCGCTCACCAGTTTCTCGCTCATGACCGAGATGCTGAAGAACAAGCTGGTACCCGCCGAAAAGCTGGATGAATACCACGAAACCCTGCACCAGGAAAGCCAGCGCCTTGGGCACCTGGTGGAAAACGTGCTGGCCTTTGCCAAGCTGACCCGAGGCAAGCAACGCGGCCGCGCCGATAAGGCACCCTGCCCCGAACTCATCAACCGCGCACTCTCCAAAATTGAATTCCGACTCAAGGAAGCAGGATTCCGCGTGCAGGTGAAGCATGACAAGCGCACGGAGCTTATCTCCCTGCAGACGGATGTCATCTCCCTGGAGCAGATTTTCACGAATCTGGCAGACAACGCCATCAAATACGCCACCACCGCGCCGCACCCCACCATCAGCATCACCACCATGCGTGGGCACGATACCCTGAGCATCCGCTTTGCGGACAACGGCCCCGGCATACCAGCCAGGCTGCAACGCGGCATTTTCCGCCCCTTCTCCCGCTCCGCCAAGGACGTGGAGGGCCGCAAGCCAGGAGTGGGGCTGGGGCTGGCGCTCTCCCGCGATATTGCCCGCAGCATTGGCGGCGAGCTCACACTGGAGAAGAGCGACGAGCACGGCTCCGCCTTCACCCTGACCCTGCCACTCTGATTCCGTAGCATGTTTATCGTCGGCACCATAGGCATCGGCTGCGTGTTGTTCTGCTACACGCTGTGGCGCATCATCTGCCCGCTGCCGCTGCGCTGGTGGTGGAAGGCGCTGCTCTGCGTGCCGCTGGGCATGGGAGCCTTCCGCTATCCTCTGCTGTATGCGATATATGGCGGCCACTTCTTTAGGCCAGCCTGCCCCATGGCGGTGGAGCTGCTGTGCACCTGGCTTTTCCTGGCCCTGCTGATTCTGCTGGTGCTGCTGCTGGCGCTGGAGATTCTCCTGCTGCTGCCCTCCCTCATCTGGCGGCGCAGCAGGAAACTGCGCCGCACCCGGTTCATTCTGTGCAGCCTGGCAACTCTGCTGGCCATGGGCTCCGCCGCCTGGGGCATGTACCAGGCCTTTGCGCTGCCGGAGGTCAAGGAAATCACCATTCCCCTGCCCAGGCTCCAGCACCCGGTGCGCCTAGCCATGCTCACTGATTTGCATGCCGACCGCTACAAACAGGCAGAATTCTTCCACGAGGTGGTGGCCCGCACCAACGCGCTGCAGGCAGATGCCATTGTCATCACCGGCGATTTCGAGGATGGCCACCTCTACCAGCTGGCCCCGGCGCTGGCACCGCTGCGCCACCTGAAATCCCGCTGGGGCACCTTTGCCGTGCACGGGAATCATGATTATTTTTCCGGCCACCATGCCTGGCAGCGCTACCTGAGCAGCCTGGGTATCCGTTTCCTGAACAATGAGCATGTGCAGCCCGGCCCGGGCCATATCGTGCTGGCTGGCATAACCGACCCCGCCGCAGCGCGCGATCATTGCGAGGCCCCCAATCTGGAAAAAGCGCTGGACCGTGCACCGCAGCACAAACCCATCGTCCTGCTGGCGCACCAACCCGGCATTGCCCGCGAAGCCGCCCGGCGCGGGGTGGCACTGCAGCTCTCGGGCCACACACACGGCGGCATGGCCCCGGGGTTGAAGCAGCTCGTCGCCCGTTTCAATGATGGGCTGGTCCAGGGCCTCTACCAACGCGGCAACACCCGCATTTATGTTTCCAACGCCACCGGCATCTGGTCCGGCCTTCCTCTGCGCCTCTTCACCCCCGCAGAAATCACCCTGATTCACCTGGTGCCCGGGAGCTGATTTATCAGGAAGTACAATTGAAAAGCTTCCTGCGGACTTGCCGCAGATGGCCCGCGGGATATTTAATTTGTCCTTCATACCTTGTACATTTACTTAGCTTTTCCGTACTATTTTCTTGACGTGCGGGGGCTTTGTGATAGTATGACTACGTTTACGAATTTTCCCTATTCATACCATGAAACAACAGATAAATATCATCCCTGTGCTGCTGGCAGCCTGTGGCATGTATGCCGCGGCACAGTTGCCCACACCGATTGCTCCGGCACCGGTCCTCCCCACTCCTGCGGCAAAGCCAGCCACACCAGCCTACTCCATCACCACCAGCAAGGACTGGCAGAATCCTGCAGCGCTGCGCGACAAGCTGAGCAAAAAGATTCTGACAAAAATCAAAAACGGCAGCGAAACCGAAATCAAGAACTTCCTGAAGAGTGAGGGCAACCGCCTGCTGCTGGCCAACTGGTACCTGGCCAACGCAGAAATCCTTTCCGAAAAAGCATACGACGACTACGCCGCCAACCTGGGCAGACAGCTCAGCGGCAAGCAGAAGAAGCTGAGCGAACTGGAAGCCGAGCTGCCCCAGCTGGGTGGCGAATCCGCCCAGGAAAGCGCCCGCTACAACATCAACAAGCTGAAGGGTGAAATCGCTGAACTGGAAGCCGAAATCAAGCAGCCCATGCGCCTGGCCGATGTGGTGAAACGCCCTCGCGCATCAAAGCTCATCGGGCTGATGGCCAATGACCTGGGCTGGCTGGGCGATGTGGTGTACAGCGGCGAATGCATCATGCCAGGCCGCATGCTCAACATGCTGGCAAACATGATGGAACGCTACACCAAGATGCTGCCCAATGACCGCGTACCCCGTGATATCGCCACGGCCACGGCCATCGAATACGCCCGTTTCGGCTGGACGGTGAACAACGCCTGCGAACGCGCCGAATACTTTGTGCGCAACTGGCGCCAGAACCGTCTGCACCCGCAGTTCGACAAGCTGCCGTTCCTGCTGCGCCGCGTCACCTGCGGCTGGAAGGGCGACCACAGCTCCGGCAAGCCGGAAAGCCTTGAGTGGGCACTCAAGAACGTGCATCTGACCGATGAGCGCTACACAGGCTGCTGCTGGCGCTGCGGTTATGTGCTTCACAATGTCTACGGCGACAGCATTCACGGGTCCCCCTATTTCGAACCGTTTGAAGGCATGTACCTGAACAACCACCACAAGTTCACCCAGGAGGTGGGTGGCGTGTGCGGCGGTCTGTCTCATTTCGGAGCCTCGGCGGCCTGTGCCAACGGCGTGCCCGGTCTCACCATGGGCGAACCCGCTCACTGCGCCTATGTGGTGTGGGTGGACGGCAAGTGGACTCCCGCCTATTCCGTGGACTGGCAGCGCGGTCTGCACTGGCGCCCGTGGATGGATAACTACAACTATTCCTCCCTGCACCTGACCACCGACCTTTATTCCCCTGCGCAGAAGAGCGCCACGCGCCTTTCCAATGCATACCGGGCCCTTGCTCAGATGGCCACGGACAAGCAGCAGGCTCACCAACTCTACCTGAAGGCCGAGGCTGCCCAGCCGCTGAATTACCCCGTGTACCGCGAGCATTCCGCCTTCCTCAAGGAACGCATGAAGCTGGACACCGCTGCCTGGATGGAGCTCAACAACAGCATCTGCACCAACCTGGTGCCCGTATACCCCGAATGCGCCTCCACCCTGGTGCGCAACTTTGTGTACGACAATCTGGCCCAGAGCGCAGCCAAGCCCGAGGACCAGGAAGCCGCCTTTGCCTGTTTCTGGCAGAATATCAAGGAGCGCGGTCCGGAGCGCTGGAAGCTGCAGGAGCTGGCTGACAAGCAGATTGACATGCTCAACAAGGTCCGTAAAAATGCCGCCATGGACAACATCTGCACGGTATTCCGCAGCATGATGAACAACACCATCACCAAGAAAGACTACAGTTCCTACGTTCTTGAATGCGGCAACAACATGCTTAAGAAGCTGGACGAAGCTGGCAAGGGACGTATCCTCACCATCATGACCGAGGCTATTTCCTCCGGCGAAGGCATGAGCCCCGAGGAACGTGCAAAAGCGCTGGCCAATGCCGTGCTCACCACCGAATCCATGCGCGATGCCGGCGCCTTCCAGGCTGTCAGCAAGCTCATTGACCCTGCGCTGGCGCACGACAACCGTCCCATCGGCGAGTTTGAAGCCTTCCCCGGCAAGCTGGTATCTGAGGGTGGTGTCATTTTCGCCTCCTCGACCAGCCGCTGGGATAAGCCCGCCACGCATGCCAACGTGCTCACCCGCCAGGGTGGTCAGATTCACACCAACCGCGACAAGAACCCGTGGGTGGCGGTGAAACTGCCCAAGCACGCTACTATCAGCGGCGTGGTCATCGTAGCCCACAGCAATGGCGCCAACTGGCACCGACTCAACAACATCCAGATTCAGGTATCTGAAACCGGCAAGGACGACGACTGGCACAACGCCGGCCAGCTGACCGGCCCCTGCAAGCAGCGCATCACCCGCGTAGACCTGCAGGCCGAGCAGCCCAAGGCTCTGTATGTGCGAGTCATCCGCCCCGACACGCAGGAAGTCTTCCACATGGATGGTCTCTTCGTATACGGCACTCCCGCAGCCTGATTCACCCCACATTCTGCAACAATATGAAACTTGCATTTTCCTTACTGATGTGCCTGGCCGCCGCCTCTCTGATGCCGGTTCAGGCAGCCACGAAAGCAGCCACCTATGAACAGGCCCAGGCCAAGGTGAACGAGGAGGGCTACATCCTCTTCATCTACGGCGATGGCTGGGACAAGCGCGCCAAGGCGCAGATTACCGCCCTGTACAACGCCCCCGAGGTTGTGAAGGCCGCCGGCAAGGCCGTGATGATGCTCGTACCGCTTCCCGAAAGCATGAACGAGCAGCAGAAGGCCACGCTGGAAAAGACCATGGGTAAGCTTGCCCTGCCCCATGTGCACAGCAAGCACGCCTTCCCCGCTGTGGTGATGTATGATAAGACCGGCCGCATCTACTCCTGGATTTCCGGTCCCGCCATGGTGCACCCGGAAGCCGGGCGCATCGCCCTCACCATCACCCGTCGCAAAGCAGGGTTGCAGAAACAGCTGCAGATTATGGCTGCGGCCGATGCCGCCCAGGGCGAAGAGCGCGCCAAGCTGCTCCTGCAGGCCTGCCGCGTCGAAAACCTGGAGCGCCCCGACCGCATTCAGCAGCTTATCAAAGCAGCAGACCCGGAGGATAAATCCGGCTGCCTGGCCGCCCTCAATTTCTACAACACCACCGTGGGCGACAAGGCTGGCGAGATGACTCTGGCCGATATCCTGAAAGCTCAGGATGCCGCCATCGCGAATCCCCTGCACACTGTGCAGCAGAAGCAGAATGCCTGTGCCTATGCCATCGGCACCATCCGCCGCCGCGCCGGTGCCGGCGGTTCCGACCTCATCCGCCAGTACGCCACGCAGATGAAGCAGCTCGACCCCAACTCTGTGCTGGGTCAGTCTGCCGATATCGTCATCCGTGACTGGACGCACGGTCTGCAGCTTGTGCGCGGCTGGTCACCCGGCACCCTGCCCATCCAAGGACAGCCCACCGAGCTGCTCGGCAAGCTTCCCATCAGCGAAGCCGGCACCTACAAGCTGCACTTCAAGCCCACCGGTGGAGATAAGGCCATCATCGCCCGCGTGGCGCTTTACGATGGCGACACCCTCATCTCTGAGGATGTCCGCACCACGGCCATTGCCGATAACGGTCAGGACCACTACTACACCCTCACCGTCACGGCAAAAGTGAACACACCACGTATCTTCATCACTTTCAACAACGAGGAATCCGACCGCAATACCTACGGCAAATTCTTCATCACAAAAGACTGAAGTTCCTTTGCCTTGCAAATTCAGACCGCGCACCGGGGAATCTCCCGGCGCGCGGTTTGTTATACACGATAAAAACGCTGCATAAAGGCCGGATTCGATTCCTGATACAGCGTCTCGGCAAGGGAATCTGCCACCTCTATCAACTTCTGCTCCAGGTTGCACAAGAAGGGCGACACCCGGTTAATGGCACCCGTGCCGGCATAGTTGGTGCAGCCGCAAGTGTTCAGGCAGCGGTGGCGCAGCTCGCAAAGCCGGCATTCCGGCGTGGCGTTACCGCGCGTGGCAATGAACCAGGCCTGCCGGGCGCGGTCAATGCCGCGGTATACATTGCCGAAGGTAATCTGCGGGTCATCCCCCACCCCCACCATGCGGGAACAGGGGAAGAAATGCCCGTCTACCGAGACAGCAATCTCCTGCTCGCCAATGGTGCAATGCATGCATGCTTCGTCCGGATTGCGGAAGGCGCTCCTGATCTTGCCCTCCACATTCTCCTCGCGTACCGGCCTGCCCGCGCGGTAAGATGCCAGCATCATTTCCTGCAAGGCATCCAGCTGGCGGCACAGGGAATCAAACTGCGAATCGCTCCATGCGCTCCAGTAGTCAAAATTCAGCCCCACCACCCCTTGGTAATGCTCGTGCAGCCACTGCACCCCCTCGCACAGCAAATGGTGGTTTGCGGGATTCACCACGCAGATAACCCGGCTGCGAAGCGAGGGAAACTCCCGCAGAAGCTTCAGCGCCCGAGCCACGGCAGCGTGGCTTCCCTGCCCATCGGCAAAGCGGCGGTTCACATTGTGCATCTCCGGCGAACCATCCACCGACAGCCCCACCAGAAAATCCCGCTCCGCCATCCAGGCCAGGCGCTCCCGGTCCAGCAGCGTGCCGTTCGTGGTAATGCCATAGCGCACCGCTACGCCCAGTTCCGCTGCGCGCCGCTCCATATACGACCAGCAGTGGCACAGCAACTCCCACTCCAGCAGGGGTTCACCGCCAAAAAAACTCACATCCACCCCACGCCCGGTGCGCAACGCTTCCGCCAGCCCGGTCTCCATGCCCAGCTCGGCCACCTCGCGGGTCATGGCATGCGCATACTTGCGCCCGGCGTAGCAATAAGCGCAACGCAGGGTGCAATCATGCGTGAGGCACAGGGTCAGCTGCAGCGTATCTCTCACCGCGAGGCTCGTTTCTTACCCGGCAGGGGTTGCTGTCGCACCCCCGGCATCATCTGCTTCATTCTTCCCCCCAGGCGCTGCGGGCGGGAGTTTTCCTTCTCCTCCTGCGGTTTCACCACAGGTTCTTCAGGCTGCACACCAGGCGGCGGCAGGGGAACGCCGCCCAAGCGCTGCTGTTGCTGCTGCTGGCAGGCAGCCAGCACCACAGCAGCGGCCATGGGGTACAGCAGGTTCTTCTTCCGGGTAGAAGGGTTGATCTTCATGGTGTCTGGCGGAATCACTTATCAGCCTTGACGGGCGTTGCACCCTTGGCCGGTTCTACCATAATCATACCATTGACTATCTGCGGGAGTTCAATCTGTTGCTGCTGGTCGCAGCTGGAAAGCACGGCGCTACCCACCACGGCAGCGGCTGCCAGCGGGTAAACAAGCTTCTTCTTCTGATTTGCAGGTTTGATATCCATGCGTTTATACTACCATACCGCACGCACCGCTGCAAGAGCAAAGACAAAACCGCGCACCGGAAAAATCCCGGCACGCGGCCACTGCTTGCATTGACGTTATTACCGACTCAAACTTCCTTATTTACCCAGAGCGGCGCTCCAGGTCTCCGCCTTGAACCCAGGCACCACCTTCCCCTCGGCAGTCACCAGAATCGGGCGCTTCACCAGCAGACCATCAGAGGCCAGCAGTGCCAGCTGCTCATCCTCGCTCATGGTCTTGAGCTGCTCTGCCAGGTTCATCTCGCGGTACTTCACCCCGCAGGTATTGAAAAACTTCTTCAGCGGTACGCCGCTTGCCTGCCACCAGCTGCGCAGCTCTTCTGCACTCGGGTTCGCATCAGCTATGTGACGGTCTGCAAATTCTACCCCCTGCTCGCTCAGCCACTTCTTTGCCTTCTTGCAGGTCGTGCACTTCGGATATTCGATAAATGTCGTGTTCATGGCGCTACATTAGAACAGTTCTAATGTGATTGCAAGCAAAAAGTAGGAATTGACAAAATTTCTTCAAAAAGGCAGAATTTTCATGATATTTTTCTTGCCAGATGGGAAAACACGTGTATAATCTCTGCACCATGACCCGCAAAGGTGGTATCAACAAGACACGTAAGGCCGTGGCCAAGCGTTTCAAGGTGACCGGCACGGGCAAGGTTCTGCGTCGCAAGCAGGGTAAGCGTCACATTCTCCAGAAGAAGTCCAGCAAGCGCAA
>JBGUSR010000054.1:0-3887 GCA_045132635.1 Akkermansia sp.
GGCGGATACCATTGCAGCCATGAAAGAATGCCAGAGCCTCGGGGCCAGGACGCTGGCCATCGTCAATGTGGTGGGCAGCACCATTGCGAAACTGGCAGACCACACCCTGTATACCTGGGCCGGTCCCGAGATCGCGGTGGCAACAACGAAGGGATATACCACGCAGCTATCCGTGCTGTATCTGTTTGCCGTGTATGCGGCACATACCATGGGGCTGCTTCCTGCGCAAGAATACACCCGGCTGATCGGTGAGCTTCAGGCTATTCCTCAGAAGATCCAGCAGGCGCTGGACATGAACAGCGCGCTGCCTCAGCTGGCAAAGAAATACAACACCGGTCACTCCGTGTTCTACATCGGACGCAACACCGACTACGCCGTGGCGCTGGAAGGTGCTTTGAAAATGAAAGAGATCTCCTACATACACGCGGAAGCCTATGCTGCTGGTGAGTTGAAGCACGGAACCATCGCCCTGATCGACGAGGGGCAGAGCGTCATCGCCCTTTGCTGCAACAGCCGCATTGCGGAAAAGACTATGAACAACATTGTGGAGGTCAAGGCCCGTGGCGCACAGGTGTTGGCTCTTGCGGTCAAGGGAAACCGCGCGATATTGGCACAGGCAGACGATGTGATCTATATTCCCGACCTTGACCCGCTGTTTCAGGCGGTGGTCGAAATCGTCCCTTTGCAGCTTTTGGCTTACTATGTGGCCAAAGAAAATGGCTGTGATATTGATAAGCCAAAGAATCTGGCAAAGTCTGTTACCGTAGAATAAAAAGCGAGAAAGGAAGACCCACTATGTACGAAAAATATGAATCTCCCTTATCATCCCGCTATGCTTCTGACTATATGCTCCATCTGTTTTCTCAGGAAAAGCGCATACAGACATGGAGAAAGCTCTGGGTGGCGCTGGCGCGGGCTGAGCATAGGCTCGGCCTGCCCATCACGGCGGAGCAGGTAGCGCAGCTGGAAGCGCACGTCGATGATATTGATTTCGATTGTGCCGCGCAAAGGGAAAAAGAGGTGCGCCATGATGTGATGGCCCATGTCTATGCCTACGGCAAAGCCGCTCCCTCCGCAGCAGGCATTATCCATCTGGGTGCCACCAGCTGCTATGTGACCGACAACGGCGATCTGATCCTCTACCGGGACGGTCTGCGTTATCTGCGCGGTGAATTGCTGAGCGTTTTGAAAAACCTTGCGGCCTTTGCTGATGAATATAAAGCGATGCCCACTCTGGGATATACCCATTACCAACCTGCCCAGCTTGTCACAGTCGGAAAGCGGGCTACCCTCTGGATGCAGGACTTTCTCTCCGACCTGGAGGAACTGGATTTTGTTCTGGATCACATGAAGTTCCTCGGCTGCCGGGGAACCACCGGAACCGAGGCCAGCTTTATGGACCTCTTTGAGGGCGGCACGGCCAAGATCGACGAGATGAACCGTCAGATCAGCGCGGAGTTCGGTTTCGACAGCTGCTTCGATGTCTGTGGGCAGACCTATCCCCGGAAGGTGGATAGCCGCATTCTGAACTGCCTCAGCTCCATTGCCCAAAGCGCCTACCGGATGGCAAACGACATTCGCCTTTTGCAGCATGACCGTCAGATGGAAGAGCCCTTTGAAAAGAACCAGATCGGCTCCTCCGCCATGGCTTACAAGCGCAACCCCATGCGCTCAGAGCGCATCTGCTCCCTGGCCCGCTATTTGATGGCGGATGCGGCAAATGCCCCCATGACCGCTTCCGTGCAGTGGATGGAGCGCACACTGGATGATTCCGCCAACCGCCGCATTTCCATGCCGGAGGGCTTCCTGTGCGCCGACGCCATCCTGCGTCTTGCCAACAACGTGACCCGTGGGCTTGTGGTAAATGAAAAGGTCATCGACAAAACCGTGCGGGAATACCTGCCCTTCATTGCCACAGAAAATCTGATGATGGAGGCCGTCAAGCGGGGCGGCGACCGGCAGGAGCTTCACGAGATCATTCGCCGCTGCTCCCACGCCGCCACCGCAAGAATGAAGGAGGGCGAAGCCTGCGACCTGCTTCACCGGCTTGCGGCAGAGCCCGCTTTTGGCATGACCGAAGAAGAACTCTGCGCCTTGCTGCGACCGGAGGATTACATTGGTCGCTGCCCTGAACAGGTAGATGCGTTCCTTGCGAAAGTGAGACCTATGCTCGAAGGGGTCTCTGCTGCACCCGGTGACATTGAACTGTAAGGAGGTCCCCTATGGAGAAAGTGTTGATTCTGGATTTCGGCGGACAGTATAATCAGCTGATCGCCCGGCGTGTCCGTGAGTGCAATGTCTATTGTGAGGTGCACCCCTATACCATGCCCATGGAGGAGATTCGCGAGTTTTCACCCGTCGGCATCATCTTCACCGGAGGTCCCAGCAGCGTCTATGAAGCCGACTCGCCACAGGTCGACCCTGCCGTTTTTGAACTGGGCGTCCCTGTGCTGGGCATTTGCTATGGCTGCCAACTCCTTGCGCACAACCTCGGCGGTCAGGTAACTCCAGCACAGAATGATTCCGCCCGCGAGTACGGCAAAACCGAGACTTGGTATGATGTGTCCTGCCCAATTTTCAAGGGTTTGCCGGAGAAGGGCATCTCATGGATGAGCCATGGTGATTATATGGCGGAGGTGCCTGCCAGGTTTCAGCTGACTGCCCATTCCGCCGCGTGCCCCAACGTGGCCATTGCCGACGATACCCGTCGTTTCTATGGCGTACAGTTTCATCCGGAGGTAAATCATACCGAGCATGGCACACAGATGATCCGCAATTTTCTGTACGAAGTCTGCGAAGCCCGCCGTGACTGGACCATGGCAGATTACAAGAACACGGCGATCCGCCGGATTCGTGAAAAGGTGGGCAGCGGCAAGGTGCTGCTGGCGCTCAGCGGCGGAGTGGACAGTTCTGTTTGTGCGGCACTGTTGGCAGAAGCCATTGGCAGTCAGCTCACCTGCGTTTTTGTAGATCACGGTCTGATGCGCATGAATGAGGGCGACGAGGTTGAACAGGCTTTTTCCAAATGGAGCATGAACTTTATCCGGGTCAATGCTGAGAGCCGCTTCCTCTCGAAGCTGGCGGGAGAGTCAGAACCAGAGCGAAAACGTAAGATCATCGGTGAAGAATTCATTCGGGTATTTGAGGAAGAAGCGAAAAAAATCGGTGCGGTGGACTATCTTGCCCAGGGCACCATATATCCCGATGTCATTGAGTCTGGAGCCGGTGCCGCTGCTGTCATCAAGAGCCACCACAATGTCGGCGGTCTGCCGGACTATGTGGACTTCAAAGAGATCATCGAGCCGCTGAATATGCTGTTCAAGGACGAAGTGCGGCAGCTGGGTCGGGAACTTGGTCTGCCGGAATATCTGGTCAGTCGACAGCCCTTCCCCGGCCCCGGCCTTGCCATTCGCATCATCGGGGGTATTACGAAGGAGAAAGCCGATACCCTGCGGCAGGCAGATTTTATTTTCCGGGACGAGATCGCCAAGGCAGGACAGGATAAGTGCCTCAGTCAATATTTTGCTGTCCTGACCAACACCCGCAGCGTCGGTGTTATGGGCGATGGCAGAACCTATGACTACACACTGGCGCTCCGCGCTGTCACCACCGACGACTTCATGACCGCAGACTGGGCGCGTATTCCCTATGAGGTGCTGGACCGCATCTCTGTGCGTATCGTCAATGAGGTGCGTGGCATCAATCGCATCGTTTACGATATTACGAGCAAACCCCCGGCAACAGTGGAGTGGGAATGATCCCACAGGTCGAAAAAGACCATTCATCACCGGAATTTTTAAGGATTTGAGCCATTCGTGGCAACGAAATGGCAACAAAACTTCATTATTAAACAATAAAGAGCTAACTGATTTTGATTAAGTCAGTTA
>JBGUSR010000055.1:0-23143 GCA_045132635.1 Akkermansia sp.
CGGCGTGGTGAAGATGAACATCGACACCGACACCCAGTACGCTTTCTCCAAGCCCATCGTTCTGCACATGTGCCAGAACATCGACGGCATGCTGAAGGTGGACGGCGAAGTGGGCAACAAGAAGGCCTACGATCCCCGCGCATACCTCAAGAAGGGTGAGCAGGGTATCTGCGAGCGCCTCCAGGTTGCTTGCGCCGACCTCATGTCCGAGGGCAAGACCCTCTTCGGCCAGATCTAAGCCCAGGCTTAGCTGCCAGACTTTCAAGAAGCCCCCGCTCCATGCGAGGGCTTCTTTTTTTTGCAGCAAAAACCTGCATAAAAGCGCCCCGAAAGCCATCGATATATAACATCCGCAAAATGCCGGCTCCAGTCTAACGGATATGCTTGACATGCAAACGCCAAAAGCGTAAAATGAATCACCTTCATTTTTTCACACCGTGAGCACTAACACTAAACAAGAACTCTGGACCTCCAATCTCGGAGCCGTGCTGGCCGTGGCCGGCAGCGCTATCGGCTTCGGTAACTTCCTCCGCTTCCCCGGGCTCGCAGCCCAGTACGGCGGCGGCGCATTCATGATTGCCTATTTCGTGGCTTTCCTGCTGCTGGGCATTCCGCTGAGCTGGGTAGAATGGGCCATCGGTCGCAAAGGCGGCAGCCTCGGCGCGCACTCATCAGCATCCGCCTTCTTCGTCCTTTCCCGTAGCAGCAAGTGGAAATATGTGGGGCTTGCCGGCGTACTGACCCCGCTTGCCATCACCATGTACTACATGACGCTGGAAGGCTGGACCCTGGGCTATGCCTGGCACACCGCCATGGGTGACCTCAATTTCTCCACCAGTGAGGAATACGGCAACTTCTTCAGCCAATTCGTAGGGCTCAACGGCAACGGCAGCGTGTTCAGCGGTGATAGCAGCATGCTCGTCTTCTTCGCCATTGCCGTATTCAGCAGCTTCTGGCTCATTTACCGCGGTGTGAACAAAGGCATCGAGTGGTTCTGCAAATGGAGCATGCCCGTACTGGTCATCATCGGTGTCATCATTCTGGTACGCGTGCTCACCATGGGTACGCCGGATGCCGCCCACCCCGAACGCAATGTGAACGAAGGTCTGGGCTACATGTGGAACCCGAATAAGGTGATGCTTGTGGCCGGCGAAAAGGAAGTGGACATGGTACCCGCCTACGCCACCCCGGAAGAAAAAGCCGCCCAGATTGAGCGCCTGACTAAACAGTACCCCGACCAGGAAATCAAAGAGAAACCCATCACACTGGCCCAGGGGCTCATGAACCCGAATTTGTGGATTACCGCAGCAGGTCAGGTATTCTACTCCGTCTCCATTGGTTTCGGTATCGTCTGCTCCTACGCAAGTTACGTAGAGCGCCGCAAGGACATTGCTCTTTCCTCCCTCACGGCCAATGCCGCCAATGAAGTGGCCGAGGTGGGCCTGGCAGGCATGATGATCATCCCCGCTGCAGTAGCTCTGCTGGGTGTAGTGGCCGCCGCCGGCACCAGCACCTTTGGTCTGGGATTCAACGTGCTGCCCCAGGTATTCGCCAGCATGCCCGGCGGCCAGATTTTCGGCACACTGTTCTTCGGTCTGCTTTCAATCGCCGCCATCACCAGCGCTATCTCGATTTTGCAGCCAGCAGTTGCGTTTATTGAGGAATTCTGGCAGCTGCGCCGCATCCAGAGTGTCACGATTATCGCCCTGATTCTCACCGTGGGTTCTCTCATTGTGGTATGGTTCACGGGCGACGGCCTCATCGCTCTGGATACGCTGGACTTCTGGCTGGGCACGATGAGCCTCTACATCAGCTCCGCATCCTTCCTCGTCGTGTTCCGCTTTGTATGGGGCACCAATAAGGGACTTGCAGAATTGCGCCGCGGCGCCCGCATGCCCATCCCCCGCCTTATTGGTTTCATTATCAATTGGATAACGCCGGGCATCATGCTCTTCATCTTCGTAGCCTGGTTGTATCAGAATCTCTTTGTCCAGCAAAGCTACCACATCACCAACCTGCTGGAAGGAAAAATCGGGGCCATCGTCCCCCTGGTGTGGGTAGGCATTGTGCTGCTGTTCTTCATCTTCGTGGCGCACACCTCCACCCGTTTCAGCTACCACAAAAAGGACAACCAGTAATACCTGATAAACATTTCGACTATGCCTGCAGATAAAACTGATCACTGGAAATCGAACCTTGGCGTCATGCTGGCAGTTGCCGGCAGTGCCATCGGCTTCGGCAACTTCCTCCGTTTCCCCGGTCTGGCTGCCCAATACGGCGGCGGCGCGTTCGTGGTGGCCTATTTCTGCTGTTTCCTGCTGCTGGGGCTTCCGCTCTGCTGGGTGGAATGGGCTATCGGCCGCCGTGGCGGTGTACTGGGCGGGCACAGCCCGGCCTCCGTTTTCCAGCTCATTGCGGATAAACCGCTCTGGAAGTATCTGGGCATCCTCGGCATCCTCGCCGGTCTCAGCATCAATGTATATTACGTCTACATGGAAGGCTGGACCATTGGCTATGTGTGGCATACGCTTGTCGGCGACTTAAATTTAGACACCCCGCAAGCCTATGGTGATTTCTTCTCCAATTTCGTAGGCATGGGGGCAGATGGCCATTTCTTCAGCGGAGAGACCACTGTTCCCATCTTCTTCCTGCTGGCGCTGCTTGCCAATTTCTGGCTGATATACCGCGGGGTAAGCAAGGGCATCGAATGGTTCTGCAAATGGAGCATGCCGGTGCTGTTCATCGTGGCTATCATTCTGCTGGTGCGTGTGCTCACCATGGGCACGCCGGATGCCGCCCACCCCGAACGCAGCGTGAACGAGGGTCTGGGCTACATGTGGAATCCGGATAAGACCATGCTGGTCGATTCCACCACGGGCAAATCCATCGGCATGGTGCCCGCCAAGGCCACGGAGGAAGAAAAAACAGCTCTCATCAACCGCCTGCACGAGGAATATCCCACCGTGGCTATTGAGGAAAAACACATGACCTTCTGGCAGAGCCTGTTCAACCCGGAGATGTGGCTGCGCGCCGCCGGGCAGGTATTCTTCTCCCTTTCCGTGGGTTCCGGCTCCATCTGCTGCTACGCCAGCTACGTGCGCCGCCGCAAGGATATTGCCCTGAGCGCCCTGAGCGCCGGCGCCGCCAACTCTGTAACGGAAGTGGGGCTGGCAGGTCTCACCATTGTGCCCGCTGCACTGGCTCTTCTGGGCGTAGCCGCAGCTGCCACAGTAGGCACCTTCGGTCTGGGCTTCAATGTATTACCGCAGGTATTTGCAGCCATGCCAGGTGGCCAGTTCTTCGGTGTACTGTTCTTCCTTCTTCTCTTCATCGGCGCGGTGACCAGTGCTCTTTCCCAAGTGCAGCCGGCTGTGTCCTTCGTAGAGGAATACTGGAGCCTGAAGCGCGGGCAGAGCATTACACTGGTGGCAGCCCTGCTGCTGGTGGGAGCCTTCATCATCATCTGGTACACGCAGGATATGCTTGCGCTGGACAGCATCGACTTCTGGGTAGGCAGTCTCATTCTCTATGTCACCACCGGTCTCAACCTGATTTTCTTCAACCAGGTGTGGGGCACCAGAAACGGCATGGACGAACTGCGCGATGGTTCAGCCATGAACATTCCTGCCGCAGCCACCTTCATCATCCGCTGGATTACGCCGGCTATCATGCTCGTCATCTTTGCCGCCTGGCTCTACCAGGAGCTCTTCATCACACGCAGCCCGTATGTGGCTAATATCGTGGAAGGCCGCATCGGCGCCATTCTGCCGCTGCTGTGGGCACTGGGCATCACGGTGTTCTTCTGCATCGTGGCAGCCACCTCCCGCCGTTTCAACAAATAACTCTCCCCACCCCTCCAATATACCGTGAGCACAAACAAGAAAACAGAAAACTGGAACACCAATCTCGGTGTCGTGCTGGCTGTGGCCGGCAGCGCCATCGGCTTCGGTAATTTCCTCCGCTTCCCCGGCCTGGCCGCCCAGTACGGCGGCGGTGCCTTCATGATTGCCTATTTCGTGGCCTTCCTGCTGCTGGGCATTCCCCTGAGCTGGGTAGAATGGGCCATCGGCCGCAAGGGCGGCACCCTCGGTGGCCACAGCACCCCCAGCATCTTCTACCTGCTCAGCGGCAAAGCCCGCTGGAAGTACCTCGGCATTGCCGGTGTGGTCTCCACCATCGGCATCGCCATGTACTACATCCCGCTGGAAAGCTGGACCATCGGCTACGCCTGGCACACCATGATGGGCGATCTGCAGCTGGAATCAGCTGAGGAATACGGCAACTTCTTCGCCCAGTACGTCGGCCTCACCGGCGACGGTTCCATCTTCTTCGGCGAGGGCAGCCAGCTCACCTTCTTTGCCCTGGCTATTCTGGCCAATATGTACGTGATTTTCCGCGGCATCAGCAAGGGCATCGAGACCTTCTGCAAGTGGAGCATGCCTGTGCTCCTCATCACCGCCATCATCATTCTGGCGCGTGTACTGACACTGGGTACACCCGATGCCGCCTACCCCGAGCGCAACGTGAGCCAGGGTCTGGGCTACATGTGGAACCCCACCAAAACCATGATTGTGGTGGATGGCAAGGACGTGGAAATGGTACCCGCCTATGCCGCCCCGGAGCAGAAGGAAGCTCTGATGCAGAAAATCCAGGCCGCCAACCCCGGCAAGGCTGTAGCAGAAAAGGAAATTTCCCTGACGGAAGGCCTGCTGAACCCGGAAATGTGGATTACCGCAGCCGGTCAGGTCTTCTTCTCCCTCTCCATCGGTTTCGGCACGGTGTGTTCCTACGCCAGCTATGTGCGCCGCCGCAAGGATATCGCCCTCTCCTCCCTCACCGCCAATGCTGCCAACGAGGCCATTGAGGTGGGTATCGCGGGCATGATGATCATTCCCGCTGCCGTGGCCTTCCTCGGCGTGGTGGCAGCCGCTGGTTGCGGCACCTTCGGCCTGGGCTTCAATGTGCTGCCCCAGGTGTTCCACAGCATGCCCGGCGGCCAGATTTTCGGCACGCTGTTCTTCCTGCTGCTCTTCATCGGTGCTATCACCAGCGCCATCTCCATGCTTCAGCCCTCCGTGGCTTTCCTGGAGGAATTCTGGAACCTGCGCCGCATTCAGAGCGTCTCCCTCGTGGCCTTCCTGGTCACCGTGGGCACCCTGATGGTGGGCTGGTTCACCGAGGGGCTCATGGCGCTGGACGTCATGGACTTCTGGTTCGGCACCATGTTCCTCTACCTCACCACCTGCCTCCTGTTCACAGTGTTCAACTGTGTATGGGGCGCTAAGAACGGCATCGAGGAAATCAAGCAGGGCGCCTGCATCAAGCTGCCGCGCTGCCTCAGCTTCATTGTCCGCTGGGTCTCCCCCACCATCCTCATCACCATCTTCGGCTCCTGGCTGTATAAGAATATCTTCATTCAGCAGAGCAGCCAGGTCATGTGCCTGCTCAACGGCGACCCCGGAGCCATCTTCCCCATCGGCTGGGTCATCCTGGTCGCCATCTTCTTCGCCATTGTCATCTTTACTTCCCGTAATTTCCACAAACACACTGATCCTGATAAATTTAACGATTAACCCCCAATATTCACGATTATGACTATCGCCGGTATCATCACCATGCTCCTCTCCATTGGCATCGTATGGACTCTTTTCATCGTCTGCTGCGTGCGACTTGTCAAGAGCGATAAGCAGGACAACGCCAACGACTAAACACCAAAGAGCCATGACCTTCCCGACCAAGCGCATCATCAGCACCGCCCTGCTGGGCGGGGCCGCGCTGGCGCTGTCAGCCTGCAATTTCAGCCAGGTTATCTACCCTGGTAAGGATATGCAGCTGCCCGATGCCGCCTGCGGTTATGCAGGGAACGCCGTCATCATTCCCGCCGAGGACGGCACTGCCCTGCGTGGTTGGTTCTTCAACCGCGGCGCAGCCACTCCGCTGGTGGTCATGTACGGCGGCAACGCCATGAATGTGGGCAATTTCGCCAGTCTGGCCGCCACCGACACCACGCGTTCCTATCTGCTCATGAACTACCGCGGCTACGGCGACAGCGCCGGTGAGCCCAGCGAAAAGCAGATTATGGCCGACGCCCGCTACACCATCCGCTACGCCCGAAACGCCATGGGTAACCCGGAGGCCCCGCTCTGCTTCATCGGCTTCAGTCTGGGCACCAGCGTGGCCACCCAGCTGGCCACCACGGAAAACCCCGTCGGTCTCATCCTGGTATGTCCCTTCGACAGCATGACCAGCGTGGCCTGCAATGTGGTTCCCTTCATTCCCCGCATTGTTCCCATGGACTCCTGGAAGTCCGTAAACTATGCCGCGAAGGTGCGGTGTCCTGTCACCATCCTCCGCGCTAAGTATGACCAGGTTGTACCCACCGAGAGCACAGATGCATTCATCCGCAAACTGCCCACTCCCCCGGTAGTGCGCCAGTTCGAGGCTGACCACAACACCATCTTCTCGGCACAGGGTTTCGTACCGGCCATCATGCAGGCGCTGCCCAATCCCCAGCAGTACCAGTTCGATTTCTAAGGCCGCTGCTGCAGTCATTCTTACAATCGCCGTTTCCGGATAAGGGAACGGCGATTTTTTATCTTGCCATGGCACTCAGTATACACTAAAATCAACCAGACATGAACAAGTATCTGACATCCGTATCCCTTTCCATTTTCTTGCTGTGCCCTGCCCTCGCTGCCAACAACAATGGGGGAATATGGAGCGGGCTGGTAGACCATGCCAGGAAAACCCTCAAAAACAGCGAGCAGAACGATGGCAACAAAGACTCTTTCTCATGGGGGGAACTGACCGACCGCGCAGACAAGGCAGTGAAGCAATTTGCAGAGGATGGCAAGGGATTTGATATCATGCGCAAACAGGTCAGCCGCAAATACAAAAAACTGACCGCCGATGAGAATTCCACACTCATCGGTCACTTTTACGACCTGAAGCAGCCAGTAGACAAAAAGGCGAAGCCCCTGCGGCGGCATGAGGTGGTGCAATTCATCAAGCAATACATGGATTCCGGCTGGGACACCAGGCTGCTGGAGCAATACTACTCACCGGATGTAGAACTGGCAGCGCCCTACTTCTACCTGCCGCGCTGCAAAGCCTCCTACGCCCCTGAGGCTTTTGAATGCAACAAGGGCAAGCAGGAAAAACACGTTGCACCGCAGGACTGGCTGGTCATCTATTCCGGCGAGGTGACCGCCCCGGAAAGCGGCACCTATCGGTTTGTCGGCATGGGGGATGACACCATCGTGGTACGATTCAACAAGGAGGTCGTGCTGGAATCCGGCTGGTCCATTCCCTCCCGGAACAACATGACCCTGGGTACCAGCCGCGGCTACCAGCAGGAAATCACCACACCGGAATCCGGCTGCGCTCTCTACCAATACCGGCAGACCCCACACTGGAACAGGATGCTCGGCGGCATTGCCTCCGGCAGCACCTTCACTGTAGAGGCCGGCAGGAGTTACCCCATTCAGATTCTCATTTCCGAAATTCCCGGAAACGAGTTCGGCTACTGCCTCCTGATTGAAAAAATAACGAACAACACCCCTACCTGCGGTATCATTCCCCCTTCCCTGTCACCCACGCTGGCGCTGTTCCGCACCAATGATACAACCCCCGACCTCGGGGAAATTGCCGAGGCGCTCAAAAAGGATGGGAAGGATTACACCGTAGGATGCACCCTGGAAGCCCCTCCCTTTGCAGAAAACTCCCCTATCTGGGCTGCCAGGATTAGTGAAACCGCACAGAAGCGAAACTTTGTGGAACGAGTCACCGCTGATGCCAATGAGGAAACCGCCATGGGCCGCCGCAAGGGGCGCCAGCGCAAAGAGAAATCATCCAGCAAAAAGAAGAATAAGAAATGACACTGCACCTGTTCCCCCGTATTCTTTGCTCCATTTTTCTCTCTTCCGCACTGGCGGACACCACCTCATCCTCACCTGAAAACCTGCAGAAAAAGCCGCGCGCCATCCTGCTTTTCCTGGCGGACGATTTAGGGTATAATGACACCTCAACATACGGCACAGGTACATTGACGCCCAATGTACAGCGACTGGCAGACCAGGGGCTTTTATTCACCGATGCGCACAGCACAAACTCCGTGTGCACCCCCTCGCGCTACTCACTTCTCACCGGCCAGTACGCCTGGCGGCAGAAAGGCACAGGCATTCTGCCGGGCGATGCCGCCCTCATCATCCCCACCCGCGATAAAGCCGCCACGCTGGGCACCCTCATGCAGCAGGCAGGGTATCGCACCGCAGCCATCGGCAAGTGGCATCTGGGGCTCGGCCGCGGCAACATCAACTGGAACAAGTCCATTTCCCCCGCCCCGGCCGATATCGGTTTCGACTATTCCTTCATCATGGCCGCCACGGGCGACCGCGTGCCTTGCGTGTATGTGGAAAACGGCGCCGTGAAGGGCCTTGACGCGAAAGACCCCATCCGGGTGAACTACCGGGGCAAGACCTACCCCAGCGAAAAGACCGCCCTTACCCACCCGGAGGAGCTCAAACCCTGGGGTCGCCCCAGCGACAAGCAGCACTCCGGCACCATCATCGATGGCATCTCCCGCATCGGCCACATGACCGGCGGCACCGCCGCCCTGTGGAAAGACCAGGACATAGCCGATGACATCACCACCGCAGCAGAACGCTTCATTGCCAGCTGCGCAGGCAGCCCCCTGTTCCTTTATTTCTGCACCAATGATATCCACGTGCCGCGCGACCCGCACGCCCGCTTCCGCGGTAAGAGCAACCTCGGCATCCGCGGCGATGTCACCCTGCAGATGGATGACAGCCTGGGCCGCCTGATGAACGCGCTCGAACAGTCAGGCTACGCCCCGGAGGAAACCCTCATCATCTTCACCAGCGACAACGGTCCCGTCATTTCCGATGGTTATGAGGACGGCGCCCGCGAAGCCTGCGCCAACCACAACCCGAGCCATCCCTGGCGCGGTGGTAAATACAGCCTGTTCGAGGGCGGCACCCGCGTACCCTTCATTGTTTCCTGGCCTGGCAGGGTGCAGCCCGGCCGCAGCTCTGCTCTCATGTGCCAGATGGATCTGGGCCACAGCCTGGCCAGCCTCTGCAACACCACCATACCGGAGGGCAGCATGCTCGACTCTGAAAACCACCTCTCTGCCCTGCTGGGCAACAGCCCCACCGGCCGCCACACCCTCGTGACCCAGGCTTTCGAAGGCCCGCGCTATGCCCTGCGCTGCGGCGCCTACAAATACATCCCGGACTACGGCCCCCGCACCCGCATCGACCGCCTCGGCCGCGGCGAACAGCTCTACGACCTCAGCACGGACCCTGCGGAGGAGCATAACCTCGCCCCTCAAAACCCGGAGAAGGCAGCCGAACTCCGCAGCATCCTCCAGACCATGACCGCCGGAGCGGCGCACTGACGGCCTTTCCAGCACCAAGGAAGCAGCCCGACCTGGTGAAAAACCGGGTCGGGCTGAAAAGTGTTGCAGGAGTCACGAGCAACCGCTTACACCTCGAAAAGGTGAGTCACGGAAGCGTTGTGGTGAATGTTGGCGATAGCCTGAGCAAAGAGCGGAGCGATGCTCACAGTATCCACGCGGTCACCGTAGGCCATGGGCACGGAGTCGGAGGTGAGCAGGCACTCGATGGAGCTGTTGGCCAGGCGCTCGCGGGCGGAATCGGTGAGCACACCGTGAGACACGCCAGCGAAGATGCGGGCGGCGCCGTGCTCCTTGAGAATCTTGGCAGCAGCGCAGAGGGTGCCACCGGATTCGGTCATATCGTCCACCATGAGAACGTCCTTGCCCTTCACATCACCAATCACGGCGTGGGCATCCACCTCCGTGGCGGAGATGCGCTGCTTAGCCACGATGGCGAGGTCGGTACCGAGAATGTTGGCGTAGCTCTTGGCGTTCTTCACACCGCCGATGTCGGGGGAAACCACCACGAGGTTGTTCATATCCTTCACGTAGTTGGCCTTGAGGTGCTTGATAAGCACGGGCACGCTGTGAAGGTGATCCACCGGGATTTCGAAGAAGCCCTGAATCTGAGCAGCGTGCAGGTCCATGGTGAGCACGCGGTTCACACCGGCAGCGGTGAGGAGGTTGGCCACCAGCTTGGAGGTAATGGGCACTCTGGGCTTGTCCTTACGGTCCTGGCGGGCATAACCATAGAAGGGGATAACGGCCGTAATGCGGCTGGCACTGGCACGACGCACTGCATCCACCATCACGAGCAGTTCCATGAGGTTGTGGTTCGTGGGCGGGCAGGTCGGCTGCACAATGAAAGCATCTGCACCACGAATGGACTCTTTAATCTGAACGAAGCTTTCGCCGTCCGGGAAGGTATTGACAGTTGCGTCGCACAGGGGAAGACCCATGACCTTGGCAATGTCCTTAGCTAACTGGGGATGAGCGGTACCGCTAATGATTTTCATGTATGAATGAGGTGTGTGAGCGACTATTCTTGACATTTTCGAGAAAATTGCAATACTAAATGCACATCTAACCGCATTTTTTTTCACATTGAGCACTCAAGAAGCCCCAAATTCGCTTATTAAGACCCTTTCGCCGCAGAATTGGGCGGGATTCTGCACCTATTTGCTACTGGTCATCTGGATAGTAGGATTCTACCCGGGATTCCTGAGCGGCACCCACAGTGCCACCGAATGGCTGCTCACGGCCTGGAACCGCGAAAATGACTATGAACACGGATGGATGGTTCCCGCGCTGGCCATCTACATGCTGGTGCACGCATGCTCTACCCTGAAGAATGCTTCCCTGCGCGGCAGCCTGCACGGGCTGTGGCTGGCAGCGGCCGGCGCCTTGTTCTGCGTGCTGGCGGTGCGTACCCAGCAGGGGCGCGTAGCCATCGGTGCGCTGCCCTTCCTGCTTACCGGCGGGGTATGGTGCTACTGGGGCCGCCACGCTGCCCTGCACTGCGCCTTTCCCTTCTTTTTCCTGTGGCTGAGCATTCCGCTGCCCGGTTTTCAGCAGGCCACGGTAGGCATGCAGCTGCTGGCCACCCAGGCAGCGCACTGGGGCGCCGGGCTCTGCGGCGTGCAGACCATCATGGAGGGCACCAACATCACCTCCGCCTCCGGTCAGTGGGATACCTACAGCATCGCCGGCGGCTGCTCGGGCATGCGTTCGCTCATGGCGCTCATCATGGTTTCCATTGCCTGGGGCTACCTGGCAGACAAGCTTGCACTCTGGAAACGCATCACCCTGGGGCTCAGCGCCATTCCCCTCTCCATCGTAGCCAATGCCTTCCGCGTATCCAGCATCTTTGTGTGTGCCGAATACATCAACCCCGCCTTTGCCTCCAAGACCTGGCACGACTGGTCCGGCCTGCTCTTCTTCTTCCCGGCCAGCCTGGTGTGCCTCATGCTGCTGCACGGTCTGCTGGCGGGTGAGATTCCTTTCCTGAAACGCCGCCGCACCGTGGTGCGCCGCGTCAATACCCCCGCAGGAAAGGAGGATGCCGTATGATGAAGCAACGCACCCGCGCCTGGCTCCCGCCCGCGCTGCTGGCGCTGCTGCTCTCCTCTGTCTTTATTCTGCCCCGGCAGGAGCAGCTGATGGAGTCCAGCATATCCCCGGATTTGCCCGTAAGCTTCGACCTGCCCGGCTGGCAAGGCACCAAGATTCAGGAAAGTGAGGTGGAACGCACCTCTCTGGCGGCTGATACCCGGTTCAGCAAGGCTCAGTACACGCAGCCCCGACGCGTGTTCTGGGAGAAGGAAACGCCGGCCGTTGAGGTTTCTATCGTGTACTCCGGCAGCGACATGAACTCCTCCATTCACCGCCCGGAGCGCTGCCTGCCTTCCCAGGGTCATGTGAATCTGCAGACCTCGACCTCCGAGCTCCGCCTGGCAGATGGCCGCACCATCACCCTCACCCGGCTTACCTCCCGTGTTCCCCTGCCTAACCGGGATGACGGGCTCACCCTCAACTTCGTCAGCTACTACGTCTTCATCGGTCACGGCACCATGCACCACACCCACATCGGCCGCACCCTGCAGGATATGTACGACCGCGTAACCCGAGGCTACGTGCAGCGCTGGGCCTATTTCCAGGCAAACTCCTACTGGGCACCGGAGCTGAACCTCACTGAGGAAGAAGCAGACAAGCGCATCCGCACCCTCATTTCAGAACTGCTTCCCAAGCAGATTAACTGGAGCGAGATGTAACGCATTCCGCCCGATTTGCGGGAATGCAGATTTCAAAAGTCAGAATGCAGAATTGTGAGTTTGTGTGCGGCGTTTGCCGCACCTGTAAATAAAATTACCTGAGATTTCTCAGGTAATTTTCATTTCCTTGCGCGGCCGCAAGGCTGCGCACTAACTGCTTATTCTGCATTCTGCGTTCTGAACTCTGCATTCACCAAAGTCTGGTTTATCGGACTAGTATACAGATTGTCATCAGCAAATTTGAAACAGAGCCAAAACGCTGGCTGAAGTCATATTTTTCACTTGCCAGCAGAGAGTAAGCAGGGTAGAATATCCGCACGTATGGCGGAACTGGATATACAGGCACAGCTGGCAGAGGCAAAGAAGCGCAAATGGGATGACCGCACCCTGGCACAGCGGGCGGCAGATATGGCGCAAGAACTTCTGCTTGCATCATTAAAATCCATCCGTTCAGATGAACGCACCCTCATTTCGGCACTGTCGCGCCTGGCTACAGATAAGAAGAACATGCAGTTTGTACAGGAGCTCTGCGGCTGCGTCTTCCACGTGACAGACACAGCTGAGCAGGTGGAAAACCTGCGCCGGCTGCTTACCGAGCACGGTGGTGTGCCCGCCATCTTCAGCACCGTAGGCAAGCTGCGATTCAAGGCCGCCGTCATGGCAGCCCGCAGCATGCAGGGAGCCGCCATTGCCGAGGTGCAGCGCATTTTCCGCTCTACCTTTGGTGAGCTGACCCTGCCAACCCTGGCAGATAAAGTAGCCAAGCGGGTGAAGGAAGTCTCCAAGGATGGACTTACCCTGGTGCTGAACCCGCTGGTTCCCCAGGTATACGGCCCCAAGAGCGCCGAAAAATACTACAAGCATCTGGAGTCCATTCTCACCAAACAGGATGGCGTGGGCATCGTCATTCAGCCCTGGCGCCTCTGCCCCGATTTGAACCCCTATTCTCCGGAAGCCGGGGCCAAGGCACTGGCAGAGAAGATGCGTCCTCTGCTCAAATTATCCGTAAAGGGCACAACCCCGCGCCCCATTCTGGTGGAAAGCGGACTTTCCACCACCATGAATATCGTGGCGGAAGCCTTCCGGCTTGCCATGGCCGGCTCTGCCCTGCACAAGGCGGATGCAGCGCTGGAAATTCCGGCTTATCTGAAGGGGAGTCCCGCCCTGCTGCGTGAAATGACCGAATGGGCCACCGCCCGCGCCGCCAAGGGGGCAGCTCCGCTCAAGGTACTGCTGGTCAAGGGCAATCACCTGGATAAAGAGCAGGAAAACACCTACAACTACGGCACCGCCAACGAGGTGTGCCGCAACAAGGGCGAGACAGAAGCCCGTTTCAAGCAGCTCATTTCCACCGCCATGGGCACCAAGGAAAAGGTGCTCACCCCCATTGTCGGCACGCACAATCTTTTCGATATCGCCTACGGACTTCTCAGCTGGGGGCGCGCAGGCCGCAGCGGCGAGCCGCATTTCTGCTTCATTTCCGGCCTGGCAAACCACATTGGCCGACTGCTGGCCAAGAGTGGAGCCCGTATTCTGCTGACCGCCGGCGTAACTTCCGAAGGCGGTGAAGCCGGATTCGAGGCCTACCTGCTTAACCTGGTGCAGGAACTGGGCCGCCCGGACGGCGTACTGGCAGCCGGTGGAGAACTGGAAGCCAACTCCATGGGCTGGGGCCGCATGCGCCAGAATTTCCTGGCAGCCCTGAGCGGCAGAGAAGAACAGCCGCGCGAAGCCCCCGGGGCCGATGGTTCCTATGCCTTTACCCGCCTGAGCCACATCACCGACCGCGCGCACATTGATGCGCTGCACAACGCCGCCACGGCAGAATCCGAACGCCAGCAGCCGCAGATTCCGCTGCGCATCAACGGCACAGAGGAGGAATCCTCCCTGCTGTGCATCCATCGTTCCCTCACCGCGCCGGGCATGGAGGATTACCGGTACTTCTCAGCAGATTTCGACATGGTGAGCCGCGTGCTGGATACCGCCGCAGCCATGGCCGTGCAGATGCCGCCCACGCAGGAGGAATGCCGCATTCACCTGCTGCAGGCAGCACGCCTGCTGGAGAAGCGAAGCAGCGAATTCGTCTCCCTGCTGGTGAGAGATGCCGGCTTCACCCTTGAGGAAGCCGACCAGGAGGTAGCCAACGCCATTGATTTACTGCGTTTCTACGAAAGCAGTGCTGTACAGGAAGGCCTGCTGGATGGCACACAACCCAGCCCGCTGGGTGTCGTCACAGTGGCTCCCAGCCGCATTCACCCGCTGGAGGAAGCAGTGGGTGGCATTGCCGCCGCCTGGGTCACAGGCAACACCATCATCTACAAGCCCTCTGCCCACACAGTACTGGTGGCGGACCGCCTGACCACCCTACTGAATGAGGCAGGATTCGAATACCCGCGCCTGCAGATACTGCCCTGTCTGGATAACCAGATTGCCCGCAAGCTGCTTGCCAGCGACCGCGTGAACGGTATCATTTACCACGGCAGCGTGAAGCACACCAATGATATGGTGGCGGCCTCTGCAGGCAAGCCGCTTCTGGGTGGCACCGGCGGCAGCAGCAGCATCTATATTTCCTCCCAGGGCAACTGGGGCCAGGCAATTCACGATATCTGCAAGAGCCTGTTTGCCCGCGCCGGGCAGGACCCCACAGCCCCGCACCTCGTTTTCGTGCATGCAGAGGTGTATGATAACCAGCATTTCATGAACGCCCTGCGCGATGCCGTCACCGGCATCACCGCCCAACCCGGCTGGATACAGGGCGGCAGCATCGGCCCGCTGGGCCGCTCCCTCAGCGATGACCAGCGCCACCTGCTTACCAAGCTGCAAAAGGGCGAATCCTGGCTGGTGGCGCCCGCCACATCGGAGATCGGCTCCCTGATGTGGAGCCCCGGTGTGCGGCTCGGAGTTCAGCCGGGCAGCGCTTTTGCCCAGGCTGCGCACAATGTTCCCGTCATCGGTATCATCCGCGTGGAAAGCACGGAGGAAGCAGGCCGCACCCAGCGCAAGATTTCCCAGGAACGCGCCGCCAGCATCTACTCCCGCGATAAGCAGGAAATCGAACTCTGGACGCGCCTTACCGCTGCCAGCCTGGTATCGATCAACTGCATCCCGCAGCACCGTCCCGGGGCACTTCCCCGCCCCTCCTGGCAGAATGCCACCCCCATGAGCGGTGGCCACAACTTCATCACCGTGCTGAGCCAGTGGCAGGAAACAGCCCGCCCGCAGCACCGCGGCACCCAGCGCAACCTGGCCTTTGTGCCTTGGGAGACGCTTTCGCCCAAGCCCGGCCCGGACGACACCACGCGTCTTTCCGCCGCGGCAGACTCCATCGGCTACTGGTGGGAAAACGCCTTCGGCACCACCACGGTGCTGAATGAAAGCCCGGCCCAGGTCACCACGCTGAATTACCGTCCGCTTCCGCTCTGCATCCGCGCCGAAAAGGCCACCAGTGATATTGACCTCTCCATTGCGCTCATGGCAGCACTGAAAGCCGGGTGCGATATTCAGCTGAGCACGGCCAGCATGCGTGCCTGGATGCCCCGCGCGCTGGAACCGCTGGGCGTCATCATCTCCGTGGAGACACGCGATGAATTCGAAGGCCGCTTCCCCTCCCTGGCCACCACCGGGGTGATGGTGCGCGATACCGCAGCCACCATCAACACCATGCAGCGTGCCGCCCAGTGCCGCCTGGCGCTCTGCGCAGAGCCCGTGCTGGCCAATGGCCGCCTGGAGCTGCTGCACTGCCTGCGCGAGGTGGTCACCACCCGCCGAGTCGAAGCAAAGAAGTAAGATGCCCAGCGAAGCCATCAGCGTAGATGGCCTGACCATCACCCCCGTCACCCTGCCTGCCTGGCGGGGCCACTGCAGCGGCGTGCATGCAGAACTGGCAGATTTCCTGAGCGCATGGTGGAGCGATGCGCCCACCATGGACCTGCACACCAGCGGCTCCACCGGCAAGCCCAAGTGCATTCATGCCTCAAAGGCAGCCATGCGCGCCAGTGCAGCCGCCACTTGCCGCGCTTTCCAGTTGCAGCCGGGGCACACCGCCCTGCTGGCGCTTCCCCTGCGCTACATTGCCGGGCAGATGATGGTGGTGCGCGCCCTGGTGGGCGGGCTGCATCTCCTCACCACGCCCCCCTCCTCCACCCCGTTGGCGGGCATAAAGGCGGATGTTGATTTTGCCCCGCTGGTGCCTATGCAGGTGGCCAGCACCCTGGCGCTGGAGAATGGAGCGCAGCAGCTTGCCCGGGTTCGCACCATCCTGCTGGGCGGCGGTTTTGTGGATGCAGCGCTGGAGGAGCAGCTCCAGTCACTCCCCTGCCGGGTATTCACCTCCTACGGCATGACTGAAACCCTTTCCCACATAGCCCTGCGCGCCGCCAACGGTCCGCAGCGCAGCGAGTTCTACACCCCGCTGCCGGGAGTAAGTATCTCTGCCAGCCCGCAGAATACACTGCAGCTCAGCGCCCCCCACCTGGATATTGACCACCTGGTCACCAACGATACCATCGAGCTCCTCCCGGATGACCGCTTCCGCATTCTCGGGCGCGTGGATGCCGTCATCAACTCCGGCGGGGTCAAGATTCAGGCTGAGGAACTAGAGCAGGAACTGCACTGCCGCACCGGTCTGCACGTGCTGGCTCTGCCCATGCCGCACCCGGTGCTGGGGCAATGCGTAGCCCTGCTCTGGGAGGGCCCGGCAGAAGCAGAAACCGCCCTGCGCGATGCTTGCGCCACCCTGCCGCGCTACCACCAGCCGCACGCCATTTTCAACAGCACCCTGCCCCGCACAAGCAGCGGGAAACCCGCCCGCGCAGAAGCCCGGCAACTTCTTTCCCAACTCACCCGCTCATGAATACAGAAGAAAACACATACGCGATTGTCCCCTATTCCGCCCTGGCGCACCTGGGTTGCGCCGTCCTGGTGCTTCTGCTGGCATGCAGCAGCTCGCTGGGGCTGGTCTCCACCGATTTCCACACCTGGCTGATTGGCCACCCCTACACCATGCCGCTGGGCTTCCTTGCGGCACTGGTAGCAGCCTATCTGCTGGAATACACCCTCACCACCGCTGCCATGCTCACCCTGCTGGTCATCAGCTTCGCCTGTGGCGGGCTGGCGCTCTGCAGCTTCAATCTGGAAGCAGAGCATACCCTGCACTGGCTCCTGGCAGCGGGCCCGCTGGGCTACTTCCTCACCGCCGCCATCACCCTGCACCTGCAGCAGGAATCGCTCTATCGCTGGCAGATGTGCTGCATCTTCATTGCCGGGGCCTCGCTTCTGCCGGTGCTGGCCGGGCTGCTCATGGGTGAATCATTCCCCATGATTCTGCTTGCCATCAACATGGGTCTGGTGACGGCGGCCTATGAGCTTTATATCTTCTTTGGTCGCAAGTACAGCGAAATCACCTCGGATACCCGCCTGCGCAGCACCGCCATTGCCATGGTGATGCTCACCACGGTGCCCGTGTGCAAATCCATCTGGTATTCTTTGTATTACAGCCGCAGCCTGTTCTCTGCCCTTTTCCGCCTGTTCCTGCGCTGGTAGTAAAGCAGGAAGCCATCTCCGGCAGCGCCGGGAGATGGCTCCGTAATTCAGGCCCCGGTTTCTCGCGGCTCTTAATCGCCGCTCTTGAGCACATTAATGAAGGCTTCCTGCGGAATGCTCACCTTACCGATGGCCTTCATGCGTTTCTTACCTTCCTTCTGCTTCTCCAGCAGCTTGCGCTTACGGGTCACGTCACCGCCATAGCACTTGGCCGTCACGTTCTTGCGCATGGGAGAAATACTCTCACGGGCGATAATCTTGCCGCCGATGCAGGCCTGAATGGCCACGGTGAACAGCTGGCGGGGAATCACATCCTTGAGCTTGGTAGCCAGCTCGCGGCCCACTGCCTCAGCGCGGTCGCGGTGCACAATCATGGAGAAGGCATCCACCGGCTCACCGGCAATCATCATATCCATCTTCACGAGCTTGGCAGCCTGGTAGCCATCGTACTCATAGTCCATGGAACCATAGCCGCGCGTGGCGCTCTTGAGCTTATCGTTGAAGTCCACCAGGATTTCTGCCATGGGGATGCGGCAGGTGAGCATCACACGAGTGTCGTCAATCGTCTCTGTATGAGTCAGCTCACCGCGCTTCTCCATCACGATGCTCATAATGGCACCGATGTATTCACTGGGAATCATGATGAACACCTTGACGATAGGCTCGCGGATTTCATCAATCTCCTGCGGTTCGGGAAGAATGCTGGGATTATCCACGTTGATTTCCTCACCGTCGGTCTTGCGCACCTCATAAATCACGGAGGGATAGGTGGAAATCACGTCCATGTTGAACTCACGGCGCAGACGCTCCTGGATGATTTCCATGTGCAGCAGGCCGAGGAAGCCGCAGCGGAACCCGAAGCCCAGAGCCACAGAGCTCTCGCCCATGTAGGTGAAGGCGGCATCATTAATCTGCAGCTTGGCCATGGCAGCCTTCAGGGCCTCATAATCGCCGGAATCCACCGGGTAAATACCGGAGAACACCATGGGGCGAATCTCCTTGAAACCGGGAAGCGGCTCGCTGCAGGGGTCTGCCAGATTGGTGTAGGTATCGCCAATCTTCACATCGGCAGCGCTCTTCATGTTGGCAATGATGTAGCCCACGTCGCCGGTGTGCAGCTCGTCCGCAGCCTGCATCTTGGGAGTGAAAATACCTACTTCCTTCACTTCGTAGGTTTCATCGGTTGCAAAAAGTTTTACCTTCATGCCGCGGGCAACACGACCGCTCACAAGGCGCACATAGGACACCACGCCGCGGTAGGCGTCGTACACAGAGTCGAACACCAGTGCGCGGAGGTGGTTATCATCCTCCATCACCTTGGGGGCAGGCACGCGGGTAACGATGGCCTCGAGCACATCCTCAATACCGATGCCGGCCTTGGCGGAACAGAGGATGGCCTCTTCCTTGGGGATACAGACGATTTCCTCGAGCTGGCGGTATACCTGAGGCAGGTTGGTGCTGGGGAGGTCAATCTTGTTGACCACAGGCACGATTTCGAGATTCTGCTCTACGGCCAGGTGCATATTGGCAAGAGTCTGCGCCTCCACACCCTGAGCAGCGTCCACGATGAGCACGGCACCATCGCAAGCTGCAAGGGAGCGGCTCACCTCGTAGGAGAAGTCCACGTGGCCAGGAGTATCGAGCAGGTTAAGCTCGTAGGTATTGCCGTCCTTGGCCTTATAGCGCATGGTAACGGGATGGGACTTGATGGTAATCCCCTTCTCTCGCTCCAGATCCATGGCGTCGAGCAGCTGATCCTGCTTGTCACGCTCGCCGATGGTGTTGGTAAACTCGAGCAGACGGTCCGAGAGGGTCGTCTTGCCGTGGTCAATGTGGGCAATAATGGAGAAATTGCGCTTGAACTTGATATCCGTTGCCATGCGCGCGCAAGGATACGCGATAAGCACCGACAAGTCAAGCGAATTCGCTTATTCCCAAAGATAGGACTGCAAAGAATCTACCAGCTTGCCATCGCAATAGAGATTCACCTTCCAAGTCATGATATCGCCACGCTTGGCTCGCTCCGGCCCGGAGAAGTGGAACTTCTCCTTGCGTGAACCGCAGGATTCTCGGGGCTCATTGTACTCCACCACTCGGGAAAGCACATCACCTCCGGTAAGAGCCTGGGTATAGAGCATCTCAATGCGAACCGGCTTCTGAGGTTCGGCATCGTACCAGCTCAGGAAATAATAATCACCGATTCGCAGCTTGCGTTCCTTGTTGGAATTAGCCCCGTAGAGCACATACTGAGCATTAGCTCGCAAAGGAGCCTCCTGCCAACGCTCATTGGGCAGCTCTGTTGTCTTGAGCGGCAAATCCACCATGCCGGAGATATATGGGGTCTGCACCTGAGAACAGGCAGCAAGAAGACAACTAGCAATAGTGGAAAGGACAAGACGTGCTCGCATGCCTCTATTCAATACCATTGCGGACCTTTTGTCAATTCATTTTCTAGTTTCCAGCATAGCGATTTTTCTTGCAGCGTCAGCAATATAGCGATATATATTAGAATATGGCAGTTCCACAGAATACGATTGCACTCATATTTGACTTTGACCAGACTCTCAGCCCCCACAACATGCAGGAAGATACCATCTTCCCGGAGTTCGGCATCAACCCCGAACAATTCTGGAAACGCTGCAACGACCGAAGTAAAGAAGAAGGCTGGGACGGTGAGCTGAGCTATTTGAAGGAGATTCTGGATGTACTGCAGCTCGACGGAGTCACAAACGAACGACTGCGGGAACTGGGGCAGAAACTGACCTATTACCGGGGCATACCGGAGTTTTTTGAAACTTTCGCAGACCGGACACTCACCAAGGAACACAAATATGCCGGCATCCATATCGAGTTCTATATCATATCGAGCGGCATCAAGAGCATTCTGGACGGCTCTATCATCCGTCCCTATATGCGCGAAGTCTTTGCCTGTGAGTTCAGCGAAGAAAACGGGAGCATCGGCTTCCCGAAACGCGTGATTTCCCACACCAGCAAGACGCAATACCTGTTCCGCATCAACAAGGGGATGTTGAATTATATTGAAGACGTGAACGACCATATGGAATCTGACCTGCGACCGATTCCTTTCGAACACATGATATACATAGGCGATGGCCCCACCGACGTGCCCTGCTTTACCGTAATGCGCCAGCAAGGTGGACTGAGTGTTGCCGTATACAATCCCGATGATGAAAGCCGCCGGAGCTTCCGTAAATGCTACGGTCTCAAATCAAGCCAACACCGTGTGGATTTCTTTGCGCCGGCGGATTATCGCGCAGGAAGCCACCTGAGCAACATTCTGGAGGAAACAGTGCGCAGCATGGCAGACTCCATCATGCATGCGCAACGAGTTGTGCCGCAGCCTCAGCACCGAGCCCCGAAACTTTGACCTGGACCGCCCGCCCTCAAAAAAAAATCCCCTGCAGCATGTATCGGCTGCAGGGGATTTTCAATTATATATGTAATCGAATTATGCCTGGGGCGTAGCATCCGGGGCTTCGGTGCTCTTACCCAGATAATCGGGCAGCTGCACACCTACACTCTGCGCAAGTTCATGCAGCGGAAGCGTACCTGTGACCAGATTCTGCACAAACCCGCCCACGGAGCCGCTCTTGCTGTCGCCACCACCCATGACCACCACCTTGTCGAAGGAAAGGTTGCGGATGGCGCTGGCCTGCGTCTCCACAATAGTGGGCAGCTGCTCCGTGACCAACAGACCGGAGGCAGCGCGGGCATCGCCGGCGGCAGCCACAATCTGGCGGAAACCTGTAGCCTTGGCTTCCAGCGCAGCCTGGATGGCAGCAGCATTACCGCGACCCACAAGCTCGAGGCCCTCGCCTTCTGCCTTCTTCTTGAGCAGAAGAGCATCGGCCTTACCCTGCTGTTCCTTCACCATGACGGAAGCCACGGCCTCAGCCGCAATTTCCTGCTTACGCTTCAGAATTTCAGCCTTCACAATTTCATTGGCCGTCTGGGTGGCGCGCTCGAGCTCAGCGCGCTTCATTTCGGCCTCGCGGTTGGCGATATAGCCGGCGGCTTCGGCCTGTGCGGCTTGTTGCTTCTCGGCCACCAGGGCGATACGGGCAGCTTCAGCTTGGCGGACCTTGAGGCGGGCATTGGAATCAGCCACCTTCATCTGGGCTTCGTTGTTACCCTCGACAGCAGCGGCATTGGCCATGGCTACCTGCACCGTCTGGTCACGAAGAGCCTCAGCTTTACCGATTTCACCGCGACGGGTTTCCTCGGCCACTTTAATCATGGCGTCGTTGATAGCACGGGCAGCAGCCTCCTGACCAAGGGCTGCGATGTAGCCGGAAGCATCGCGGATATCGGTAATGTTCGCGTTGATGAGGTAGAGACCTACCTTGTGAAGCTCCACATCCACGCCACCGGTGATACCCTTGATAAGCTTCTCGCGGTCGGCATTGATTTCCTCGATAGTGAGAGAGGCGATGACCACACGCATCTGGCCCATGATGATTTCGGAGGCGAGGTCGCGGATATCCTGGCGGGTGCGGCCCAGCAGACGGCTGGCTGCATTCTGCATGATTTCCGGCTGCGTGCTGATACCCACAATGAAAGAGGACGGCACATCTACGCGTATATTCTGGCTGGAAAGAGCCCCCTTCAGCGGCACATCGATGTTGATGGGATTCAGATCCATGAACGCATAGCTCTGCACGATGGGCATGATGAAAGTGGCACCACCGTGAATGCACTTGGCCGAACGTCCCGCGCCCACGTTACCGTAGACGATGAGAATCTTATCGGACGGGCACATCTTGTAGCGGCTGAAGAGCCACACCACGGTACCCAGCAGGAAAGCCACCAGAATGATGATGGCCACGATGTTGCTTGCGCCCACAGAGGATGCCGCAATCTGGATTGTATGTTCAGTCATAGTTTATCGTATTTTGGGTTGTTGTTTTTCAGGAAAGATTTTGCACCGTCACCTGCCCCGCCACGGAGGAGACAACAGTGATGCGAGTACCGGCAGGCAGAGGTTCATTCCCCTGCTGCACAGCGGCGATGGTGATAAGCTGATTGGGGTGTGCCACCTGAACCTGGCCGCCCGGCTCACCATTCGGAGGGATGGTCACATATACGGTACCGTTCAGGCCCACCAGGCTTTCGGCCGTGATATTACCATCCGAACGGAGACCATATATCATGCGGATAAGCATGGCCACCAGAAGGAACATGACTATACCCACCCCAAGACCTATGCAACACGCCCACAGAGCATCGCCAATAGCCTGCTGGCTGATATAACCACCCCAACCGAAGCCAAGGAAGAAGCCAACTACGGCACGAAAGGAGAACATCCCCGTATCGGCCCCATCGCCGGCTGGAACATCAGCATCTCCACTACTGTCGAAATCAGTAAAAAAGGAAATCACAAACATAAGAGCTG
>JBGUSR010000056.1:0-25230 GCA_045132635.1 Akkermansia sp.
GGGTTTCATAGAAAAATGAAAGGTATTCAACGAAATGCCTACAATTTCCGCAATTTTGAAAACTATAGATTAAGAGTATTGGTTGCTTGTTCCCATTTCAAAGAAAAATCACCATCCCACAAAAGTTGGGCTTGACCCAAACCATCGCGCTCAATCTGCTGAGCAAATGCCCGCCGCAATTCATGATGCAGCGGCCCCCGCGTCTCCGGATGCACACGCAGCACCGTGCCCCGCGGCAAATCCACCTGCGCCGGCTGCCACTTATGCAGATACACCTGCGTGCCGCATGAACTGCACACCCACGCCACGACTACCAGCCCCACTGACTTCCATAGAGAACGCATAACCCAGCCAGTATAACAAGTACACCCCCGTTTTCAAGAATAAAAAAAGAAAACTCAGTTCCTTGCAGAACTGAGCTTTCTTTGAGTTGCGGGAGCAGGATTTGAACCTGCGGCCTTCAGGTTATGAGCCTGACGAGCTACCTGGCTGCTCCATCCCGCGATTTTATTTAAGCCACCCTAGCGGGTGCGGCAGGAATATACCACCATCTGACCGATACGTCAAGACCTTTTTGAAAAAAAGTGAATATTTTTTTCAATTTCTTTCATTTTTTCTTTTTTGGGGACGCTGGGATAAACGGAAAAACGCATGAAAACCGCTTGACGCTCCATCTTGCATCTGCTAGAGTTGGCGCAATGAACGGCACACCGCCAGCAGGGGAAGACCCGCGGTATCTCCAGGAGCAGCTTATCACCTACCTGGGGAACAAGCGTCGGCTGCTCGATTTCATCGGCCAGGCGGTGGGCAAGGTGCGCCGGCAGCTGGGCGGGCGCAAGCTGCGCTGTTTTGATGCCTTTTCAGGCAGCGGCATCGTGAGCCGCTATCTCAAGCAACACGCGGAAGCACTCTATACCAATGACCTGGAGGATTATGCCCGGGTGCTGAATACCTGTTATCTGGCCAACAGCGATGCCGTGCAGGCGGCACACCTGCCGGAGCGGCATGCCGAATTGCTGCGGCAGATAGAGGAAAACCCGACTCCCGGACTATTGGCAAAGCTCTACGCCCCGCAGAATGACGAGCGCATCCACCGCGGGGAGCGGGTATTCTACACCCGCCGCAATGCCGTATACCTGGACACCGCCCGCCAGCTCATCGGCCAGCAGCCGGCAGAGCTGCAGCCCTTCTTCCTGGCCCCCCTGCTCAGCGAGGCTTCCGTGCACACCAACACGGCAGGTATCTTCAAGGGATTTTACAAGGACGCTAACGGCGTGGGTAAATTCGGCGGGCGTGGTGCCAATGCCCTGCAGCGCATCATGGCCCCCATTGAGCTGCCCCTGCCCGTTTTCTCCCGCCACGATTGCGAGCTGCATGTGCTGCAGAGTGATGCCTGCGCCGCAGCTGCCAGCCTGCCGGAAATTGACCTGGCCTACCTGGACCCGCCTTACAACCAGCACCCCTATGGTTCCAATTATTTCATGCTGAACCTCCTGCTGCGTTATGAGGAACCGGCGCAGATGTCTGCCGTATCCGGCATTCCGCGGGATTGGAACCGCTCCGCCTACAACAAGCGCTCTCAGGTGCAGGAGGCGCTGAATGCCCTGCTTGGCACCCTGCCCGCCCGCTTTGTACTCATTTCCTACAACTCTGAGGGCTTTGTCTCCTTGCCGGAAATGCAGGCGCTGCTGGCGCGCCACGGGCAGGTGCAGCTCATGCAGACAGACTACGCCACCTTCCGCGGCTGCCGCAACCTGAGAGCCCGGGCGCTCTCGGTGAAGGAATATCTGTTTCTGCTCCGCAAGTGACGCAGAACATGCTTGACGCAAGCTGATTTGAGGGTATGATGAGAGCGTGAATCATCTCTCAGTATTTTCCCGCTTGTGCACCTGCGCAGTGCTGTTTGTGGCACTGAGCAGCTGCTACCCGCAAGCAGATAACCCGGAGCAGCTGCGCCAGGCTCATGAACAGAATGCCAACATGCGCCGGGAAATCGCCAGCATGCATAAACTCATCAAACAGGCGGGCAATTTCAATCCCGTGAATGCAGACACCATCACCGCCAAGGAACAGGAGCTGGCTCATGCGCTCAATGAACTCACGGAGCTCAAGCGAAAGCAGACAGAGGCCAAGCTTCGCGTCATCCAGCTGCAGGACCGCCTGGATGCTTTCCGCACCAGCTTCCGCATGCTGCAGGCAGAAACAGCTAACCTTCACAAACGCTCATGAGCCAGGCACCCCAATCTAAAGACACACAGGGAAAAATCACCCTGACCTGGGGCGCCAAGCCCACCCCGCCCCGCCCTCAGACCACTATCCCCAACCCCATGGAGAGCCAGCAGCCCACGCCTGAGCCCAAGCCGGCTCCGGCCCCCACGCCAGCTCCTGAGCCTAAAGCCGCACCCACTCCTGCACCGGCTCCCGCGCCCGAGGCAAAGGAAGAGAAGCCGCAGCCTGCACCGGCGGAGGAGAAGGCTGCAACCGGCAAGAAGAAGTCCGGCGGCTGGGGTGCTGCATTCTTTGATACGCTTCTTGTTCTGGCGCTCATGGGCGCTCTCGGCGGCGGCGCCTGGTATGTGCACCAGCAGCTGCAGGCTACCCATGTTCCCTCTCCTCTGGAAATTGCTCAGAATGAGTATCTGGAACTCTGCAAGCAGCACGAACAGCTCCGGGATGCCGCCTACAAGGCAGATGAGCAGCTGCACATGACGGGGCGCATCAATTACCTGGAACGCCAGCTTTCCGAAATCAGGAACCGCATCGCGGAGGAGCAGCGCGGAATCGCCAACGAGCAAGGCCGCATTCAGGCCCTGCAGCGAGAAATCCGCCAGGAGGATAAAACCTCCCGAGGCATCGCCAGGAGCATGCTCATCGGGCTTCCCATTGGCAATGTATCCACAACAAATGGCCGAGCCTACGCCAATGCCACCATTCACCGCATGGAAGGCGGCCGCATTACTCTGCGCACGCAGAATGGCCAGGTCTGCTTCCCGACCTCCCAGCTCGTGAAGGATAACCTGCCCGATATGGCTCGCTATGCCTTCGGCCTGGATGATATGGTGGACATGACCGACTTTGTAGCGGCCGATGGCTCACCCGAGCCCCAGAAACGCCGCAAGGGCAAGCTCATCAACCAGCGAAAAGCTGCCCCCCAACCTACCGAGCCGAACTACGAGCCGGAATCCGGCGCCCCCGCAGTGGACACCGGCAAACGCAACGTGGAGGCAGAGAGCATCCTCCCAGAGACCGATGACTCATGGCAGGCTCCCCAGGAAGCACTGCCGATTGGGGAATGAATAATGAGTAGTTGATGTTTTATTGAAAAAAGGCGTGCATCGGAGGTCCCGATGCACGCCTTTTTTATTATAAGCTTTTTCGCCCGTTTACTTCTTCTTGCGGCAGCAGCACTTCTTCCTGGGTGCAGCTTCAGCGCAATCAGCCTTGGGGGCCAGGGTGCGGTTCATCTGCTTCCAGCTCCAGTCCCAGCGGGTCAGAGAGGTGAAGCAGGCGGTGAGCAGGTTCACGCTGGCGTCGATGTCCACCTTGTGGGCCATTTCGATGCTCTGGTGCACATTGCGCACGGGGATGGAGATAGCACCGGTCACAGAGCCACCAGCGGTGAACTTCTGCATGGCGCCGGCATCAGTACCACCAGCGGCCAGCAGCTCCAGCTGGTAGGGAATCTCACCCTCCTGGCAGAGAGCCGTCATGAACTTCACCATGCGGGGGTCGGTGATGAGGGTACCGTCGTACACCTTCACAGCCGTGCCCTTGCCCAGTACGGTGCACTTATCGTGAGCGCCGCTGCCGGGGGTATCGAAGGCGATGGTCACGTCCAGAGCGAAAGCGAAATCGGGGTTGATGGCGAGGGTGGCGGCGTGTGCACCACGCAGGCCCACTTCCTCCTGCACGGTAAATACGGCGTACAGGTCATAGTCCGGCAGATTGCCGCTTTCCTTGATGGCGCGCACAGCCTCAATCAGCATGTAGCAGCCACCGCGGTTGTCGATACTCTTCACATTCAGGCAATCGCCCATTTCCACCAGGTCGCCCACACGGGTGATGGAATCGCCGATGGAGACATACTTCTCCACCTCTTCCTTGCTCAGGCCAAGATCCACCACATAGTCGGTCACCTGGGGCATCTTGGTGCGCTCCTCAGGGCTCATCACGTGGATGGGCTTCACACCCATGCAGCCGGGCAGGTCCTTGGTGCCGTGCACCGTCACGCGCTGAGCGGTGAGCGTCTTGGGGTCGAAACCACCCAGGGGAAGGATGCGGATAAAGCCATTATCATCGATATGGCGCACGATAAAACCGATTTCGTCCATGTGGGCGGCGCACATGATGCTCTTCTCAGAGCTCTTACCCTTGATAAGGGCCACCACGTTGCCCACGTTGTCCACCTTGATTTCATCTGCCAGCGGGGTCATCTGGCTGATGACCAGGTCGCGGATGCCATACTCAAAACCGGGAGCCCCGGTTGCCTCACACAGGTCTTTGAAGAGCTGGATGTTCATGGCGCCTACTTTACTCCTTTCCACCCCGCTTGGCAAGGGCAGACTAACTTTCTGACAGGATTTTCCGCCGTCGGGTGCGCGAAACACCTTGCAATGAGGGGGCAATATGCTATCATACCCGCATGAACCGCTTGCCGATACCACAGTATGTGATGGCTCTGGCCCATGTGGCCGCCCTGCGCTCCGAAGACCCCTACCGCAAGGTAGGTGCAGCCGCGCTGGATAAGGATAACCGCGTTATCGGCACGGCATACAACGGACTTTTCCCCGGTTTCGATGCCCCGGAAGGGTTCTGGGCTTCGCGCGATGAGCGGCAGAAGTTCATGCTGCATGCGGAAATCAACCTGTGCAGTTTGTTCAAGCGTGGTGAGGCCAAAATTGTGGCCTGCACCACCATGCCCTGCACCTCGTGCATGCAGGCGCTCTGCGCCCACGGCGTGAAAACCATTTATTACGGCGAAGATTACGCAGCCTCCCAGGCACCGGCCATTGCAGAAATGTACGGCGTAGAGCTCATCAAGGTGGATGATTACCCGCTTTCCCGCCGTTTCCCGCTGGTGGCAGAACAGACGGACGAGAACTGCAGCTGCTGCCAAGGCAACCAGGCACTGGAGAACCGGGCTAAGGGCTGCCTTATGGGGCTGATGTGTGGCGACGCCCTGGGAGCCCCGGTGGAATTCCACGACCCGGATGATGTGTTCAGCTATTACCCTGACGGTATCACCGGCATGGTAGACGGCTGGAGCACCACGGAGGAACGCTCGCAAGGCCAGATTACGGATGATTCGGAAATGTCCATTGCCCTGCTACGCAGCCTGCTGAACGAAAACGGCTTCAACAGCCTGGCCGTGCGGGCTCAGTATATCGACTGGCTTTCCACGGAGCCGGATGACGTAGGCGTAACTATCCGTACCTCGCTCGATGGAAAATACAACGCAGAATCCCAGGCTAACGGAGCCCTGATGCGCGTAGCGCCGGTGGCCCTGTACGCCGTTCTGCACCCGGAATGCGACTGGCAGACCATCGCCACGCGAGAATGCAAAATCACCCATATTCACCCGCGCTGCATCCATGCCAATATCCTTTTCGTGGAATCACTCATTCTGGCCATGCAGGGGTACACACCGCGGGAGATTTATGCCACAGCATGCCGCCGGGCAGAAGAAATAAACGACATGCCCCTGCTCAGCCGCCTGCGCGCCGCAGAAACAGAGGAACCGGAGTATCACCCCCAGGCCGGCTGGGTAGAAATCGCCTTCCAATGCGCCTACTACTGGCTGTTGCATGCCAGGGATTACGCATCGGCCATGTGCAGCATTGTAAACCAGTGCGGAGACCCCGATACCAACGCAGCCATAGCCGGGGCCCTGCTCGGTGCCGTGTTCGGCATTGATGGTATTCCGCAGGAATGGCAGCAGAATGTCCTATACGCCCAAAGCGACCGCCCCACACGCTATCGAGCCAGCCGCGCCATGGAGCTGCTCGAGGAACTCTTTGAACAGGCAAAATGAGTACGCCCCTGCTCCAGGTACGCGACCTCACGGTCGAGTTCCACTCCCGCGCCGGGGTGAACTACGCGGTGAATGGCGTTTCCTTTGACCTGCACGCCGGCGAGACGCTGGGCATTGTGGGCGAATCCGGTTCCGGCAAGTCGGTGACCTGCTCCACCCTCATGGGGCTGCTGCCCAGCCCGCCTGCCCGCATCGGCAAGGATTCCCGCGCCTGGTTCGATGGCATCGACCTTCTGCACGCACCGGAGAAGGTGCATGCCGGGCTCCGCGGCAAGCGCATCTCCATGATTTTTCAGGACCCCATGACCTGCCTGAACCCCTGCATGTGCATTGGAGACCAGGTGGCCGAGCCGCTTGTGCTGCACCAGGGACTCAGCTGGCGAGAGGCCCGCAGGCTGGCCGTGGAGGAACTGGCCCGCACCGGCATACCCGAACCCGAAAAACGAGCCAAGGCCTACCCGCACGAATTTTCCGGCGGCATGCGCCAGCGCGTGATGATTGCCATGGCGCTCATCACCCGGCCGCAGATTCTCATTGCCGATGAACCCACCACCGCGCTGGACGTAACCGTGCAGAAGCAGGTGCTCGACCTGCTCCGCGCCCGCCAGCAGGAGCTGGGCACCGCCATCATCCTCATCACGCATGACCTGGGCGTAGTGCGGCAGTATGCCCACCGCATTCAGGTGATGTACGCCGGCAGCATCGTGGAAAGCGCGCCGGCAGAGGAACTCATCCGCCACCCGCTGCACGCCTACACCCGCTCGCTCATGGCTTCCATACCCAGCGCAGCAGATAAAGGCAGCAGGCTCCAGACCATTCCCGGGCTGCCGCCCACCCTGCGCGAGCCCGTGCACGGCTGCGCCTTCCGCCCCCGCAACATTGTGGGTAATCCCGAGCTCTGCCTCACCGACCGCACGCCGGAGCTCGTGGAAACCACCCCCGGCCACTGGGTGCGTAATTGCCCTGGCTGCCTCACGTCCTGACCGCAGGTCAGGATTTCGTTTTCCGATAGCCTGTTGATACAAATCATTACCCACTTGCGGACTTTCACCGCAGGCGCATGTACCATCGGTTGTACAAAGAAGCGGAGCAAGGGACACCCCGGCTCCGCTTCCTCTCATGCAGCAAAGCTGCACATCAATCTTCTGAGCGCCGCTTTTTATTCACCTTACGGAACTGATTCTTACTCTTGTCCAAGAGGCTGCGCTTCTTTTTCCTTTCAGCCGGCTCAACATCTTCCTTCGCATTGTTATCCTGTTCAACGGTAAACATCACGCGAACATAGAGACTTGCCCCCTCGCGTCCGGGAAGATACGTATCTGCCACCGGCACCATGCCGCCACCGGCAATGTACTCGTCCAAAGACGTCTGAAATTCCCCCTTACCGGGATAATGCTGCAGCACAGCACCAAACGCTGACTTTCCTGACTTATACGATTCTTCAGCAGCTTTCCAGAACTTCTGCATGTTCTCATATACGGGGATGGCAGCATTATTCACAGCGGGTGTACGCGGATATTTTTTCTGAAACTTCTCTGTATCAGAAATGTTTAATTCTGCTTCTGTCTGGAGGGGATTTGCCGATGCATCAGCCACGCCATCACAACTCGTGCGCACGGGGATGAGATGGTACCAATCACCATTTTCCAGCTGCACCATAACCCAGTTTCGCCCGCGGTGAAACACCAGGCGGCACGGTATATCCTGTGCCATCAGCATCACGAATAAGCAACGAGAGAAAGCTGTCATATCCCCTTTATTCCGGAGGAGCAAATTGGTGCAGGGATTCTTTACACTACCATTGTATATGACCCGTGACCTCAACAGCAAATCATCATACACCGCCTTGGCAATCTCCTTTCGGGTCATCCCGGTAAACTTGTAACGCTCCATACGTTTCTTGACTTCCGCCGCAGCCCTACGCTCCAGCGTAGGAACCTTACGCAACTTGGGATTCAGCACTGCTGCTAATACACGAGTGCTATCCAGGTACTCCAACTGCAGCGTTACCGGCCCCTTCGCACTCGGGTATGTATAGCGCCAGGTCGAGCAAAAATCGTCAGAGTTGCTCGTCTCCAGAAGCTCCGACATCTTATCCTGCATAACAAAGCCCCCCAGGTCAAACGTGCGACTCTCCTCCAGAGCCATCGACATTTCCATAATAAGGAAATCCAGATCCCCTTCACTACGAACCGCAGTCATAGCCGCCTGCGCAGTAGAAAACGACAACACAGCCGCCATCGCCAACAGACGCAAAACACGTACCATTCCTTTTATTCGTCTATCCATACTTCCAGAAAAAAAGAAAACTGGTTGCTCCTTATAAAACAACCAGTTTTGAAGATGTCTATACAGAACGCTTTAGCCAATCTGAGCGCGGCCGCTGAGGCGGGCGCCTTCATCCATGGAAAGCGTGCCAGTGGTGATATCGCCGGTCACATTGGACTGGGCATTGAGGTGGCAGCGGTTGCTCTCAATGTTACCCTCAACGCGGCCGTAGATGTGCACCTCGCCGGCGTGGATATCGCCCTTGATGTTGGCCATCTCGCCGATGGTCACCTTACCGGTGTCGGACTCAATCTGACCCTCGATGTGACCATCGATGTGCATATCGTTCTGGAAGCGGATGGAACCGATAATTTCGATACCGGAGGAAAGAACGTTAGTGGTGTTCGTGCTCATGATTTGAGTAAAAGTAAGAGGTTGATGGGAAATTACACCGTCATGATTTCCTTTTCCTTGGCAGCCACCAGGTCGCCAACGGTCTTCACGTACTTATCGGTAAGCTTCTGCACCTTCTCTTCAGCACCGCGCACACCGTCCTCGGTCAGGATATTGTCGGCCTTCATCTTCTTGATGCCGTCCATACCGTTCTTGCGAACGCCACGGATACGCACGCGGGTTTCCTCACCCAGGCCGGACACGTACTTGCAGAGCTCCTTACGGCGCTCGCCGGTCAGCTCAGGAATGGGCAGACGCACGGAACGGGCATCAATGATGGGGGAGATACCCAGGCGGCTTTCGGCGATGGCCTTCTTGATGTCGTTGAGGGTACCCGGGTCAAACGGCTGAATCAGGATGGAACGGGCATCGGGGGTGGAAACCACAGCCAGGCTCTTCAGCTTCATGCTGGAGCCGTAGGAAGCCACGAAAATGTCCATATTGTCCACCAGAGAGGGGGAAGCCTTACCAGTGCGCACGCCGGCAAAACCAGCCTGCATGTGCTCCACAGCTTCTTCCATTCCGGTCTCTACCTCAAGCAAGAGTGTCTCTTCGTCCATTGTTGTATTTGGTTATATGTGTTAAAATCTGTTTGTAATCAGCCGATGATGGTGCCAATCTTCTCACCGAGCAGAGCTCGGGTGATGTTGCCGGGCTTGTGCATATCGAACACCATGATGGGCTTGGCATTGTCCTTGCACAGGGTGAAGGCGGTCTGGTCCATCACCTTCAGGTTGCGGGAGATGCACTCCTCGTATGAAATCTCATCAAAGCGCGTGGCGGTAGGGTCGGTCTTGGGATCGGCGGTGTACACACCGTCCACGGAGGTGGCCTTCATCACCACTTCGGCATTGATTTCACAGGCGCGCAGGGCAGCGGCCGTATCGGTGCTGAAGAAGGGGTTACCGGTACCGGCGGCGAACACAACCACCTCGCCGGCGCGCAGCTGGTGGCGGGCCTTGTTACGCACATAGGGCTCTGCCACGTTCTTCATCTCAATAGCGCTCTGCACGTGGGCGGGCACACCGGCCTCCTGCACAGCGGAGCAGATGGAAAGAGCATTCATCACCGTGGCAAGCATGCCCACATAGTCAGCCGTGGGGCGATCCATACCGCGCACGCTGGCCTTGGCACCACGCCAGATGTTACCGCCGCCCACAACGATGGCAATCTGCAGATTGCCCTTCTGCTGGGCTTCAGCAATCTCACGGGCGATGCGAGCCACAATCTCCGGGGAGATATTGTCCTTGCTGCCGGGGGCACGCAGGGCTTCACCGCTCAATTTCAGAAGGATACGCTTATACGGAGGCTGGGGCTGTTCGCTCATGGTTCCAGAATAGGTTTGTTCCCTTTAACTGTGCCACTTTTAGCATCAAAAAGCGAGCTAAAAATGTGCCAGTCAGCAAAAAAATAACGCGATAGGCAAAGTCACCTCCGCGCAAGGTGGATTCACCAGCTCCGGCACCTGCCCAGGCGCAGGGAGAACACAAAAGAATACCCCGCCAGCAGAAGCAGGCAGGCATGCCCTGGCAACCAGCCCCACACGGCGCCATCCGTCTGAACCTGAGATGAAAAGACGAGCTGATGCCAGCAGCAGGCGGTGCGCAGCCCCCAGAGCAGAGACGCATGGCAGCCCACCAGCACCAGTTCATAAGCCAGCAGCAGGCCATACACCCACATATCCCGGCGGTGGTTCGCAAAACTCCATCCACGGTACAGGAACGCCATGCACCACACCGGCACCCCCAGCAGAGCGAGGTCAATACTCGTCCATGCGTGGGTTCCGTGGCAATCCTGCTCGCCCATGAGCGGCAGGAAGCAGAAAAACGCCAGCGTAAGCAAGGCCGCCGTGTTAAGCTCCGCCCTTTTCACCGCCAGCGCATAGCGAGCTTTCTCAGCTTTCCACATTCCCTGCCCCCTTTCCATAATAATGCCACAGCTCACGAGCCGCCATGAATAAGAAACCCGTGCTCCCAACAGCCAGAATCAGCGGCACCACCCACGAGGAGGGCTGCACACCAAGACTCAACACCGATTTTTCCGGGTTCGCCGGATTCACATACACCGTCACCCGCCGGGTCTCGATAGCCTCATCAAACATCCGGCTCGTAAATCGCTGCCCCATCCGGACAATCGTGTACGTCTTGCCCTGATATTCCATCGCCACCTCAAGACGGCGTTTCTTGTAGCCAGGCCGGTGACGCTCCACGTAACCCTCCACCTGAATCCCCGAGTCAGCCTGCAAGATGTAGTAGTTATCACGCAGCTGTTGCATGGCAAGCCATCCCAGCACCAGGGCGAAGAAGGCATACACACCGCAGCGGACCCGCATACCACTACGATTCAACTGCCTGCTATAGGCATTATTCTCAAGCCATTCCATACCTCAACTCAATTTTCCGAACCTTTAGCGAACAGAGAATCCAGCTCGTTCTTCCAATCAGTTACCATGGTCTGTATCTCCTTGCGGGAAAGCCGGGCATCTTCATTTCCGGGCAGACCGTTACCGAGCGGACCGTCAGGGGAACCGTTTACCATGTTGCCAAGCAGCCTGGTCAATTCCTTGTTCGTACACTCCGCGCAGGCTTTGTACACCACTTCCTTCATTCCGGTGTCCAACGAGATCCTCCTCACTCGACTGAGCACAAAGAGACGCACTGCAAGCAAACGCTGATGATGCCGGAGCATCTCCCGGACATCGCTATCGCACACCCTGTCAGCGAGCGTAGACTGGTACCGGCTCACCGCCAGCGTTATCAGGCGGAACAAAGCGGCATCATCCAGTCCGGAATCACCAACGGGGGCTGATTCCTCCTCAACGGAGCGTACGTAGGCCTTGTAAATGGCAGCAAACTTATCTCCGTGCTGCCGGGCAACCGCGGCCAGATGTTCTTTGCTACTCAGCGCTGATTTTTCATCCGATATCAGCAGAGTACGCATCCAACGCGGTTTGCGACTCGATGCTGCAGCCTTCGGAGTGGGATAATTCTTCAGCTGCAGATATTCGAGCAATATCTCGTGGCTCAAGGCACTCGTATCTGCGGTGTACACCTCCGGATTTACCGCAAAAACCGGCACAATAGCCAGATCTGTCAGCATTTCTACCGAATACCAATCTCCTGCGCTCGCAGAAAGCAATCCTGCGAAACATACACAACAATTCATCAGAAGGCGCCGGAACATGAAATCAATATAACAAAAAAAAACACCAATGTCCAGCGCTATAGCGAGTCCCCGGATCTCGTATCCCGCATCTACCATCCTCCGCAGCGGATTCGTGTGCCGCTACGGCTCCTACTCGCCCCCCATCATCAGAAATTCCTGTCTACCGACACAGCGTGGCGCGCCGCCCCCCACCGGGGTGAACCAGATTTCCCACTCGGTGGCGTAGAACTCATTCAGGTTTCCGCTGTAAACCCGCAGGTTGTGCCATATCATGGCGCGGCCCAGGGCATCCAGGGAGAGCCCCCTCGAGACACGTCCGGAGCACCCCACAGGTTTCCCGGTCGACACATCGCGAGCCCGCAGCTCGACCTCACCGTCAGGGTACGATGGCGGCAGTACAACCAGGGCCCGGTACACACCAGCCTTATCTGCACACCAAAGGCAAAGAAATGGCTCCTGCGGCAGCGGTGGCACCAGAGCATCCAGCCCGGCGCGGGTCGGATTGGCAGCAAGCGGAGCCAGGCTTTCATTCAGGAGACGCAAAGGCCCGGCAACCTGTTCCTCGGCAGGCAGCCAATCGGTGTAGATATAATCTCTGTTCAGCACAACCGACCACCCCGAATGCAGCGGCAGCTGCCATGGTGCAGATTTCTTTTCCTCTTCTACCAAAAGGTTCCTCTTGGCCCGCAGGTGAGTCCTGCGAGTCACTGCGACATCCGACATACGCAGAATATGCGACTGAGGCTCTTTCGCATGCGCCAGCAGCACAGAATCATGCTCAAGGCAAAGCACCTGAGCATCGAAACGCGGATTGGTGGCCTCAGCATACAGACAGCGCAGCACGTACTCCCGAAGAATCTCCGGCGCATCATGGGTCAGTTTCTCCAGATTCGGCACCGGCGGCATCTGCACCAGCACCTGCACCGGCGGGCGGACAGGGCGCAGGCGCAGCAGCTCAGCAGCTCGCTCCGATACTGGCGGAACATCCCCCACCCAAGGTCTCATGCCACGGGGAGCCACATACTCCTTTTCCTTCGGCAAACTCACTCCATACATATACAAATCCGAACGGAACCCCGCCAGCAACACCACTGTACCGGCTGCACCACACACCATACCACCACCAATCAGGCATCCCCAGCAGCACAGCAGATGCCGCCATACCCGCCGTCTGCAGCAGAGCACCGTCATCACGAAGGGCCACAGCACCAGCACAGGCCACAGTACCTGCAGCGCCAGCACCAATACTATCAGCAGCACCTTCACACACGCCAGCCCCACACCCGCGCCGCCACTCCAGGAGTTATACAGGGCCGTCGCAGCCATCATCACAGAACAGGCAAGAACCAGGCCATATACGAACAGCGGAAACTTCCAGCAGCTCCACATGAACTGCCGGAACCGCATCACCCACGGGCGCTGAGTCCATCTATCTGCCATACAGTCCGTTATATCAGATTCACAAAGAGAAATCAATGGCAATGCGGGCAAACGCAGTCATTATCACGAAACATCAGGGCAGCGGCGAAGAACAAGTCGCAAAAATCAACAAAAAAGCACTGAAAACAATTTTCCTGTTTGCAAGGGCTGGCAAATATGCTAGAATGATGGTCGTTGCAATGAAAACTATTGACCGCTACATTCTCAAGCAACTCATCTCCGTGACTTTTCTGGGGGTGCTTTCACTGACCATGCTACTGCTGCTGGGCCAGCTCTTCAAGGAATTGCACTCACTGTTGGTGGAAAGCGGAGCGCCGCCCACCATCGTCATCGACTTCATTCTGCAGGTTATTCCCTTCTCCCTCACCTTCTCCGTGCCGTGGGGATTCCTGACCGCGGTGCTGCTGGTGTATGGCCGCCTGGCTGCAGACAACGAATTGACCTCCATGCGTATGGCTGGCCTGAGCCTGTGGCGACTCAGCATGCCGGCTATCGGCATGGGCGTTGCCCTTTCTGCACTCTGCTACTACATCAACATCGAGGTAGCCCCCAAGGGTAAGAACGCTATGAGCGACCTGGTCATGCGCGCCGCCATGGATAACCCCCGCAACCTCCTCAACTCCAGCCAGACCGTGACCAACCTGGATAAGGTTCAGCTCTACATTGAGCACCGCGAGGGCGATGACCTGAAGGGGCTGCACGTCTACCCCATCGCCAAGGGCTCCGGTCTGGATGCAGATTTTGATGCCATTCATGCCGAAAGCGCCACCATCGGCGAGTTCGACACCAAATCCCGCCTTCTTCAGCTCACGCTGAAGAACGCCCGCATTGAGCGCTCCAGTACCTCGCTTACGGACATGGCCGCCATTGCCGTCATGCCGCTGCGCATTCACATTCCCATCCGCGACCAGAGAAAGCTCAAGCCGAACCGCTTCACCAACAGCGAAATCGACTACGTTCTCGAACACATCGAGACCACCCTGCAGCTGGACCTCAAGAAGCTGGAGCGCTACGAGGACAACGCCTCCGTCAATCCTGCTTTCCCCTGTGCCGATATGCTCTGGGCAGATGTGCGCAAGGACACGAACTACTACAACAGCGCCATGCGCCAGAAGAAGAACGTGCTCGCTTTCGAGACAGAAGGTGTGCAGCGAGCCTCCTTCGCCTGCGCCTGCATCGTATTCTCTCTCATCGGCGTGCCGCTGGCCATCACCGCCCGCCGCAAGGACACCTCCACCGGCTTCGCTATCGGTATTCTGGTGGCAGCAGTATACTTTGTGGCACTGGTATTCTGCGAACTTTCACGCAAGTCCAGCGGCATTACACCCTACATCGTGCTGTGGCTGCCCAATGTCTTCTGTGCCATCTACGCCATCTGGCAGCACCAGAAAGCCAAGTTCCGCGGCTAACCTGCGGAGTATTCCCCTCACAATTAAGGCCACCGGGTTTCCGGTGGCCTTTTTTCAAAGCTCAACTTCCAGTATACTCCGGGTAGCTCAGTCCAGCCTGTGGCCGGAGCGAGCTTCGTAATCGCGGCGCTGGTCATCGCCCATGGGGCCCACGGCGAAATACCCGGCAACGGGGTGATTGAACAGCAGAGCACATACCGATGAGACAGGCTGCATCATGGCGCTCTCCGTAAGCGTGGCTCCGGTCATTTCCGTTGCGTTCAGCAGCTCAAACACGATTTCCTTCTCGCGGTGATCCGGCTGGCTGGGGTAACCGCAGGCCGGGCGAATCAGGGAACTACCCGCTGCCGGCCAGAGGGTCTCGATGCATTCCTGCGAGCATTCAGCCAGAGCCTCAGCCAGCATGCTGCAAAGAGCAGCGCAAAGCAAAGCGTGATACGTATCCCCCTCGGCATTGAATGCAGCCGCCCAGGCATCTCCACCGGTAATGGAGAGCTGCAGGGCCCCCACATAACCGCCCTGCCCCTGCGGGGCCACAAAGTCTGCCAGAGCACGGCGCGGACGTTCACTCTGCTTCTGCTGGCGCAGCGTATGCAGCACGGTACCGTTCTCCAGCACCACGTCATCCTGCACGCGGGCGGCAGGCCAGATACCGAACACCGCACGGGCATGCAGTTTTTCCTGTGCCAGCTTCAGCATATCGCGGGCATCGGCCAGCAGCTTCTCCATCTCCGCCACCTTGGCCGCCGGGGCATCGGCATGGGCTGCCTGGCGGGCAGGATTCCACACATCCTGCATCTCGAAATAACGCAGCAGGATGCTCCAATCCGCCTTCTGCTCCAGCTGCTGCCAGGTGAGCTCAAAATCCGGCTGACGGTGGCAGCACTTGCAGCCGCTCACCACACCAGCCGTGAACACACCCGTGCGCAGCGGCTTCGGCTGCGGCTGGGCAGCCCAGTCAATAGCCAGAGCATGGGCGCGAGCCTCTTCCAGACTGAACATGGGCACATCCTTCTGCTCAAATTCGCGGCAAAGGCGGGCCTGCTCTGCCTTGTGGGCAGCAATGAACTCGGCCTTCCCCGGGCCGACCAGAGCTGCCGCCGCCGGAACAATGGTGGAGGCATCGGAGGTCTGCACCACCACACCGGAGGGGTAATGCGGAGCCAGTTTCAGCGCCGTATGCAGGGTGCCGGTCGTGGCACCACCCACCAGCAGAGGAATATCCAGCCCCTCGGTCTCCAGCGCAGCGGCCACCTTGGCCATTTCTGCCAGAGAGGGAGTAATCAGCCCGGAAAGGGCCACCAAATCTGCCTTTTCGCGGCGGGCTGCGGCCACAATATCCTCACAGGGCACCATCACGCCCAGGTCAACCACGCGGAAACCATTGCAGGCCAGCACCACGCCCACGATATTCTTGCCGATATCGTGCACATCGCCCTTCACCGTGGCCAGCACCACAGTGCCGGCAGAGCTGCTGCCATCCTGAGCGGCTTCCAGCAGAGGCGTCAGCACCGCCACGCTCTGCTTCATCACGCGGGCGCTCTTCACCACCTGCGGCAGGAACATCTGCCCGGCACCGAAACGCTCGCCCACCTGCTTCATGCCATCCATGAGCGGCCCCTCAATGACCGCCAACGGTGAGCCGCACTGCTCCAGCGCCTCGCGGGTATCGGCCTCCACAAATTCGGTGATGCCGTTCACCAGAGCATGAGCCAGACGCTCCTGCACCGTACCCTTGCGCCAATCTGCCGGGGCAGCGGCAGCCTTGGCCGGTGCAGCTGCTTTTTCCTTATTGGCCGCCAGTTCCTGAGCGTAGGAAATCAGGCATTCGGTGGCATCCTCTGCGCTGTTGAGCAACACAGCCTCCACCAGCTTGCGACGATGCGCCGGCACATTCTCATAGTCATCCATGAGCGCGGCATTCACAATGCAGATATCCAGACCATTCTGCGATGCATGGTGCAAGAAGGCCGAGTGCATAGCCTCGCGCACCGGGTTGATGCCGCGGAACGAGAAGGAAACATTGGAAATACCGCCGGAAATATGGCAGTTCGGGTGCGCGGCAAAAATCTCGCCGGCAGCCTGGAAGAAATGCAGGGCATGGTTGGCGTGCTCCGCAATGCCGGTGCCCACGGTGAGTACATTCGGGTCAAAGATGATATCTTCCTCCGGGAAACCGACCTTGTTCACCAGCAAATCATAAGCGCGGTGAGCAATAGCGATGCGGTCCTCGCGGCCACAGGCCTGACCGTTCTCATCAAAGCCCATCACCACCACGGCAGCGCCATAGCGGCGCAGCAGCGTAGCCTGGCGTAGGAACTCCTCCTCGCCATTCTTCAGGGAAATGGAGTTCACGATACCCTTGCCCTGCGTGCAGCGCAGGCCGGCCTCTATCACCTCCCAGTTGGAGGAGTCAATCATGAACGGCACACGAGCAATATCCGGCTCGGCCGCCACCAGGTTCAGGAAGCGAGTCATGGCGGCGGGGCCATCAATCATGCCGTCATCAAAGCAGAAGTCGAGCACCTTGGCGCCCTTCTCCACCTGCTGGCGGGCAATCTCCAGGGCTTCCTCATATTTCCCCTCGCGGATAAGGCGGGCAAACTTGGGAGAACCGGCTACGTTGCAGCGTTCACCCACAAAGAGAACCCCCTGGTCGCGGTGGTGGTTCAGCGGCTCCAGACCAGCCAGACGCATGGTGCCACCGGCGGGGCGCGGCGTGATGGCGCGGGGAGCATAGCCCTGCACCGCCGTGCGGATGGCGGCAATATACTCCGGCGAGGTGCCGCAGCAGCCACCCACAATATTCAGCAGTCCCTCCTGCGCATAATCCTTCAGGATGGAGGCCATGTGCTCCGCCGTGTGGCCATAGCCGCCGGGGCTGAGCGGGTCGGGAAGCCCTGCATTCGGGTACAGGCACACGGCGCAATCGGCCAGCTCTGCCAGTTTGGCGGCAAAGGGCTTCATGAGGTCGGCCCCCAGCGCGCAGTTGATGCTGATGGCCAGCGGGCGGGCGTGACGCACACTATTCCAGAAAGCCTCCACCGTCTGCCCGGACAGCGTGCGACCAGCCTTATCCGTAATGGTGAAGCTGATGATAACCGGGGGCAGCTCGCGTTCCTGGCGCAGCTCATCGATGGCAAAGAGGCAGGCCTTGGCGTTCAGCGTGTCGAAAATTGTCTCCAGCAGCAGGATATCCACCCCGCCATCTGCCAGGGCAATAACCTGCTCCCGATACGCGCGGCGCAGCTGCTCGAAATTGATAGCGCGGTAGCCGGGGTCCGTCACCTTGGGTGAAAGAGAGGCCGTCACCGCCATAGGCCCGATGGAACCAGCCACCAGCACTGGGCGGTCTGCAGCCTCGGCAGCCTCTCGAGCCAGCGCACAGGCTGCCAGATTCATTTCGCGAGTCAGCGCCGCCAGCTCGGCATCGGCCAGCACCTCGTCGTAGTACTCCTGGCCGCGCTCCTCCATGGCGGAGGAGTGGAAGAACTCATGCTGGCCCAGCGGTGTGGCAGAGAAAGAGGAAGTGGTGATGATATCTGCCCCGGCAGCCACATAAGCAGCGTGAATATCGCGGATAATGCCGGGCTGGGTAAGCACCAGCAAATCGTTATTATTCTTCAAATCGCGCTCCGAGTCAGCAAAACGGGTGCCGCGATAATCGGCCTCAGTCAGGTTATAACGCTGTATCATGGTACCACAGGCACCATCCAGAATCAGAATACGCTCACGCAGGGTTGTGGTCAGGAACTCCTGGCGCTCAGCAACAGATGTCTTCATATCCAGTTATGTGTAAAAAGAAAACTGCCGGTCCGGGGATTCCCTTTCCGGCAGTCGTCTGAAAATTCATCTACGTCGTCAGATGGGAAATCAGCGGCGGGGAGCCGGGTTGCGGTGCCAGGTGATGGCGCCCTTACCCACGGCGTACAGATAAGCAACCATCAGCACGCCGATGAAGGCGGCCATGGCAGCAAAGGCCTCACCATTGTTCATGACGATATCCTGGAAACCAAGGGCCCAGGGATACAGGAAAATCACCTCCAGGTCGAACACCAGGAACAGAATGGCCACCAGATAGAACTTGATGGAGAAGAACGCAGGTGCGCCATCACCCTCCGGCACGTTACCGCATTCGTAAGGCACATCCATGGCGGAGCGCATCTTCGAACGGCGACCGAAAACGATACTCAGGATGATAATCAGACCGGCAAAACCAAAACCGGCAACAAGCTGAATGAGTGCTGAAAAGTATTCCTGTAACATAACGCGGTGCAGGTTTTATACCAATTCAGCAGTCAAAAGTCAATACAAAAGCCGACCGCAACCCCGAAAGTTCATCATTTAAGCTCGACCAAACTGCAGCCATAAGATATACTCACGCCCGGTTACTATGAACAAACTACGCCATCCGCTCGTGAAAGTTGCCGTGCTGTCCTGCATTGTCACGGCGCTGTTTTGCAACAGTCATTTTTTTTCCTATGCACCCTATGGGGGATATTTTCTCGTTCCTGATTGTTTTTTTGCATTCGGCGTACACTTCCTTTTCTATTTCGCCATTATCTGGCTTTCTGTCATTAACCGTTTTTTTGCATGGTTTATTCTGCCCATTCTGCTGATTACCCAGATGTACTGCTACCAGGCTGCGGTAACATACGGAGTACACTGCGCTGAATTGGGAATAGCAACCATTAACGCCAGCATCAATGAGGTAATGAATTACCTGAATACCAGGTCTATTTCACTGCTCATTCTGGCGCTTGCCAGCATTTTCTGCATCTGTTTTCTGACCAGATGCATCAAGCTCCAGTCTTTCCGTCGTAAGAAACTCATAACAGCATGTGTTCTTACCACCGGCGCGATTGCCTGCTCCCTGGCACCTCTCAGTAAACATTTGAGACAAGAAACAAGGCACGCTGACTTGTGGGAACTATTCCTGAAAGCATATCAACCAGCTTTCGATTCTCTGCAATTCTGGTCGGGCATCTGGAATTTTCTCGCGTCCAGCAAGCTGAAATCCGCAGCAGATTACGCATCCCGGGACACATTCGACAAGAAGCCGGACATGGTTGTGCTGTACATTGGAGAGGCAATCCGACCAGATCACAGTCCCCTCAATGGTTACCACAGAAACACCACACCCGGTCTCAGTCAATGCAGCAATATCATCAACCTTCCCCATGTGCTTTCAGCGGCCACCCAGACCCTGCCTTCCATATACTCATTGCTGACCTACACATCCCCCGAAACAGGAAGGTCAACGCACGGGGCATTCACCGATATCTTTGCCAAACACTCTTACCAACAACATCTCATGGCGGGGGCTAACACCGAGGGTTACTGGTACATGGCACCCCATATTGCAAAAACGCTAAACAAACATGTTCCCCTGCACTCCCGCCCAGCCTCTGCGTTGGAATATGCCCGGAACATTACGAATATACTCGAGCAGAGCAAGTCTCCCCAATTTGTCCTGATTGAAGACGGAGCCGGTCATATGCCATATAAATCTGAGCACAACACGTTTGGACAGGCGAATGATATAGATAAATACGACAACTGCATCCTGGATGCAGATGCCAGGCTGACCGCCATCATCCAGGCGCTGCAATCTCATGATGCCATACTGTTGTTTACCTCTGATCACGGTGAGTCCTTTGGCGAGGAAGGCAGATTCGGACACGCAGGCCCCATGACCGCCATGGAGCAGAGACGTGTATTCTCCTTCATCTGGTATTCGGACAGCTATGCCGAGAAGCACCCAGAAATCATCAAAACACTTAAAGATAATGCGTTACGCTTCACCTCACACGATTATGTCTACCATACCATCATCTCCGTGGCGGGCATACATTCTGACATCCAGATTCCAGCTCAGGACATGACGAGGGCACAATAAAAGCAATCATTTTCCCGAAGGCGTATCCTCCTTCGATATCAGCTCCTGCAGGCGGGCATCCCAGGCAGCGGCTTCGCTTTCGTTCTCCTTCGCATTCTTTCCGTTCCGCAGGATATTGACGAGACGAGCCATAGCGGGGGTGTAATCCTGCCCTGCCGCCATGCGTAGCATGGCCATGCCGCGCTCCACATCCCTGGCCACGGGCTCACCCAGCAGCAGCATTTCGGCAAAGATATGCTGCGCCAGCGCATCACCTGCAAGAGCGCCCTTCTCATACCAGGCGGCAGAGGTAGCGGCATCCTCCAGATACTTGTAGTACAGATTTCCCAGCGCGGTGGCGGCCTGCGGCACGGCGGCAGAGGCCTTGACCAGCCAATCCACGCCATCCTGCCGGGTTTCAGAGGACTGCGCCAGCAGGCGACCCAGGCGGTACTGCCCTTCTGCAATGCCGGCATCTGCGGCGATGCGCCAGTGCTTCATGGCTTCCTGTACATTTTTCTCTCCCAGCCGGCCTTCATATTGCAGCATGCCCAGAAACACCTCTGCCTCCTTGCTGCCCTGGGCAGCAGCTTTCTGGAACCAGTCGTAGGCCTGGCGTGCATCGGCTTCCAGGCCATGGCCACCGGCGTAATAGATACCGCCCAGGTCCAGCTGCGCACGCAGCAACCCACCCTCAGCAGCCTTGCGAAGCCACTCCATGGCCCCGGCAAAATCAGACTCCGCATTCTCCACATTCGGCTTCAGCAGCACCTGAGCCATATCATACATCGCCTGGGGCGTAGCCGGAGTATCGGCATCTTCCTTCTGGCAGGAACAAAGCAACAGGGGCACCAGGAGCAGCAGCGAATGTTTCATGCGTGCATTATACCCGCCGGCCAGGTCTTTGGCAAGCCCCGATCCGCCCATATGCGGCTGACTGTTTTTGCGCAAGGTTGATTCCGCCAGCGTCATCACCTCTGCCATGAATACCCATTGCGATACAACAACGACAAGTTTATTCGGGGCGGCAGATGTATCCCAACCGCTGCCCACGGATAAAATGCCCGCCCATTCCATGCGACCGGAGGATGCCTACGAGCTCATCAAGGCCGAGCTCATGCTGGATGGCAATGCCCGCCAGAACCTGGCCACCTTCTGCCAGACCTGGGATGACGAGCAGGTTCACAAGCTGATGGACCTGAGCATCAGCAAGAACATGATTGACAAGGACGAATACCCCCAATGCGCCGAGCTGGAAATGCGCTGCGTGAGCATGGTGGCCAATCTCTGGAATGCCCCGGCAGATGCCAGACCCATCGGCTGCTCCACCATTGGCAGCAGTGAGGCCTGCATGCTGGGTGGCATGGCCGCGCTCCGCCGCTGGCGCGCCCGCCGCAAGGCCGCCGGCAAGCCTTACGACAAGCCGAACCTGGTGTGCGGCCCGGTGCAAATCTGCTGGCACAAGTTCTGCCGCTACTGGGATGTGGAAATCCGCGAGATTCCCATGAACCCGGGGCAGTTCTGCATGTGCGAGGAAGAAGTACTGAAGCGGGTGGATGAAAACACCATCTGCGTAGTGCCCACCTTCGGCGTGACCTACACCGGGCAGTATGAGTTCCCGGATGAGGTGTGCCGCGTGCTGGACAAGCTGGCCGCCTCCGGCGGGCCGGATGTGGATGTGCACGTGGATGCCGCCAGTGGTGGCTTCCTGGCCCCCTTCTGCGCCCCGCACATTCCTTTCGACTTCCGACTCAAGCGCGTGAAGAGCATCAGCTCCAGCGGGCACAAGTATGGGCTGGCCCCGCTGGGCTGCGGCTGGGTGGTCTGGCGCGATGAATCCGAACTGCCTAAGGACATCACCTTTGCGGTGAATTACCTGGGCGGCAGCATCCCGACCATTGCCATCAACTTCTCACGCCCCGCCGGGCAGATTATTGCCCAGTACTACGACTTTGTGCGCCTGGGCATGAGCGGCTACAAGGCCATTCACATGGCCGCCTACCACGTGGCCCAGTACCTGGCAAAGGAGATTGCCCAGCTGGGCGAGTTCGAATTCATTGCCACCGGCGACCCGAAGAAGGATATCCCCGCCGTGTGCTTCTATTTCAAGAACCCGAAGGCGGCAGGCTACAATCTCTACGAATTGTCGGACCGCCTCCGCATGCGCGGCTGGCAGGTGCCCGCCTTCTCACTCCCGGCCAATGTACAGGAGACCGTGGTCATGCGCGTAATGGTGCGCCAGGGTTTCACCATGGACATGGCCACCCTGCTGGTACAGGATATGAAGCGAGCCATCGCGCACCTGCTTAAATACGGCTCCGGCAAGTGCATGTGCGAATGCGACGGCATGGCATTCAAGCACACCTGATGCCGCCAGCAGGTTCATAACGAGTTCTTGCGGGGACGCAAGCCGCGGGGGTAGCAGGTCTGCTGCTGCTCCCCGCGGCAAAGCTCAAAGGCTTTCTCCGGGTCACCAGGATACTCCCGCAGACACGCCAGCACGTGGTTTCTCGTTTCCAGAGCAGCCTCCAGTGCAGCTTGCTCCCCTCCATATTGCTTATCCGAAAAATAGCGGGTGAAATGAATCTGGTTGCGACACAGGGTGACCCTCCACCCCTGAAAAGAAGTAAACTCGTATGTGAACCGAGTAATGTTGCGAATTGTCTTCATGACACGGCCCAGCATACAACACCATCAGCCAAATAGCGAACCATATTAGAATGTATTACAGTCATCCTCCTCTGTTTTTCAATCTATTAGTTGCATGTTCCCCAACAATCATAGCCATCGGACTGCCTTTCAGGTACCATATGCAGTACCATGAAACAGAAATCCATCACCTTCCGCTGTTCAGCCTGCCAGAATGAGCGTCTGAACCACGCGCTGGCGCACAGCACCGCCACCCGCACCGATTTCATCACCGCCGCTCTGGAAAGTTTCCTGACCTATGCGGAGCAGACTCATATCCGCAACAAAAACCTCTTTGAACTGGTGCAGGATATCGATTCCCAGGGCGATGGGCCACCCTTCGAGAAACAAGCATGACCTCCTCTTCTGACCGGTGGCTGGCTTTTGCGTCACGGTTTCCATTTTTTTCTTTTCTGCAGGGGAATTTCGGTGTATAACATCGAGAGTTGGCCAGCATTTCTGATGACGCCGAGCCGGCGACCTTCTTAACAAAACAAGTTCAGATATATATGAGCAAGTCTTTCCTGCCTGCGCAGTACGCGCATCCTTACGAAATCGACGAAAAGTACAGCAAATCAGTGGCTTATTTCTGCATGGAATACGCCATTGACAACGTGTTCAAGATTTATTCCGGCGGCCTGGGCTATCTGGCCGGTTCCCACATGCGCTCTGCCGGTGCCCTGCGCCAGAACCTGGTGGGCGTAGGCATTCTGTGGTCCTATGGCTACTACAACCAGATTCGCGCAGAGGACGGCTCCATGGCCGTGCAATACCTGCGCAAGGACTACAGCTTCCTGGAGGATCACAACATCAAGTTCCTCATCCGCATATGCGGTGCCCCGGTATGGGTAAAGGCCTACTACCTGCGCCCGGAGACCTTCGGCACGGCGCCCATGTTCTTCCTGACCACCGATTTGCCGGAGAACGATGATATTTCCCGCTCCATCACCCAGCGTCTGTATGATTCCAATCCGATGACCCGCATCTCGCAATACATCGTGCTGGGTCAGGGCGGCGCACGCCTCTTCGAGGAACTGGGCGTGGAGCCTGAAATCTACCACATGAACGAGGCACACGCCATTGGCGCTGCCTTCAACATGCTGGCCCGCAACGGCGGCAACGTGGACGAAGTGCGCAAGCGTTTTGTCTTCACCACCCACACCCCGGAGGAAGCCGGCAATGAGAAGATGGATATCAACCTCATGGCCAACTTCTCCTTCTTCGATGGCCTTTCGCTGGAGCAGGTGCGCGCCATGCTGAAGCTCGACCCGAATGAGCAGACCTTCAATTACACGCTGGCCGCGCTGCGTCTCTCGCACATGGCCAACGGCGTATCTGCCCTGCACGGTGAGGTCTCCCGCCAGATGTGGCAGGGCTACAGCGATATCTGCCCCATCACCCATGTGACCAACGCCCAGAACCGCGAATACTGGCAGGACCCGGAACTGGCCGAAGCCTACGCCATGGGCGACAAGAAGGCGTTCATGCACCGCAAGCGCGCTCTGAAGAAGGAACTCTTCCGCGTGGTGGGCGAGCAGACGGGACACCTCTTCGACCAGGATACCCTCACCATCGTATGGGCCCGCCGCTTTGCCGCCTACAAGCGCCCGGCGCTCATCACGGAGAACCCGGTCATGTTCGAGCGCATGCTCCAGCGCACCAACCGCCCCGTGCAGATGATCTGGGCAGGCAAGCCCTACCCCACCGATTTCACCGCCGTGGATATCTTCAACAAGCTCAACCGCCTGAGCGAGAAATACCCGCGCTGCGCTATCCTCACCGGCTATGAACTCGGCCTCAGCCGCCTGCTCAAGAACGGCTCAGACATCTGGCTGAACAACCCCGTGGTCACCCGCGAAGCCTCCGGCACCTCCGGCATGAGCGCCACCATGAACGGC
>JBGUSR010000057.1:0-157025 GCA_045132635.1 Akkermansia sp.
AGCGGCGGAACCCTGGGTTGGCTAAGTAAACAAAACGAACCCCGAACGAAGTGAGCGGGTGGCAGAAATCGCGGCTAATATATTAAGCCATAGCTTTCCGTCTCCGGGTTGACACCCTACGCCGTGACAGGCTGCCACCCACTCCGCTACGCTTCGGGGTTCTGATTCTTATTTGCTCGTTACCCAGCGTTCCGCCGCTGCGCGGCTGCACGCTGGGCTACTGGCTGACACCCGCTGACGCGGGTTCTAAATTCCGCTCGCTGACGCGAGCCATCATTCCGACAAATCGCAATCTATACGGGGGTGTGCCCAATTAGCTGTGGTACATAAATATGAAAGCAACGCTAATGAAACTTTGGGACACAGTGCATCCGGGCATCATGCCCTAAAAAATACTTGCAATGCTTAACAAGATGATATAACCTTTCCTCCACTTCTACGAAGCGTTCAGGAACCATATGAAACACGTTCACTTTCTCGGGATTTGTGGCACCGCCATGGGTGCAGTTGCATCAGCCATGGCACGGCAGGGCTACGTGGTAACCGGCACAGATGCCAATGTCTACCCGCCCATGTCCACCTTCCTCGAGAATGAAGGGATTCAGATTTTCCAGGGCTACAACCCCGCCAACATTCCCGCTGATACGGACCTGGTGGTCATCGGCAATGCCATGAGCCGCGGCAATATCGAGGTGGAGGCCGTGCTGGATTCCCGCCTGCGCTACATGAGCCTGCCGGAAACCATGAAGGAATTCTTCCTGTGGAGCAAGCGGAATCTGGTAGTGACCGGCACACACGGCAAGACCACCACGACCTCCATGCTGGCCTGGATGCTGGAGGCCAACGGCCACAACCCCAGCTTCATGATTGGCGGCATTGCCCGCAACCTGGGCCGCGGCGGTCGCTTCACCGATTCCTCCTTCTGCGTGCTGGAGGGTGATGAATACGATACCTCTTTCTTCGACAAGCGCTCCAAGTTCCTCCATTACCTGCCCGAGGTGGTCATCATCAACAACATTGAGATGGACCACGCCGATATTTACGCCAATGTGGAGGAAATCAAGCTTTCCTTCAAGCGCCTGCTGCGCGTGGTGCCCCGCAACGGCATCGTCTTCATCAATGCAGACTGCCCGAACTGCGCCGATGTGCGCGCCTATGCCGCAGAGGAACTCAAGATGGTGAAGATGGTGAGCGTGGGTATGTCCGAAGATGCCGATGTGCGCATCACCGACCTGGAATACCGCACCGATGGCTCCGGCTTCACCCTCACCTGCAAGCCCGCCCCCGAGGGCGAGGAGGCCGCCCCCTGCCCGCTTTGCGGCGAGTCCTTCAACGTCCCCATGATTGGCGATTTCAACGTGCGCAACGCCGCCATGGCAGCCTGCGCCGCCGCCTTTGCCGGGCTGAATGCGGAGGAAATCCGCACCGCGCTGAACAGCTTCGAGGGCGTGGCACGCCGCCAGGAAATCCGCGGCACCGTAAATGGCGTCACCGTGGTGGACGATTTTGCCCACCACCCCACTGCCATCCGCCAGGCCATTGCCGGCCTGCGCCAGCGCTTCCCCAAGAGCCGCCTGTGGGTGCTGTTCGAACCCCGCAGCAACACCACCATCCGCAACCTCTTCCAGAGCGAACTGGCCACCGCCCTCTCCGATGCCGACTTCGCCGTCATCTCCCCCATCGAGAACACGAAGCGGCTCGCCCCCGAGAAGCGTCTGGACCAGGAAAAGCTGCTGGCCGACATCCGCGAAGCCGGCACCGATGCCTACGTGGGCAAGAACGTCGACGACATCGTGGCCTATGTGGTCACCCACGTGCACCCGAACGACGTGTTGCTCGTCATGAGCAACGGCGGCTTCGGCGGCATCCACAACAAGCTGCTGATAGCCCTCGCTCAGTAAGATTTCCAGCCCCGCCAACCGCGGGGCTTTTTTCTTGCAGAGCAAAGATATGTTGTGTTACACTGCCAGCATGAAGAGAATTGCCCTGCTGCTGGCAGTGATGCTACTCTGCTCCTGCACAATCGTGAACTCCGGCAGTTTCATAGACAATATCGGCCATGAACACCCCGAGGTAAAACTCCGGCAGAGCTCACAGCTTTGCGGGGCATCAGAATACGAAACCTGGCGCATGGAGGATTTATACTACGTCAAGCTGCCTGTAGTCTACAGCCAGCGGTATGAACCACTACTGCAAAGTTCTAACATCATGCCGTGGATGGACCGGGGAACATGGTATTTCCCGAAAAGCCCCGCGACAGCGGGTTACAATCGGCATGACTATCTGGATAGTCTCCCCCAGGAAATATACTACGCTGCACTGACCAAAGACCAGCTACTTGCCTGTAGTCCTGTCCACATATCGCAATCTGCAGACAAACAAACCTTCCGTTTATTGCGAGCCAGCGAAATTGACCTCAGCAAAGCTACTAAGGTGCAGGACTCCTTCATTTTCAACCCCGATTCACTGATACGCCGGCACCTGGATGACCGCCGAAGCACTGGCAACCAGATTCGCCGGCCGCTCACCTGGGCACTCTGCCTGGTTGATGTTCCCCTCACCCTCGGCGCATCTGCCGTGGGGCTCACCTATGAGATGCTGGCTCTCCCGGTTGGAATAATAGGAGAAATCTTTTTTGGATATTGATATACACCGGCGCCTGTGCTACATTTCCTTCATAAAGAAGATTCTCATTTGCCTGTTATGCCTGTTTTCACTTCTGCCCACAGCTGAAGCTAAAATTGATGCAAACCAGCTCCTCGGCGGTTTGTTACAGGTCATCAGTGAACCACAGCAGCCCACCCCGGCACAAACTACGCAACAGAAGAAGGAAGAACCGAGCTTCGGCGAGCAATTAGCGCTCATTGCCAGCGCCGCCACTGAAGGGTTCAAGGAGGAAGGCCGCAAATACGCCAGAGAGCTGGGCGATATCGTCACCCGCCAAATGGGAGTTTGGCGGGCGGATGTTCTGGTCGGAGCGGGGGACTTTAGTCCCCCATTGCTTGAGTTTTCGGGACTGAAGTCCCGTGCTCCGAAAGATTTGAGCCCCCACAAATCGCCGTTTACATTTACAAAGTTCCTGGAAGCCTCCTATTCCCCCTTGCCTTTTCCGCCGGCGGCGCGTAGCAGGGCGGCGCATTTCTCGTGGCCATGCTGAGTGGCGAGGTCCAGGGGCGTCTGCCCCAGCCAGTTTGCGGCATTGATTTCCGCCTGAGCCAGCGGTAAGATCAGCTTCAGAATTTCTGCGCAGCCATGCTGTGCCGCGGCTCTGAGCTCAAAGCCACCGGGAACAGCTCCATTATCCAGAAGCAGCCGAACCATTTCCATATTCCCCTGCTCTACAGCCCCTCCAAGCCCTGCCGTGGGGTTGCAGCCGCGCTTCGCAAGGTACGCCACCATAGCCGGCTTCCCCTCTTTTACGGCAAGGGGGAGTAACCGTTCCTGCGGCAGGCGCGCCCCGGCACGGTGCAGCATCTCCACTATCTCCACATGCCCCCTCTCCACCGCCGGAACAAGACCGCGTTCTGGAGAAGCACCATACGCCAGAAGCAGCCTGACCATTTCCACATGCCCATCACCAGCGGCAATGGAGAGACCCAGACCAGAATCCGCGCCATGCTCAAGAAGCAGGCATACTATCTCTCCATGTCCGCCACTGGCAGCTTCCAAAATGCCATGGTTTGGCGAGGCTCCCTTTTCGAGCAACAGCTTCACTATCTTCTCATGCCCATTCCCTGCCGCCGCATCCATACCCGCGTCCGGGTGAGCCCCATGCTCCAGCAGCTGCTGCACCATGCCCATATTCCCTGCACTGGCCGCCCCCGAAAGCGCTTCGCTCGCTGAGCCTCCCTTTTCCAGCAACAGACGAACAATCTCATCATGCCCGCCCCTGGCAGCAGAGGTCATGATATACTCCATAATACACGGGTAATACCCCTTTTCCAGCAGGAGCTTCACCATTTCCACGTTGCCGGTTTCCACAGCATCGTCAAGCGCATACTCCGCCTTGGCACCATGCTCCAGCAGAAACTTCGCCACCTCTATCCGCCCAGCGCTGACGGCAAGATGCATCAGATACCCCAGCTCGGATTCCGGTTTCAGCAGCTGCTTCACTATCTCCACGCAGCCGGCCTCCGCAGCGGCGTTCAGCTCCCGCTCTCCCGCGATGCACCCCTGCTCCAGCAACAGGTTGAACCCATTGACCGCTCCACCCGCAGCAGCAGGTTCAAGGCCCCAGCCCGGGTCCACCCCCTGCTTCAGCAGCTTCTTCACAAGCTCCAGGTGCCCCCCTTCAGCAGCACCCATCAGATACGGTATCAGCAAACGGCTATCGCGGTCAGCGGTCGGATTCAGCGCAGAGGCTTCCCCCGCCCTGCCGGAACGATAAACTGCCACGACCGCGGGTTCATCTCCCTCGCCGAATATCCGGTGCAAATGAGAAAGCCATGGGCATCCGGGAGTGTGCTCACCGAACACTTGCGAGTTGAACAGGAAACAGCAAAGCAGGACAAGGAAAGAGGTTCGTTTCATATCTGATATCAGCTCAGGGGTCACCAAACAAGCGGCGATAATTTTCATCGCGTTCGCGCATGACCTGCTCGTCCGTGGCGCCGAAGGCGCGGAGCATGTGGCTGGACATCGCCAGCGCCACCTCGGCTTCACCGGCAAAGGCATGGGCATCGCCGGACTGAACAATGGCCCGGGCTACGCGGATGTAGCTGGTGTGGGCCACCACCCGGATATCCGGATTCAGGCTGCGGGCGGCAGAGGCAATCTGCACAGCCGGGGCCGCTGCCGTGGAAATGATGATAGCCTTTGCCTTCTCCACGCCGGCCAGGCGGAGAATGGTGCGGTTGGAGGCATCGCCATGCATAGCAGGCAAGCCGTCCTTCTGCAGGCGGGTCACGGTGTCGATATTCATCTCCAGCACCACCACCTCCATATCATGCCGGCGCAGCACCTGGCTCACCAGCTCGCCGCAGGGGCCATAGCCCACCAGCAGAATGCGGTAGCGGTCATCAGAGGCCGCAGGAATATGCTCCGACTGAATCCGGTTGGAGCCGAATCCACGGTCCTCCAGGCGATTCACGGCCAGCGGCACAAAACGATAGAGGGCAGCATTCAGCGTGATGGAGATAATCGCCACGCCCGTAATCACATTCACGGTCTCCATGGGCAGCAGGTGGTAGGTTCCGGCAATGAGGGTGGCCAGAATGAACGAGAACTCACCAATCTGGGAGAGCGAACCACCCACCATCAGGCTCAGGCGCATGGGCTTACCCAGCAGGCTCACCATGATAGCCGCCATGATGGGCTTGGCGAGCATGCAGATTGCCAGTGTGGCCAGCGCCAGCGGCCAGTACTCCAGCAGGCCGCCGATATGGAACCCCATGCCCACCGACACGAAGAAAAGCACCGCAAAGGCATCGCGCATGGGCAAGGCATCGCTGGCGGCGCGGCTGGCAAACTTGCTCTGCCCCACCACCATGCCGGAAAGGAAGGCCCCGAACTCCATGGAAGCATTGAACACCGTGGCCGACAGCACGGCAATGCCCAGGGCACACACCAGCACGGCCAGGGTAAAGAGTTCATCCGAACAATGGCGGGAGATATAAGTAAGCACCTGCTTGATGACCTTGCGCCCGAAGAGCGCCACCACCACAACCAGCAGGGTCAGTTTCACGGCCATCATCCCCAGCGCAGGCCCCAGTTCCTGCCCACCGAAAATAGCCGGCATGAGCACGAGCAGCACAATGGTGAACATATCCTCCACCACCAGCCAGCCCAGCGCTGTATGCCCGGTTGGAGTCTGCAGCACTCGGTTATCCCCCAGCACACGGGTGAGAACCACCGTACTGGATACGCAGACGCAGAGACCGAACATCAGGCTGTTCACCCACGAAACATTCCCCATGCCCAGGAAATGGAAGGCCACCATACCCAGGAGCGAAACCGTGAGCATACACACCAAGGCCCCCGGGACCGCCACTTTCTGCACGGCCAGCAAATCCTTGATGTGAAACTGCAGGCCCACGCCGAAAAGCAGCAGCACCACGCCGATGTGCGAGAAATCCTCCACCACATGCGCATCCACCGGCTCGCCCCACCAGGGCTGGGCCGCCAGCATGCCGGCCACCAGATACCCCACCAGCGGCGACAGCTTCAGCTTCTGCGCGACCATGCCCAGAATCAGCGCCAGCGTAAGACCAATGACAAGTGTGAAAATCATAGAGAAAGAGAGCGGGTGTAATATGCTACCATACTACACCCGCCCCCGCTTTTTTGCAAGCTGGTCGGCCCGCTTTTTTTCAAAATATGACTACTTCCGCATTGGCATAATTAGAGGGCATCCTGTTATTCAGCTTGAAAAATGCGAGTTTGTGGGGCTCAGCTTTCACGTTAGTGGAAGCTGAGTATGCGGCACAGAGTGCCGCTTTCGTACCGCCGTCGGCGGTATTTCATGTGCGGCGATAGCCGCGCTTTCATGCGCCCACAGGGCGAGTTTCATACACGGGCTTGCCCGTGTAATTCATTGAGCTACCTGTCTCGGCAAAGCCCGAAGGGCGGAGACGGAAGCGACTGGTTGCCGCTGCATCAGCAGCGGCACATCCATTTCTGTCATGATTATAAAATGCCATTCATCGGGACACACAAAGACTTTACAACTACGGCTCTACGCCTCCCGATTATCTTTTTTCTCTATTCGAATACGGCATGGGAAGTACCGCTGCTGATGCAGCGGTAACCAGTCGGCCCTACGGGCCTCAATGAAATCACGCAAAGCGTGATGAAATCCCGGCTCATGCCGGGATGAAATGCAGGCGCAAGCACCTGCACGAAATACCCTCGCTGCGCTCGGGTACGTTGTGGGGCTCCGTGAGCCCCACAAATCCCGATTTATCGATGCTTGACTAATTATGCCAACGCGTAACTACATATCAGCCAATTCCTCAGGGGGTAATCCGGCCAGGCGGCGGCGGGTAGCCACGCGCTCGCGGGTCACCTGCTCGTCCGTAGCGCCCATCTGCCGCAGAAGGGTGGATGACATGGAAAGCGCCACTTCTTCCTCACCGGAGAATACATAATGGCCGCCGGTGCGGAGCTCCTGTGCCTGATTCATATAGGTGGTGTAGGCCATCACTTCAATACCCTTGTTCAGGCTTCGGGCTGCAGCAGCAATTTCCTTGGAAGGAGCAGCAGCTGCTGTCACCATGATAGCCTTGGCCTGCTCCACGCCGGCCAGTTTCAGGATGTGGCGCAGGCGGGCATCGCCATGCAGCGCAGGTATGCCGTCCTTATTCAGGCGGGTCACGGTGTCGATATTCATCTCCAGCACCACCACTTCCACATCATATTTGCGCAGCAGGTCGGTCATAATCTGCCCGCTGGGGCCATAGCCCACCACAATCACGCGGTCTACTTCCTCGCGCGGAGCCGGCACATGGCGAGCGGCATCCGGCGCAACCGGCGCATTCTTCTCCAGCAGCTGAATGACCTTGGGCACATAGCGGAACAAGGCTGCATTCAGCGTGATGGAAATGATGGCCGCACCCGTAATCACATTGGCAGCATACAGCGGCAGCACACCGTAGGTGCTGGCGGCCAGCGTGGCCAGAATGAAGGAAAATTCACCAATCTGCGCCAGGGCTCCACCCACAACCACGCCCAGTCGCGCCGGGCGACGCAGCAGGCGGATAACCACATAACCTGTCACCGGCTTGATGAGCAGCACATAGGCCGTGGTACCCAGCGCCAGCGGCCAGTATTCCACCAGGCCACCCATCTGAAAGCCCATGCCCACCGATACGAAGAAGAGCACAGCAAAGGCATCGCGCATGGGAAGAGCATCGCTCGCGGCGCGACTGGCAAACTTGCTCTGCCCCACCACCATGCCGGAAAGGAAGGCGCCGAACTCCATGGAAGCGTTGAACACGTAGGAGGAAAGCACCGCAATGCCCAGCGCAATCACCAGCACCCCCAGGGTAAAGAGCTCATCCGACCCCTTGCGGGCCACAAAAGTGAGAACCCTGGTGATGATACGCTTACCCAGCAGCGCCACGATGAGCACCAGCAGAGTCAGCTTCACCGCCATGCCGCCCAGCGCCGGAAGCAGCTCATCATTGCCGAACATGACCGGCATAAGCACCAGCAGAATGATGGTGAACAAGTCCTCCACCACCAGCCAGCCCAGGGCCGTGTGCCCCGCAGGGGTCTGCAGCATCTTGTTATCCTCCAGCACGCGGGTGAGCACCACCGTGCTCGACACGCACACACACATGCCGAAAATCGCCGCAGCTACCCAGCCGCCGGAACCACCGCAGAGGTAATACACCAGCCCGCCGATACCAGTCCACAGCAGGCTGCAGGTCACAGCCCCCGGCACGGCCACCTTGCGCACCGCCAGCAAATCCTTGAAATGGAAATGCAGGCCCACACCAAAGAGCAGCAGCACCACGCCGATGTGGGAGAATTCCTCCACCACATGCTGGTCTACCGGGTGCCCCCACCAGGGCTGGGCTGCCAGCATGCCGGCTACCAGATACCCCACCAGCGGCGAAAGTTTCAGCTGCTGCGCCACCATCCCCAGCACAAAGGCCAGGGCCAGGCCGATAACGAGCGTGAAAATCATACCAGTACGCGTGCCCAGAGAACTTTCAGATAACGGCCCTCAGGATAAGTGGAGAGGAAGGGGTGATCCCAGCCGGGGCCGGTCATATCCAGAATCTGCAGGCGGCGGCCCAGACGCTGGGCTGCCTTGATAACCACCTTCTCGAACTCTGCCGGGCTCACCAGGCCACTGCAGGAGCAGGTCACGAACAGACCACCGCGGCGCACGCACTGCAGGCCGAGCATGTTGAGGTCGTTGTACTTCTTGAGCCCCTCCTCCTTTTCCTCATCACGCCCCAGCACAAACTTGGGCGGATCGAGCAGCACCACATCGAACATCTTGCCGTTGCGCACCATCTGGCGGGCATACACAAAGGCATCCGCATGCACAAAGTCGATGCGCAGGGGGCCGTTCTGGGCGTTGATGTTGGCATTGCGCTTCGCCATCAGAATGGCCTTTTCATCCAGGTCCACAGCTGTCACCTCGGCAGCGCCGCCGTGCAGCTTGGAGTAAATGGAGAAGCCACCGGAATAGCAGCACAAATCAAGCATGGTCTTGCCCGCCACCAGCTTGGAAAGCTTCAGGCGGTTATCACGCTGGTCGCAGAAGAAGCCGGTCTTGTGCCCCTGGGCGAAGTCCACCTCGAAATTCACGCCGTTTTCCACAATGCGCACCTTATGCACCGGCTCGCTAGCGGGAGCCTTGCTCACATCGATTCCCTCCATGCGGGCAATCCCCTCATCCACGGTGATGACATGGCGTTTCGTGCCGCAGAGCTCGTGCAGCAGCGGCAGCCACTGCGGCAGGCGCAGCCACACACCCAGCGTGGTCACCTCCAGGCTCAGCACATCCGCATAGCGGTCCACAATCAGGCCACCCAGGCCATCGGAATCGCCATGAATCACGCGGTAAGCATTCGTTGTTTCCTCCAGCTGGCAATCCTGGCGGCGCCAGGTCACAGCCTTGCGGATAGCCTGTTCCAGGTCTTTTTCCCTGAGCACATCGGGCCCATGCACCAGCATGCGCAGCGGGGTGCGGCTCTGCGGGTTCCAGAAACCGCCGCCGAACAGGTCGCCGTTCTTATCGTAAACATTAATCAGCCCGCCCTGCACTGCATCCGGGCTCACCGCCCCCAGCATACGCGGGAACACCGCCGGATTATAGGTAAAATACTTGAGCTGCACCCAGGGGCGCACCCAGTTCTCGCTGCCCTCCGGGGCATCGGCAGTCTTGAACGCACGCACACGCGGTGCAGTGCTGCCACCCTGCGGGCGCTTCTTATCCCTGTATTTCGGCTTGAAATCCTGTTTTCTCTGCTGGTAATCGCTCACGCGCGGGATTATACGCGCATAGCGCAGAAAAGTCAACAACGGGCTTGATTCCCGGGCGATTTGTTACTACAATCCCCACGTGAACGTTTTTTCCACCTGCTGGAATAGTCGCCGCCACAAGGACGGCGGGGCCATGTGCGATGAAATCCGCGAGCTGGGCTTCGAATACATCGAAGCCTCGCACGGCCTGAGTCTGGATTTGTTACCAGGGCTCATCAAGGCGGTGGACGGCGGACGCATCAAGGTGGCGGGGGTTCACAACTTCTGCCCGGCTCCTATCGAGGTGCAAGGCGACGTGCCGGATGCCTACCCCTTCACCTCCCACCGCCCGGAAGCACGTGAGCGCGCCATGCGCCTCACCCAGGAAACACTCATGGTAGCCTCCCGCCTGGGGGCAAAGTACGTAGTGCTGCACATGGGCAACGTGGAGCTCATGAAAAGCATTCACCCCACCCGCGAACTGGAGCGCAAGCTGCGCAATGAATGGGTGGGCAGCAAGGAATACGCCCGCCGCAAGGGCGAGCTGGTGCGCCGCCGCGCCAGACAGGCCCCGATTTACTACGAGCGCGCCCGCCAGGCCCTGCACACCCTGACTGAACAGGCTGCCAAGCTGAACCTCGTGCTCGGGGTAGAAGGCCGCAGCCACTTTGAGCAGGTTCCCGGCGAATGGGAAATGCCCCGGCTCATGGCCGAATTTGCCGATAATCCCCACGTGCGCTACTGGCACGATTTCGGCCACATCCAGCGCAAGCACAATCTCCTGCTCCTCAATCACGACCAATACCTGCGCAGCCTCCAGCCCTATCTCTACGGAGCCCACGTGAACGACGTGCAGTGGCCCAGCCGAGACCACCGCGCCCCCTTCCAGGGCGGCTGCGTGGATTTCGACCACCTGCTCCCCGCCTACTTCAACCAGCGCATGCCCCTCACCTGGGAGCTTTCCTCCTCCGTCACCACCGAGGCCATCCTCGAAGCAAAACAGCGCTGGGATAAACTCGTGGCCAGGCTTCCGGAGTAAGCAGAATTCCGAGTAAAGGAAGTTCGTGCGCAGCGTAGCTGCGCAGAATTTCGTCGCCGCGCCCCTGGGTGGGCGCAGACCGTGCAGCGGACGAAGCCCCCTGGCGGAGCGGACGGAAACGCAGACAACAAGCACTCCCCGAACCAACAAATGCGAAAAAAAATAACAGCACATGTCTACTACCGTAAACCTATAGGAATAGTAAGCTTATAATTTTTCCCATTGCACACGAAAAATTGGTTCGAAGCAGTTGAATCTGGGAACGATATCGCAGCAGGTTCGCTTTTATGCTTTGAGCTGCAGTATGCGTTTTTCTATGCCAGATTGAATTTCGCTATAGATAGCGGATGGGTCGGATTGCTGCATCTTTTCTGTGAATGGGACGAGTATTTTGGAAAGCTGCGCCAGGAGTTTGTCGATTTCGGCATTCACCAGATGATTGCGCAACCCCGCCTTTTCACCCATGCGGAGAAACTTGCCGCGGGTAATCCAATCGAAATGGTTGCGGCCATCAATTTTCATTGCCAGCTTAGGCGGCAGATTCGGGTATACCGCTGAGGAACGCAAATCATACGCCGGAGCGAGGCGGTTTGCTTTCCCCATGTACAGGATGGAAAAATTCTTGGCGTGGGCATCTCCATTTCCTATGAGGAAGATAAAGATGATACGACGCAGGAATTCGATGATATCGGCAGCGGGCAGTGCTATTTCCCGAAGAAGCTGGAAACACTGCAACAGGCGAGGGCCGCCTTCGGATTCGTATTTGACACTGGGTTCATAGCCCAGAAGCTGGCAGAAATCCTCCTGATGCAAACGCAGCACTTTCCCCGATTCCTGCTGGCGGTCATAGCGAGTGGTTACATAGTAAGGAATGCCGTGCACCCTCAGTACGGAGCATTCTGCCACGGAAAGTCTGCACGCCTTTGCCAGGCGCATGCAGTATAACTCATTGAACACACTTTCGGGAAAGCGCGGGATGCCGGGCTTGATGATATGGGTGGACGGTGTGCCATTCAAGGGCAGCACGATATGTCCATTCTGCACACAAGCCACCAGTTTATCCTGCGCTCCGGCGCCTGATATATGAAAATCCTCGGCCCCCGCATTCAGGGGGCGTTCCGGCAGGGCAGCTAATACAGCGTGGGCTTCTGCCTCGCTCAGAACTTTGAACTCTGCATCTGCATGAGCCCGGGCCTCGCGCTCCGCCGGCACCAGTGCTACAGCCCCGGCACAATCCTCGCCGATACGCTTCAGCAAGGCAAAGATATTGCCGGGGGATATGCCCAGATACTGTGCCAGCCTGACGCGCACGGATTCATCGGGCAGCAGATTGGAGAAAAAGGCAACGACTTCTCCACCGGTGTACGGTTCGGCCCGCAAGGGCAGTGTATACGATAAAGCCTGCGCCCCGGGCTGGTTTAGATAGGTGGTGGCATAGCAGAATTGCAGTCGCCCGTGCTCCGATACCAGAGTGCCCGCACGATTCCCCCGCAGATAGACATTCAGTGTTTCCATTAGCTACGCTCCCAACGATAAAATGCATATACTCCGAGTCCCAGTGCTTCCAGAACACGGATTGTCTTTTCCAGCTGAACGGTGGGTTTGCCGTTTTCCAGATCGGAAATGAAGCGGATTCCCGTGTTCGCAACACCTGCCAGCTGCTCCTGCGAAATCCCCTGAGCCTTGCGCGTTTCTCGCACCAGGTTTCCAATTTCCTCTGTACTCCGGAGAGTCTTTCCGTTTAGCGGCTCCATATTCTATTACCGTTCGGGAATAATGTAACACACAAATACGAAAAATCAACATTTTTATTCCCGAACGGTAAAGAAAAACTCCGCAGATAACTAAAATAAGCCATTCTATTACCGCTCGGGCATGAGATTATTTAAGAAAGACTCCTAATAAGTCTATCCATCTCGTGAAATTGTCATTTATCGGCGAGCGACCTGTCTCGGCGTAGCTTTAGCGAAGACGGAACCGAGCGAAATTCATAGCCCACGGCAGTGGGCGCAAGACGTTAGGCAGGTGCAAGCGTGCGTTAGCACGCGCAGCGCCTGCTCCCTAAAAAACAAACCGAAGCCCGTGATAACGGGTGACAGAAAGCGTAGATACATTGAGTTGCAACCAGTTCTGTCACCCATTCCATGGGCTCCATATTTTTTTTGTGAAAGACAGGGGCTGCGCCCGCAAAGCGGGCTTACCCCTGTCTTTCATCCTTCACCCGCTTACGCGGGCTCAAAATTCGGCGGGCATTCGCCCGCAGGAGGGGAGATAAATGACAATTTGTCCATCTGAATGGTATCATTCAGACTTAATAGAAGTCCCCTAAGAGTTATGTTATCGGATATAGGAAATGTGGGCTATGGTTTATTGGGAACAGTATCCGCTGCCCAGTCCGTCCAACGGGAGGATTTCGTCGCGGCATGAGCCGCGATATCGTCCACGCGCAGCGTGGATTTCGTCCTTGCCCGCCAGGGCAAGGATTTCGTTTTACTTGCTCACCGGAAACGATATGCGAGAGGCTTCTGGGAATACCGGGGGCAATTAGCAGCGTAGCATCCGGAAGTACGAGGTTCGAGGTGGGAGGTACGAAGTAATGGAAGCTTGTGCGCAGCTGAGCTGCGCAGGGATTTTGGAAGGTAATCAGCCTCCCTGAACGGGGGCTGAGAGAATTTCGCCTTCGGCGAGAGAATTTCCACCGCAGGTGGAGAGAATTTCTGCTGATGCAGAGAGAATTTCGCGGGCGGGGCCCGCGAGATTTTTTGGCATCAGAGGCTGTAGGTGCGCAGCAGGGCGACGGCATCGGCGGCGAGGCGGCGGATGGCGGCCTCGCGGTTGGAGATGGCGGGGAGTCCCCAGAGGGTGAAATCATTGTGCGCAACGATGTTGAAATACATACCGCGCAGAGAGGTCAGGAACCAGAGCCAGTCGCCGCGCTGCATGCCGGGAAAATGAGTCTGCACGGCATCCTGCCACTCCTGGAGGGCGTAGGAATAGTGGGATTCATACACATCGCGTGTGAGTTCGGGGTCTTCGTATCCCATTTTGTTCAGGAAGCAGAGTACCTCCTCGCCGCTGGCCACGGTGCTATCCTGCCAGGAGGTAATGGGAGCCAGCAGCCAGGAGCCGATGAGAGCTTCCGGGTCATTTGTTTCGCGGGCTTCCTGCAGCGCCGCGAGGCATACCTCATTATACTGGGTGGAGATATAGGCCAACGTATCGCGGTACAAATCTGCTTTGTGGCCGAAATGATAACGGATGAGCCCGATATTCACCTCTGCCGCGTTGGCAATATCGCGCACGGCAGCGCCTTCATAGCCCAGGCGGGTGAACTGCTGCACAGCCGCGCGCATAATCTGCGCCTTGGTGTCATCGGATTTGCTCATACCTGAAAATCGTTACGGCGTTTTTTCTTCTTTTTCTTCGCGCGCTCCTCTTCCTGCTTTTTCAGGATGAAGTCGCGGTCTTCCTTGCAGAACCGGTGCAGCTTAGTGCGGGAGATTTTGCCACCGTATTCCTTGAGGTACACCATCTGGTGTTCCTCATCGAAACGCTGAAGGCGCGCAAAAACAGTTTCCTTTCCTGTGCCGGAAAACCAGGTACGGTACCCCTTGGCGGAAAGCTTCTGGCGGTATTCGTCCATCTCCTTCTCCGCAATCACCACACCTTCCTTGAGCAATGACTCCACCTGCTGGGTGAAATCATTGTACCCGTCCACTCCCATCACGAATTTTCCGCGGGGAGACACCACCGCCAGCGCCGGCCTGCGCTTCAGACCATAACGACGGGCCAGGCGTTCAATGGCGGCACGGCTGTATTTGGCAGAATCACGCGTGCGGTCATCGATAGACGCACCGGAGTCCAGTTTCAGGCGCACCACGCGGTCGCGGCACCACTCATTGAATTCCGGAGTTTCCAGAAGCGCCTCACCCAACAGCGCACTCTTGGGCGCAATAACGGAATCATGGAACCAGATGATGAGCGGACGGCACTCACGATGCGCAAAACGCGTGGCCCTGCCGTAGTTATCCATCCAGCCGTTGCCATTGCGTCTGGCCTCAAACGCCGCGGTGATTCCCGCAATCTCCGCATCCGGATTATCCGGGTCGGTGAAATAAACCTCGCCCTGCGCGCCGTTGTCAATTTTCTCCAGCTCCTCAGAGGTGGTTACATTGTATGTCTGCGCATTCGGATCCACAGAGCCACCCGTCAGCAGCGGATTCATGCCGGGCATGGAAGGCTCCTCAAAGCCCATGCGGCGCTTGTTCGCCTCCTCCGGGCGCGGCACCGGGTCCAGCTTCTCCTTTTCCGGCTGCTGAAAAACGCTGCACGAGGCCAGCAGCCCCATGCCCGCACACAGCAGCACTGACCGGAAAAAATGCATTATTGCCCGCGCTCCTTGCGTTTTGCCTCCTGCCAGGCAGCTTCCATTTCATCCAGCGAGGCGGCAGCCAGGCTGATGCCCTGCTCCTTCAGCGTGGATTCCACGGCATTAAAGCGGCGTTCAAACTTGCGGTTGGCATTGAAGAGAGCCAGCTCGGGGTCCACCTTGCGGCGGCGGCAGAGATTCACCACCACGAAAAGCAAATCACCCAGTTCCTCGGCCACATGCGGGTCATCATCCGGCAGTTCCAGAGTCTCGGCCACCTCGTCCGTCTCCTCGCGGATTTTTTCCACCACTCCGGCATGGTCAGGCCAGTCGAAACCGACCTTGGCCACCTTCTTGGTAATCTTGTAGGTCTGCAGCAGCGAGGGGAGCCCCTTGCCGCAGTCCTGGAGATAGGGTTTATCCTCGATAGAGTGTTCCTTGCGCTTGATGGCATCCCACTGGGACACCACGCCCTCCGCATCGCTCACTGCGGAGGTGCCGAACACATGCGGATGCCGGCGCACCAGTTTATCTGCCAGCTCGCGGGCCACCTCATTGATACCGAAACCGGCCTCCGGGTTTTCCTGAGCCATCTCGGCATGAAAAATCACCTGCAGCAGCACATCACCCAGCTCCTCGCGCAGGTGGGCCCAGTCGCGCTCGCGGATGGCATCAATGCATTCGTAGCACTCCTCAATAAGGCTGCTGATAATGGAATCATGCGTCTGCTCTGCATCCCAGGGGCAGCCACCGGGCTGGCGCAGACGGTGCATGATGGCCACAGCCCGCTCCACCTGACGGTCGGGCTCCTGGCAATGAATCATTTCCTGCTCGGTCATTTCGACTTGCCGTTGCGGCGGTCGCGGCGCTCATTCGTGGCCTTGCCCGCCAGAATATCATCAATATGCTGCACCATATCCCAGGCCACGCGGCGGCGCTGGTACTTGCGCCACAGCAGGTCGCGCAGGGTCTGCCAGTGTTCCTCGGTGAACTCCGCGGGGGTGAACACCACCTCATCGCGCTGGGAGCGGCCCAGCTTGGGGGCCACCATCAGCTGCCACCAGCCACCGAAGTGCTGTGCCTCATATGTTACCTTGTTACCGTCCGCATCGCGGTCCTGCCAGGAGAATGTTTCCATCTGTTCGTAGGTTCGTGGGGGTTAATGAAATAATCAACGACGCGTACGCCCCTGCTCGCGCATCTGGCGGTTAATGGCGTTCACATCGTCCTGCATGGTGGGGGCAATTTCCGTGACCGGGCCCGCTGTATTCAATGAGACAATGAGCGGCTTGGAGCGATTCCCCCGGTTGTCGTACTTGTAAATCACGCGCTGCACCAGCTTGCCCTGCGGGTGGGAATACATGCGCTCCTCCACCAGGCGGGCGCGGCTGTCATACCCATAGGCCACCTTGTAGATGATATTCTTCTTGGTGTGGTCATAAATAATACAACCCACCAGCTGGCCATACTTACCTTCGGTGTAATCATTCACCGCAGCCAGGCGGCCGCTGGCCGTGTAGGAAGAGCAGCGCATGCCGCGCCAGCCCTTCTGGCGCTGGTAGATAGCGCGCGTGCCGTCCGGGTGACGCATCACGCGCACCATATCACCGGTTTCATTCAGAACCTCTGTGCTCTGGGCCATGGCCACAGGCGCCGCAGCCACCACAGCTGCCGCGAAAAGGAACATCAATCGGTGTATCATCTTGCTCATGCCGCTCATTCTACAGATTCGCCCCACTATTGGCAAGCGGAAAGTCAGTCTTTCGCCGCACGCAGGGCGCGCTGCATAGCCGCCACAGTGGCATCAATATCCGCCTCGGTGTGCGCGGTGGAAATGAAGCCGGTCTCGTAGGGCGAGGGTGCCACGTACACCCCCTGCTCCAGCATGGCGTGGAAATAGCGGCGGAACATGTCGAAATTACCGCTCATGGCGGTATCCAGGTCGTACACCGGCTGCGTGGTGAAATGCAGGCAGAACATGGAACCATCGCGGATGAAGGTGAGCGGCAGCTGCTCATCGCGCAGAACGCGGCGCACCCCTTCCTCCAGGCGGGCGCCCAGCTGCTCCAGGCGCGTGTAGGAATCGTTCTGCTCCAGGTAATTCAACTGAGCCAGGCCGGCGGCCATGGCCACGGGATTACCGCTCAGCGTACCGGCCTGGTACACCGGGCCCAGCGGCGACACGCAGTCCATAATCTCCCGGCGGCCACCAAAGGCACCCACCGGCAGACCACCGCCGATAATCTTGCCCAGGGTGGTGATATCCGGCACAATGCCCGTCTTACCCTGCACACCGGCAGCAGAGATACGGAAACCGGTCATCACTTCGTCGAAAATCAACAGGGCGCCATGCTGCGCCGTAATCTCGCGCAGGAACTCCAGATAGCCGGGCTTCGGCAAATAGAAACCGGCATTGCCCGGGAAGGGCTCCACGATAATACCGGCAATCTCGCCCGGGTGCTGAGCAAAGGCGCGTTGCACCGCCTCGCAATCGTTATACGGCAGCACGATAGTCAGGTTGGCAAACTCCGCAGGCACGCCGGCGCTGTCCGGCTCGCCGTGAGTCAGCGCACCGCTGCCGGCGGCCACCAGCAGACTATCCACATGGCCGTGGTAGCACCCGGCAAACTTGATGATATACTTACGCCCGGTATAGCCGCGGGCCAGTCGCACAGCGCTCATGGTGGCTTCTGTGCCACTGTTGGTCATGCGCACCTTCTCGATGCTCGGAATCCAGCGGCACACGGTCTCGGCCATGTCCACCTCAATGCGGGTGGGAATACCGTAACCAAGCCCCTGCGGAACCGCCGCCTGCACGGCAGAAATCACGCACTCCGGGGCATGCCCCAGAATCGCCGGCCCCCAGGTGCCCACGTAGTCGATATATTGCTTACCGTCCTCATCCGTCAGGTGTGCCCCGGCAGCTTTGGCCACGAAAAACGGGGCCCGCTCCAGACGACGGAATGCACGAACCGGCGAATTCACACCACCGGGAATCACCCGGCACGCACGCTCAAAAAGCTCCTCTGATATCGACATGCCCGGGAGTATACCCCAACAGGCCACGCCGCACAAGCCCAAACACGCTTACAGGAAACGCAGCCAGATGTAAACAGAGGAAATGACAATGGAGAGCAGCATGAGCGGGAAGCCCACCAGGAAATACTGCATGAAGCTCACGCGCAGCTTGTGCTGGCGGGCCAGGCCCAGAGCCACCACATTGGCGCTGGCACCAATCACCGTGCCGTTGCCACCCAGGCAGGCGCCCAGGGAAAGAGCCCACCACAGAGGCTCCAGATTCGCATAACCCATGGCCCCCATATCCTTCACCAGCGGAATCATGGTGGCCACAAAGGGGATATTATCCACGAAAGCACTCATCAGAGCACTGAGCCAGAGCACGCTCATGGTGGTGGATACCGGTTCGCCGCCGGTGAGCTGCATCGTCTTGGCGGCCAGCCAGTTGATGATACCGTTCACCTCCAGACCACCTACCAGCACAAAAAGCCCCACAAAGAAGAAGATAGTGGTCCACTCAATCTTGGAGAACACGAACTCCAGCGACTTTTCGCGGTCAGGCATAGTCAGCAGCAGCAGCAGAGAAGCGCCCGTAACAGCGATTGTGCCGCTCTCCAGCCCCCAGTTGGGAATGAAGCCATGGCAGCAGAACAAAAGAATCGTGAACGCCAGCGTGAACAGACTGCGCACCAGCAGGCCCCAGCTGCGGATAAGGCCACCCAGCTTGATGTTCATGATACGCTTGAGGTTCTTGTTGGACTGAGCAAAATCCTTCCGATAGATGAAGAGGATGATACCCATGGTCAGCACAAAGGAAATCACACACGGCAGGGTGAGATTCCAGATGAAATCCGTGAAGCTGAGTTCCTTCACCTGGCTGGCAATCATGATATTGGGCGGGTCACCAATCATGGTGCAGGTACCGCCGATGTTGGATGCCAGAATCTGCGCCATCACAAAAGGCAGCGGTGATACCTTCAGGTCCTTCGTCAGCGTAAAGGTAATCGGCACCGTGAGCAGCACTGTGGTCACGTTGTCCAGGAAAGCCGAACAGACAGCCACCATGATGGACAGCGCAATAAGCAGCTTCACCGGGTTACCGTTTGTTTTCTGGGCAGCCCATACGGAAAGGAAACGGAACAGCCCCGTCTTGCTGAGCACAAGCACCTGAATCATCATGCCAATCAGCAGTGCCAGGGTATTGAAATCAATGTGGTGAATTGCCTGCTCCTGGGAAATCACACCGGCCAGCACCATGAGCATGGCACCAAAAAGAGCAATCACTGTCCGCTGCACCTTTTCCGAAATAATCAGCCCGTAGGTAATCAGGAAAATGACAAGCGCAACTGTGACATGATACGACATAATGAGAAGCGAGGGGCTGAAACAGTACACCTTCTTCCCCCTTTTGGCAAGCTTTTTCCAACTTTTTTGCTTGTCAGACGCCTTTCTTACCAACTAACTTTATGAAAAAACTAGATTTTACTTCACATTCTGCTCAGGATTATGTAGAATGCATGTACGAATTATGGCTACACGCATGCAAAAGACCCTTGCCAAGTGCACCTCTACGCTCGAGGGCACATCGCTGCACACCGGTCAGACGGTGAAGCTCGTCATCAAACCCGCTGAGCCGAACACCGGTTTCAAGTTCCGCCGCATCGACCTGCCGGACAAGCCTTTCCTGGATGCCTCTGCAGCCAAGGTGCAGTCCGTGGAGCGCGCCACCACCATTGCAGAAGGCGCTGTGAAAGTGCACACTGTGGAGCACATCCTTTCTGCTCTCACCGGCATGGGTGTGGACAACGCCATTATTGAAATGGACGCCAACGAACCGCCCATTGGCGATGGTTCCGCCCTTCCCTACGTGGAGATGATTAAGAAGGCCGGTATCGTGGAGCAGAACGCCCCGCTGAAGGTCTGGGAAATCCGCGAGCCCATCAAGGTGGAGAATAAGAATGGTTCCACCATCGTCATCATGCCTTCCCGCGAGTTCCGCATCTCCCTCACCGCCGTGGGGCCCAACGGCCGCGTAACGCAATACTTCGACAGCGTCATCACCCCGGAAACCTACGAGAAGGAACTCTCCAACTCCCGCACCTTCTGTTTCTATGAGGACATTCAGCCGCTGCTGGAAAAGGGACTCATTCAGGGTGGCACGCTGGACAACGCCATCGTCATCAAGGGCGAGGAATACCTCTGCGCCGGCGGCCTGCGCTTCCACAACGAATGCGCCCGCCACAAGGCCATGGACCTCATCGGCGACTTCATTCTCTGCGGCCACCGCATCATGGGCCACGTGATTGCCATCATGCCCGGCCACGGTATCAACACCCAGATGGCAGCCAAGCTCCAGCAGAAATATGAGAGCATGGAAGCCCTGCGTCCGAAGCCCATCACCATCCCCAACGGTGAAGCCGTGCTCGACATCCTGGAAGTCATGAAGGTTCTGCCGCACCGTTACCCCTTCCTCATGGTGGACCGCATCATCGATTTCGAAGGCGACCGCAAGTGCATCGGCCAGAAGAACGTGACCATGAACGAGCAGTTCTTCCAGGGCCACTTCCCCGGCCACCCGGTCATGCCCGGCGTGCTTCAGGTGGAGGCCATGGCCCAGGTTGCCTCCGTCCTCATGCTCCGTCTGCCTGAAAATGCCGGCAAGATTGGCTACTTCATGAGCTGCGACAAGGTCAAGTGGCGCCGCCCCGTGGTGCCTGGTGATGTGCTCATCATCGAGACTGAGCTCACCAAGATGCGCGGCGCCATCGGCGTTGCAGTTGGTCGTTGCACGGTAAATGGCGAGGTAACTTGCGAAGCAGAACTCAAATTCATGGTCTCTGACGCGTGAAATTCACGCTGATATCGAAAAAAATGAAGAACGGTGCTTGACATACGCCGATTTTCGGGTATCATATCGCACCCGGCCGTTTCATGCGGCCTCACAGAAACCACTTCAAACACACTAAGATATTATGAGCAAGAGAACATACCAGCCTTCCAAGCGCTGCCGCAAGCGCCAGTTCGGTTTCCGCGCCCGCATGGCAACCAAGAACGGTCGCGCCATCCTCGCCCGTCGTCGCGCCAAGGGTCGCAAGCGTCTTCTGCCCAAGGGTGCAGAGGTGCAGTACAAGCGCCACATCATCCAGCACGGCTAAAGCCCCGGCAGGGTTTCTGTTAGAGAGTACCCCGGGTGCTCCCTGCCCCCTGCAGGAGAAACCAACGCCCTGTTTACGATGCAGCTGAAGCGGCACCAAACCATGAAGCGAGCCAGTGAGTTCGCCATGGTACGTGCACAAGGCTCATCCGCAGCAGGGCGTTTTCTTGTGCTCAGCACCCTGCCCTATTCCGGCGAGGGTGCGGGCGCAAAGGAATCCCGATTCGGGATTATTACAACGAAACGGCTGGGCCACGCCGTGGTGCGCAATCTTCTGCGCCGCCGCATCCGAGAGATACTCCGAGCCCACGGAGAACCGCTACGGCAGGGGCATTATGTTGTGCTGATACCGCGCCACACCGCCGCCACAGCCGATTATAGTGAGCTTGAGAAGGACTTTAAGCGCCTGCTCAAGCGAAAGCATTTTACCAACTGAACCAACCCCGGATGCTGAAGCGACTCGTCATCCTGCCGGTATTATTCTACAAACGATGCATCAGCAAACCGCTGCATGTACTTTGTGGACCAAACAGCGGATGCCGTTTTCAGCCCAGTTGCTCTACATACTTCATTCAGGCCGTGGAAACCCACGGAGTCATCAAAGGAGTAGGGCTGGGAATATGGCGCATACTGCGCTGTAATCCATGGGGCGGATGCGGGCACGACCCAGTGCCGCCCCGCCACCAGAAGTAAAGATTTCCCCACAGAATTTCACAAAAATATCAACCACTAACTAACCTAGATAACAGCTATGGATAAAACAGGATGGTTTGTTGTATCGCTCTGCGCAGCCCTGCTGGGCCTGCAGTGGTATTACAACAGCAACAAGGAACAGGCACCCCAGGCTCCCGCAGCCCCGGTTGCAGCCACCGCCCCGGCAGATTCCGCAGCAGCACCGGCCACCCCGGCAGCAGCTGCAGTAGCCGCCACCACACCGGCTCCGGCAGTCCCCGCCGCCGAGAAGGCAATCATCGCCAGCCTCATCAGCAAGAACGCTGAAGGCAAGCCGGTTGCCAAGTACAACTTCAGCAACATCGGCGGCAGCATCAGCGGCGTGGAAATGATTGGTCAGGCCATCAACAGCACCCGCGAAGAACTGAAGGGCACCGATGTGAGCATCAACGCCAACCCGGAGCACGGCATCGGCACGCTGATGTTCGGTCTTTCCAACGACCGCGCTCCCCTGTTCGACAACGCCGTATACGAATACCGCGCCGACCTGAGCAACGACAGCCAGGTGACCCTGCTGGGCCGCGTGGGTGATCTCATCGTGCGCAAGGTATACACCCTCAAGCCCCTGAAGAAGGGAGAGGACACCATCGAAGGCAATGCCTACGTGCTCAACCTGAAGATTGACGTGCAGAACACCTCCGGCCAGACACTGAATGCTCAGGACTGGGGTCTCTACGCCGGTGGCATGGGCCAGATTTCCAAGGATGAATCTGCCTACTACACCTACCACGTGCGCCTGGAGGACGGCAGCTTCGAAAAGAACAACGCCAGCGATTTCCGCCCCTGGCTCGGCAAGGCCAAGGAGCGCAGCTACGATAAAGACGCTGATAACCTGGAATGGGCAGGCGTGATGAACCAGTACTACGCTTCCATCGTGAAGCCGGATAAGACCAGCGGCAACAACGCCCTGTATGCTGCTCCTGCCCAGTTCCCCCTGCAGGTGAGCGGTGATAAGACCGAATGCGTGGAACTTGCCCTCGGCATGCCCGATTTCGCCCTGGCCGGCAAGACCGACACCATGATGGGTGGCCAGAAGAGCTTCTCTTACGACATCTTCACCGGCCCGAAGCTCAACCTCATGCTGGATGAGATGACCGATGATTTCCGCATGATTGACCGCGTGATGGACTACGGTATCTTCACCATCATCGCCTACCCCATGAACTGGCTCGTGAACCTCTACCACGGCTGGCTGGGCAACTGGGGCTGGGCCATCATTGCCATGACCCTCACCATCCGTCTCCTCATCTGGCCGCTCTACCGCAAGAGCTACACCAGCATGAAGCGCATGAGCCTCCTGCAGCCGCAGATGCAGGCCCTCAAGGAGAAGTACCCGAACGACCAGCAGAAGGTGCAGATGGAAATGATGAAGCTCTACCAGCAGTACGGCATCTCCCCCATGGGTGGCTGCCTGCCCATGCTGCTCCAGATGCCCATCTTCTTCTCCTTCTTCTACGTGCTGCAGACGGCGGCCGAATTCCGCGGCGAGGGCTTTATCGGCTGGGTGACAGACCTCTCCCAGATGGACACCGTGTTCTCCTTCCCCTTCATGGGCTATGAGGTACCGGTGAATATCCTGCCCATCCTCATGGCTACGTCCACCATCATCCAGATGCACATGACCCCCGCCACGGGCGATGCCACGCAGGTGAAGATTATGCGCTGGATGCCGCTCATGTTCTTCCTGTTCTGCTACACCTACCCCAGCGCCCTGGGTCTGTACTGGACCACCAGTAACCTCATCTCCATTCTCCAGACCATCATCATCCGCCGCATGCCGGCACCCACGCTGGAGAAGGTGCAGAAGAAGAAAGGCGCCAAGAAGAGCTTCATGGAGCGCATGCTCGAGCAGCAGGCCGCCCTGGAGCGCCAGCGCCAGGCCCAGCAAGGCAAGTAAATAATCCCCCTCTTTCAATCACCACGCCCCGCAGCATTCCTGCGGGGCGTTTTTCTCCCCCATCAGTCACATGAAAAAACTTCTTCTCATTCTTCTGACCAGTCTGACCTGCGCAGCGAACCAGATATCACTGGACACCCGCTTCATTGATGCCAATGGGCAGGCTTACTCACTTTACGAAAACCCCGATCTGGCCGCCCATGCGGGAGACCTGGAACCGCATTGGCTGAGGGAAGCCAGTATCACCGTCTACGTCAAAATCGATGAACTGCTGGGTGCAGATGCCCTGCAGGAAGGCACGCGCTACAGGGTGGACGAAATCACCTGGCAGGGGCACCCGCAAGACTGGTTTGTGGGTGGATGCCGCCACGTACGCATCGCCAACGGTCGCGAATACGCGGACGTATACAGCATCGAGAAACACAGCGAGCGTAAGCACGGCGTCATCTGCAAAGAAAGCGACACCCCGATATACTTCGACAAAAATTCCGTGCTGGAGGTCAATCTGCGCTGGCTGAACGCCAACCCCGGCGGCATCTACATGCGCTATTTCGAGGCTCCGGAGCAAGCTCGCATCACCGGCACCGCCATGAACCTGACCCCCGAAGGCAAACTGGCCGGAGGCACTGCCGGGGAAAACTTCTACAACAAGAAATGGCGCTATAACAGCCCCGCCATCCGCATCAAGGCCACTGCAGATGACTCCCTCCAGATAAAAGAACTCACCAAATCCCTCTGTCTGGTTCTGGAGGTGCTTGCCTTCATAGTGCTGGTCATCCTGTACCTGAAAGCCCGCAACCGCACCAAATGATATGAAACAAATTCTGATACCAACCCTACTGCTGTGCTGCCCCCTGCTCTGCGCCAATGAACAGATTTCCCAGACTTCCCCGTCTTGCAAAAATCCCGAACTGGACACCCAGGCGCAAGGCGCAGTTGAGCAACTCTGGCAGGACTATGTGGAGCTGGGCATGCTGGACAAACTGCTCAGCGAGCTGGAAGCGGAAAGCCGGAAGGGAGACACAGCCCGGGAGCCGGAACTCACCCGCACCCTGCTGTCCCACTGGGAGGCCATCATGCAGCGGCGGCGCTGGGGCTCTGCCACCATCCGCTGGGATGGAGACGGAGCCTATGGTTCGATAAGCTACCGCAACCAGGACCTGCCGCTCGAGCTGCAGCAGCAACTCCATGACTACCAAATTTACCGGGCCAACCGGACAAGAACCGGAAAACTGAACGAGGAAGAAAAGAAACTCCACTTTGAGCTGTTCTCCAAGGTGGAGGACTGCATCGACAGCGCACCCAATGCCGAAAAAATAGACCAGATTATCCTGCACATCCACCGGGAGGAATACCCCCAGGCCACCAGCCGGCTGGCACAGCTGCGCCAGGAGCACCCGGATTATTGCCCGCAGGCCTTTGCCGAACTGGCAGCCGCCCTGGCTACCCCCAATCGGCTGCAGCTTCTCCTGCTCTGCACCAGACTCCCCCTCGGTATCATCCGGGAGACGCATATCGTGGAATAAATGCAATTTCCCGCCCGTGAGGGCGTGTTTTTCTGACATTCCGCGTGACGAATGGTTAGAAGTGTGATAAAATCGCGCGCGCATCCAACATACGGCGATGACTAAAACAGACTTTCTAGTAATCGGCAGCGGTGTGGCGGGACTGAGTTTTGCCCTGCGCGCCGCCGAATATGGCAAGGTGACCATCCTCTGCAAGAGTGATCCCCTGGTATCGAGTTCTGCCAAGGCACAGGGCGGTATTGCCGCCGTGATTGACAAGAATGACACCTTTGAAGAACACATAGCCGACACGCTGGATGCCGGTGCCGGGCTGTGCGATGTGGATGCCGTGCGCACCATCGTGGAAGAAGCCCCCGCAGCCATCGAGGAATTGCTCAACTGGGGTGTGGATTTCGACACCGAGGAAAACGGCGAGTTCGACCTGGGGCGCGAAGGCGGCCACGGCAAGCGCCGCATTCTGCACACCAAGGACACCACCGGCCTGGAAATCAGCACCAAGCTCCTGCGCTGCGTGCAGCAGCATCCGAATATCACCCTGCTCGACCACCGCATCGCCATCGACCTCATCACCACTGCCAAGCTCGGCTGCGTGACTGAGGACCGCGTGCTGGGCGCCTATGTGCTCGACCCCGCCACGGGCGAGGTGGAAATCTTCCGCAGCGATCGCATCATGCTGGCCACCGGCGGCACGGGGCGTGTGTACATGTACACCACTAACCCCGCCACCGCCACGGGCGACGGCGTGGCCATGGCCTGGCGCGCCGGTGCCAATGTCTCCAACCTGGAGTTCGTGCAGTTCCACCCCACCACCTTCTACAACCCCAAGAGCAGCGACCGCGACGGCCTCACTTTCCTCATCTCCGAAGCCGTGCGCGGCGAAGGCGGCGTGCTCCGTGGCCCGGATGGCCAGGAGTTCATGCAGAAGTATGACCCCCGCAAGAGCCTGGCCCCGCGCGATATCGTGGCTCGCTCCATCAACCACGAAATTCTGCGCACCGGCCACCCCTGCATGTACCTGGACATGACCCACAAGCCCAAAGGTTTCATGGCCGAGCGTTTCCCGTACATTTACGAAACCTGCAAGAGCTACGGCGTGGATGCCGAGGTGGACATGATTCCCGTGGTGCCCAGCGCCCACTACCAGTGCGGCGGTGTGCAGACGGATACGGACGGCCAGACCTCCCTGCGCGGCCTGTTCTGCGCCGGCGAAACCGGCTGCACCGGGCTGCACGGTGCCAACCGCCTGGCCAGCAACTCGCTGCTGGAGTGCGTGGTCATCTCCAAGCGCGCCCTGAACCGCATGCTGCGCACCCTGCCCCTGGCCCACAAGATGGAGGAATACCCCATTCCCGAGTGGAAGCACGGCGAACGCGTGCCGCAGGATGACCTGGCCATTCTCTACCACTGCTGGGACGAAGTGCGCCGCACCATGATGGACTACGTGAGCATTGTGCGCACCAACCACCGGCTGCAGCGCGCCGCCACGCGGCTGCGCAATATCAACCGCGAAATCAACGAATATTACTGGGGCTACCGCGTCACGCCGGAAATCATCGACCTGCGCAACCTGGCACTCACCGCTTCCCTCATTGTGGACTGCGCCATCCGCCGCCAGGAATCCCGAGGTCTCCACTTCACCCTGGATGCCCCGGACAAGCTGCCCGTGGCCACGCCGAGCGTGCTGCATAACTGGTAATAAGTCTACATGCTGAGGTTATTCCCCATTGCATTTCTGGCGCTCCTGCTCCTGGCTCCGGCACAGGGGCAGCACGTCCGGACAAGCATCAGCGGCTCAAACCTCGGCAAACTCAAATCCACACCGGTCAAGAAGCGGCGCATGACCGATGAAAATCTGCGCAAGGCCGCCATTCAGGCAGGGCCCATGCGCCCGGAGTTCGACCAGAGCCACCGCCGCAATTTCCCTGACCCGAAAACCCAGGGCAACCGCCCCAGCCCCGGCGCCTATCCCTGGCATTTCGATATCACCGCCACCTATTTCTACATAGGCGAGCAGGCCACGAAAAACAACCCGGTTCCCAACACGGCCAGCAGCTGGGACAGTGCGTGGGATGATAACTACGGTGGATTCGATGACCCGAACCCGGCTAACCGCTGTCCGAAAACCTATGCTCCGCTAGGCTTCACCCCGCAGCTCAATCCCTTCTACGTGGCCCTGCCCTACAACGACATCGACAAGGGCGGCCCCAAGCCGGAAGCAGCGAAGGTAATCCCCTGGTACCGGCATTACAAGGACGGCAAATACGTATCCGTATGCCGCGGCACCTGGGTGCAGATTTATTACAACGGGCGCTACTGCTTTGCCCAGTGGGAGGACTGCGGTCCCTTCCTCACCGATGACTGGCAGTACGTTTTCCTGGGTGCCCGCCCAAGAAACAAATCCAACAAATGCGCCGGTATCGATATTTCCCCGGCGGTGCGCGATTACCTGGGCATCAAGGGAGGCACAGCCACCGTGCACTGGCGCTTTGTGGAATTTCACCGCGTGCCGGGTGGCCCCTGGGCCCGCTACGGCAAGGATAACCCCTTCATCAACCCGGAGCTCAAGCGAGCCATTCTCAAATTCAAGCGCAAGCACAACATCATCACCACCAAACGCTGATTCCGCATGTTCAAGAATCTCCTTTTCGACTGGTCCGGCACCCTTTGCGATGACCTGGCTCTCACTCTGGAAGCAACAAACTACGTACTTTCCCAGTACGACCTGCCCCCGCTCACCCGCGAGCAGTTCCGCGATGAATTCCAGCTTCCCTACCCGGATTACTATGCATGGAAGACCCCCGGTGCCAAGCTGACCGACCTGGAGAAATACTACCGCCTCGCCTTTGACAACGCCGTCACGCAGGTGACCATCATTCCGCACGCCAGAGCATTTCTGGATTTCTGCCGCAGCCGTGGCATCCGCTGCTTCATCCTCACCAGCATGGACCCGCGTGCCTTTGACGAGCAGGCCCGCTACCTGGGATTGAAGGATTATTTCGAGCACATTCACTCCGGCGTGCGCAACAAGGAGGAGTACATCTACACCCTGCTCCGCCAGCATAACCTCAACCCGGCAGATACCGCCTTCATCGGCGATATGCAGCACGATATCAACGCCGCCCACTGCGCCGGCATCATCGGCATCGGCGTGCTCACCGGTTACAACAATGCCGCCCAGCTCTCCGTTTCCAACCCGGATTTAACCGTGCCGCACCTCGGCGCCCTGCAGAGCCTCATGGAGCGCAGCGGCAGCGGCCCGAAAACCCAGGTGGCCGATACCATTCATGTAAATGGCCTGGAGTTCACCTGCCACATCGGCGTGCCGGAGGAAGAACGCGCCTTGCCGCAGAAGCTTGTGGCCAACATCTGCATCACCCCGCAGACCACCTTTGCTGATATGCGCGAGGAGCTGGAGCGCACCATCAACTACGATGCGCTCTCCCGCCACCTCATGGCACTGGCTCAGGCTGAACCCACCGTGCTGCTGGAAACCCTCTGCCACCGCATGGCCACCGCCTGCGTGCAGGACTTCGGCGCCGCCACCGCCACCGTGGAGCTGCATAAGTTCATCCTGCCCTTCACCAGCTCCGTCTCCGTGCGCTGCACGGTGTAACCACCGCTGGCGATTGTGGCGATTTTCTCACAATTTGCGCCTTGCGTACGCGCGCGAGGCGTGATAGGATATCCGAGTCAGAACATTTTACTTTTTTAATGATGAAATACCATACCCTGCTTGCAATTCCTCTGTTGCTGTGTGGAGCAGCAACCGCCCAGATGCCGGGCAAGATGGTCACCTACGTGCAGGCCGAAAAAGCTGTCCAGGGACAAGACAAGGTTGTCCGCAAGAGTATCGGACGCACGGAAGCTGTACGCCATGTCACCATTCGCGCCGCCGTGGAGGGCCGCATGACGAAGGTTCATTTTCAGGAAGGCGCCATGGTGAAGAAAGGCGACCTGCTGCTTGAAATCGACCCGCTGCGCTATACCGCAGCCGTGAAACAGGCAGAGGCCTCCGTGGCCCAGCTGGATGCCCAGATAGTCTATGCCACCAGCCGCTACAAGCGCTTTGCCTCACTGGCCGCCCAGCAGGCCGCCTCCCGAGAGGACACAGAAACCGCCAAGGCCGCCATGGAGGAGCTCAAAGCCCGCCGCGCCGGCGCCGAAGCAGAGCTTACACGCGCCCGCAAGGACCTGGCCGATTGCCAGATTCGCGCCGAAATCGATGGCCGCATCGGCCGGTTGACCAATGGCGAGGGCAACTACATCACCAAGGGAGAGGCCATGACCACCATCACGCAGATGGACCCGATTTACGTGCGTTTCCCGCTGAGTCAGAACGATGTGAACGGCATTTTCCACGGCCCGAAGGAGATTGGCAATGTGACCGATGTGCAGCTGACCCCGGCAAGCGGCCGCAGCTACGCCAGCAAGGGCCGCATCACCATCGTGGATAACCAGCTGACCGGCAGCACGGACTCCTACACCCTGTGGGCAGAGTTTGAAAACCCGGAGGAGCAGCTGACCCACCGAGGCATCGGCGCGCTGAGCATCAGCCTCACTTCCCTTCGCGAGGTCTGTATGGTGCCCCTCACCGCCGTGCACTATGACACCAAGGGCGCATTCGTCTACATCATTGACAGCGAAAGCAAGGTCGTTCGCCGAGATGTTATAGCCGGCACCATTCAGGGCCGCATGCAGGCGATTTACGAGGGTGTGCAGCCGGGTGAAACCGTCATCAGCGATGGCTCCCACAAGACTCGCCCGGGCGCTGTGGTTCGCCCCGTCTTTGCCGATGCCACGGTGAACGAACCGGGCTCAGCCATGGGCGGCGAACTTGCCCCGATAGAGGTGGAAACCGATTCGGTGGTCGAGATACAGGACCCGACGGTGCTCACCATTGAGACGGCTCGCCTGGAAGCCATCAACACCGTGGAAATGCGTCCGCTTGTGCAGGGCGTACTGCAGGAGCGCACCTTCACAGAAGGCGACCGCGTGCAGAAGGGTGCAGAACTCTTCCGCATTGACCCCACCCGCTACCAGGCCACGGTGGATGGGTGCAAGGCCGCTATTGAGCAGCTGAACATCAAGATTGAAGACGCACGCACCAAGTACGAGCGCCAGCAGAAACTGGTGGACATGAATGCCAGCAGCAAGGATGACCTGGAAAACGCCCTGGCCAACCTGAATGAACAGAAAGCCGCGCTGGAGGCCGCCAAGGCCAGGCTGGCCGTGGCCCTGGATGACCTGGACCGCTGCGTCGTGAAGGCCCCCATCAGCGGTCGCATCGGCCGTACTCTTCTTTCCCGAGGCAACTATGTGACCGACATCAAGACCCCGCTGGTGCGTCTGGTGCAGCTGAGCCCGATTTATGCCCGTTTTCCGCTGAGCGAGAAGGACATCCTCTCCATTTACGGCAACAGTAATAAGCTGAAGGAACAGGCAGAGCTCACCCTGATTACCGCCACGGGCGAAGAAATCGAAGGCAAGGGCCGCGTGGCCTTCTGCGACAACGAAATCCAACCCGGCACCGGCACACAGAATGTGTGGGCCGTGTTCGACAACGCAGACCAGAGCCTGGCCCCCGGCGGCGTGGTAAGCGTCCGCGTGCAGCGCAAGGCAGAGTTCCCCGTCATGGGCGTGCCGGCCAAGGCAGTGCTGACGGACTCCCGCGGTCATTATGTCTACGTCGTGAAGCACAACCGCGCCGTGGTGCGCCGCGTCATCTGCGGCAGCGCTGCGGAGGATGGTCGCATTTCGGTATTCGCCGGTGTGCAGCCGGGAGACAAGGTCATCACCTCCCACCTGGCAGAGATGGAAGAAAACACCCCGGTGCAATCCCACTAAACCACTAATCTTTTACAGTTAATATGTTTTCAGCATTCTTCATTCACCGACCCAAATTCGCCTTCGTCATCTCGATTCTGATGATGCTGGCAGGTCTGCTCTGCCTGAGCAAGATGCCGGTATCCGAGTACCCGGAAGTATCACCGCCCACGGTTTCCGTGCGCATGACCTACGCCGGTGCCAGTGCCGAAGAAGTGGCCCAGGTAGTGGCCGCCCCCGTGGAAGAACAGCTCATCGGCATGGATGACCTGGAGTACTTCTACTCCTCCTGCGGTAACGACGGTTCATTCAGCCTCACCCTCATCTTCCGCTCCGGCACGAATGATGACATGGCCATGGTGAACGTGTCCAACGCCATCAAGCGCGTGGAATCCAAGCTGCCCAGCGAAATCAAGCAGACGGGCTACGAGGTACGCAAGCGCAGCGGCGATATGCTCTGCTTCATCAACTTCATGTGCGATGAGAACAAGATGAGCATTCTGGAGCTCTCCAACTGGCTGCGCATGAACGTGAAGGACAAAATCTGCCAGGTGGACGGCGTTTCCAGTGCCGATATCATTCCCAGCCGCAACTACTCCATGCGCGTGTGGATGAACACCACCCGCATGAGCGCCATGAACATCACCCCCGCCGATGTGAGCGAGGCTATCAAGGCGCAGAACATTCAGGCAGCTGCCGGTTCCGTAGGTTCGGAAGACGTACAGTCCTACGCCACTTTCAAGGTGACCGCCACCGGCCGCCTGAAGACGGTGGAAGAGTTCGGCAACATCATTGTAAAGCGCGGCCAGGACGGCCACGTGACCAAGCTCAAGGACATCGCCACCGTGGAGTTGGGCGCCGAGCGCAACACCGGCTACAGCCGACTCAACGGCAAGGACAACGTGGGCATGATTATTCACCAGAATAACGAAGCCAACGCTCTGGCCACCGTGGCCAAGGTGCAGGAAGCCATGCGCCAGATTGAGCCGAACTTCCCGGACGGCATGGAATGGCGCATGGGCTATGACCCCACCCAGGCCATTGATGCCACCATGGACGAAATTATCGAAACCCTGGTGATTGCCCTGCTGCTGGTGGTGCTGGTGACCTACCTGTTCCTGCAGGACTGGCGCGCCACCCTCATTCCGGCCATTGCCATTCCGGTTTCCCTGCTGGGTGCATTCATGATTATGTACCCGCTGGGCTACTCCATCAACGTGCTGACCATGTTCGGTCTCATCCTGGTTATCGGCTCCCTGGTGGACGATGCCATCGTGGTGGTGGAGAACGTGATGCGCATCATCCAGGAGGAGAAGCTCTCCCCGAAGGAGGCCACCATCAAGAGCATGAAGCAGATTACCGGCGCTATCATTGCCACCACCCTGGTGACCCTGGCCGTGTATGTGCCCATCGCCTTCTACGGCGGCATGGTGGGCGTGATTTACACCCAGTTCTCCGTGACCATGTGCGTGGCTCTCTGCATCTCCACGCTGAACGCCCTCACCCTCTCCCCTGCCCTGTGCGCCATCATCCTGAAACCCGCAGGTGCCAGGCAGAACAAGCTGGCCACCTTCATCTTCTGGCCCTTCAACTGGATTCTGGAGACCAGCCGCCGTATTTACCTGTGGGGTGCTGGCATTCTGGTACGTAACGCCTGGCTCACCATCCTCTGCCTGCTGCTGGTGCTGGCTGGCAACTATGTGTACTTTGCCGGTGCGCCTGAAGCCTGGCAGAAGCTGACGGGCAAGGGAGACAAAGCCGCCGCTCCCGGCGAGATTTCCCCCATGTCCCTGCTCGCCCCAGCAGGACTGAACAACTCCTTCATCCCCACAGAGGATAAGGGCAGCCTTTTCGTGATGGTGACCATGGAGGGCACCGCCACCGCCAAGCAGCGCACAGACAACGTGATGCGCCAGATTGAAAAACGCGTTATCGGCATGCCCGGTGTGGACATGGTGACGGCGCAGAGTGGCTACAGCTTTGTGAGTGGCTCCGGCGAGCACAGCGGCATGATGATTGTGCTGCTCACCCACTGGAATGAACGCCAGTCCCCGGACATGCACGCCAGCCGCATTGCAGAGCGCATCAACGCCGCCTGTGCAGATATTCCGCAGGCCACCATCACCGCCGTTACACCGCCCGCCATCCGTGGCCTGGGCATTGCCGGCGGTGTATCTGCCGTGCTCCAGGTTTCCGGTAATGCCTCCCCGCAGGACCTCGGCATTGCCGTGAAGGAGGTGCAGGAACGCCTCATGGCCCGCCAGGACCTCGTCTCCCGCACCCGCAGTGAATACGATGCCGAAACCCCGCAGATTCACCTCGAAATCAACCGAGAGAAAGCCCAGTCGCTCAACATCCCGGTGGATTCAATCTTCCGCACCCTGCAGAGCGTGATGGCCTCCTCCTATGTGAACGACTTCACGCTGAACGGCTTCAACTTCAAGGTGCAGATTCAGGGCGCCACGGCAGACCGCCGCACGGCAGATGACATTCTGAACCAGATGGTGCGCAACGAAAAGGGCGAGATGGTGCCGCTTTCTGCCGTGTGCACCCTTTCCTACCGCATGGGACCGGGCCGCTACAACCGATTCAACCAGTACATGAGTGCAGATATCTCCGTGACCCCGGCCATGGGTGTGGGCTCCGGCCAGATTATGCAGCTTATTGAGCAGACCATTGCCGATATGAACCAGGAGGAGAAGGCAAGCGGCCGCAACCTGCTGTGGGAAGTAAGCTGGAAGGACCTCTCCTACCAGGAGCGCCAGAACGATGGCAAGATTGGCCCGCTGATTGCTATGGCCATGATTTTCTCCTACCTGTTCCTGGTAGCGCAGTACGAAAGCTGGACCACCCCCATCCCGGTGATGCTTTCCGTGAGCGTGGCCACCATGGGCGCCCTCATGGGTGTGCAGCTCTTCGGGCTGAGCATGTCTATCTACGTGCAGCTGGGTCTGCTCATGCTCATTGGTCTGGCAGCCAAGAATGCCATTCTCATGGTGGAATTCAGCAAGGATAACCACATGGAAGGCGTGCCGGTGAAACAGGCTGCGCTGAATGGCGCCCGCATGCGCTACCGCGCCGTGCTCATGACGGCCGTTTCATTCCTCTTCGGCGTATTCCCGCTGGTGGTAGCCACTGGTTCCGGTGCTGCCAGCCGTGTCGAAATCGGCGTGACCACCTTCTTCGGCATGCTGCTGGCCACCCTCTTCGGTATCTTCATGGTGCCGGGCCTCTACTCCGTATTCGCCCGCATGCGGAACTGGACAGTTGCCAGGGTTTCCGGCGAGAAGCTACCGTAACTCCCATCCAAAGCCATTTCACAACCGCCGGAAGTATCCGGCGGTTGTTTTTTGACGAGAATGCAGCTTGCCAGCCGGGGACAAATATCATATAATACAGCATATGAAGAAACTCTCCCTCCTTCTCCTGGCTGCCGGCATGTTCTGCAGCTCCTGCCAGCAGGCACCGCGTCCTGTCATCCAGACCGAGGTCCCGATGTTCACCACAAAGGAAATCGTCATCCGCAAAAAGCGCAAGAGCCGCCCTGCAAAGATTCGTGTGGTTACGGAAACAACCATGGTATCCGTGAGCGGCCCATCGGCTAAGGAATGGGACATGTTTGACCGCACTGATGCGTTAATCAAATATAACGAGATGGCGCTCAAGGATAAGGAAGTTCTCTTTGAGACTATTGCCCGCGTGTATGGCTACCTGCCGGAGGATAATACCCACAGCTACGAAGCCATCAACACCGGCATCTGGAAGGAAATTACCGATAAAGGCATCAACCTCAGCTTTGATGAGGATCCGGCAGACTGGAACCCCTATCTCATGTACATCCAGCCGCTCGTTATCGCTGAAATGACCGATTTCTACATCAAGGCCAAGCCCGAAAGCATCAGCAACAAGGAACTCGACCTCTGGCAGAAGGCTATTTGCAACCTCATCAACACCCGCCCCGACAACATCACCATGGCCATTCTCCTGAGCCGCAAGGATGCTCTTGAACCGGCCGGCATCGTCATTACCGAAGTTGAGAACGGCTTCGAGGCCAGCGCCACCAAGATGGACTGGGACAAGTACCGCGAGCCGCTCCAGTAAAGGCTTCGCCCCTTCTTCTTATAGAACAGCCCCCCGTTTCCAGAGAAACGGGGGGCTGCATTTTATTCAGAGAAAATCATCTGGTGGGTTTCCGGCGGCCATGGGACTCATCATTCCACTCCGCAGATTCGTATTTGGTGCGGCAGAGGGTATCCAGCTCCTCGTTGAAGCCGGGGTATGGCTCATCCCCCTCCAGCACATTCACAACGGGCACCAGAGCGGCAGCAAGGCGCTGCGGCCACCCCTCCTGGGGTTCACACTGCTGAATGAGGCCCTGGTGCAGCACAGCCCCCTTGTAGCGGCGCTGGCCGGCACCGGCAAGCTTCTGCCCGGCGGCATCAATGATATCACTCTTCACCGGGCTGGCCCAGCAGGCGCGGCCGCCATCCGGGGCATCCTCGGTAAGCAGGGTGCACTCCACCCCGCTCTGCTGCAGGGCGGTTGCCAGGGCACCGTGAATCCACAGGTACAGCTGGTCTGCGGAAGGATACATCACCCCCTCCCTGGCAGGCAGCGTGACCGTGTAGGTGTAGCCGATGCGGTGGTCCACAATACCACCACCGGTCCAGCGGCGGATGTATTCCTCTGCACCGGGGAAAATGGAGGAAGCCTCTGCCACGGTATCGAAATAGCCGAAGCTAACGGCGCTGCGCTCCCAGGTATAGATACGCAGCCAGGCTTCAGCCCGGCGGGCCAGCAGCTCGTCTGCCGCCATGTTAGCGTATCCACTTCGGGGAACCGGGTCAATCCAAAGCGTGATGGCTCCGGGGAGCACATCACGCTGTTGAGTCTGCATCTGCATAATGGAAATGCGTCTGTTTTAACTTAGAGCGGCTGGGGCAGCGCCACCATACGAGAGTACGAACGCGTGTACTTTGCAAAGAAATCAGCAATCTTCTTGGGTGCGCGGCGGCGGCCCTGGCGAATCTGCTCCACCATAGCCACACCTTCCTCGGTAAGCACCGTAATGGAAAGCATGGCAGAATCGATGCGGGCGTTTTCGTACGTGGAACCGGCAGCCTCGATGCGGTCGCCATACACAGCCACCTTGTTGGTGCGGCGATTGGAAGCCACAATAGGCACAGTCACCACATCATATTCAACACGGCCCTTTTCTGCATCTGCCTTGGAATTAGCATAACGGATGCTGAAGGTGATATTGAGCTCAAGAATGTTCTCGCAGAGGAAGTTCTCATTCTTCTCATCATCATTCTCAAAACGCACGTAGGCAGACTCCAGGTTATCCTTGCCCAGCAGGTTCTCGAACGTGGTGCGGGGGGGCACCACCTGACGATACAGGGAGAAGAGCGGATACACGCCCTTTTCCTTGCCGTCCGATGCCGGCAGATTCAGAATCTGGTCGCGGTACATGAGGCGGTAGCCGATGGCGTTCACATCACCCTGGGTTTCGCGGTTATGAGCGCGGGCTTCGCGATAGTTCTTGCGCAGAGAGGTACTGGAGCTCACAGAGGGGTTGCGATCCGGAGCGCAGGCAAAGAAAACACACTGGGCAGAACGGGGAATATCAAGCCCCTTGGGCACATTGTTCATCGACTGGTCAGCCTTGGCAAAAAGCCACTGGTACTTGTTATCATTGCCACGCATCTGGAATGACTCGAAGTCATGGCTGAGCGTCTGCAGTGCAGCGCGGGAGCGAGAAGAGGTGCTCACGTCCTCACTCACTGCTTTCCAGAGGTCAATACTCTGATTCGTCAGCTGCATAATCACCACCACCAGCATACCGGTAATGGCCATGGCCGTCATGAGTTCAATAAGCGTGAAACCGCGGCGGAAGGAGAGTTTTCCAAGCTTCATGATTAATTATAGAAGGAAAGAGGGAAAAGGAAGCAATTAGCGACGGATGGAAAGGTTTGCCGAGAAGAGCGGGCGCCCCAGTTTCTTCCAGTTTTTACCCTTGTAGCGGGCGGGGTTGGGGGGAGACATGTGGTAGAAATCTGCGCGGCAGAAAAGCACGCCACCCCAGGCATCGCGCTGACCATCCTGGGAAACATAGCGCTCCGGGCTGGTTGCCTGGCTGACCGTACCGGGAGAATTCACCATTTGGTACTCACCATCTGCCTTGAGCTCCAGCTGCGTCATCTTGACCAGGAACACCGGGCCCACGGCATCGCGGATATCATCGCGGTGCACCGGGTCGTCCATGGGGCAGGCAATGGATACCAGCTGCATATCCTTGCCGGGCACGCTCTTACCAGCCGGCACAGCAGGATACGAACCGTCCTTACGGGCGGGCTTAGACAAATCTGCACGGTAGGAGTACACCACAATGGAGCTGCTGGGGCGTGCAGACTTTCTGAGCCAGTGGAAGCCCTTATCGAAGGTGCTCAGGTACTGATTCTCACTGGAGGCGGTAGCATTGCCACCTGCAATTTCGTCTGCACGCAGCGTACTCAGCTCTGCTCGCAGAATACCGGTAATGCGCTCGGACTCCTGACGCGTAAGCGCCTGGCGCACCAGGCCGCGGGCCGGCACAAATACCGTAAGGAAAATCGAAAGCAGCACACCCACCAGCGCAATGGCCAGCAGAGTTTCCATCAGCGTAAACCCACGCAGTCGTTGAAGAGAAAGGAACTTTTTCATATCAATTAAATTTTCCTGGCATTAGTGAACATCGCGGAACACCTGGTCATCTGTTCGCAGCAGACTCACGTCGCCCGACGGCCACAGGCAGATACCCTTGGCACCGGCAGGACGCACCTCGCGACCATCCTTGATGGTATCACGCGGCACAATGCCATCAGATGCGTGGCGGCCACGCCCCGGACGCCCATTGATGAGCACAAGACGCTGCGGGCAGGTCAGGTTCAGCGGGTCGGCCATAGGTGCCACAAATCGGCCCTTTTCGTCAAATTCCACGTAATAAATGCGGGTCTGGCCGCGCCCCGGCAGACGGGTCACACCCTCACCAATCATGGAACCCACAGCGCCATCCTCACGAGGAAGCGGCTTACTGTAAGTGGGAGAGAAATACACACCGGGGGGCAATGCCACACCGGACGAAGTGGAAACCCACTTACCATCTGCCGCAACATCCGTGCCGTCAAACGAGCCGCGTCCGTTGTCCTTGCGGAAAATCTGCACCGTCATATAGCGCAGGTGCACCGTATCAGGGCTTTCGTCCTTGGGGTCAGCCACAATTATCAGGCGCGTGTAGGTATCATTTCCCTGAGCCGTAGCACGAGCCTCAAGCACCAGAGATTCAAGCAGCTCCACACCGGATTCGATACCACGGCCCTTGCCGGCATCTCTCAACACACCGGCAGCCATGGTCATCACCACTGCCAAAATAGCAATCACCACAAGAAGTTCAACCAACGTAAACCCCTTTTTTATCTGACGGCAAATCTTCTTCATATCCATTGCTAACGCTGCACGCGAAATTCCGTCACTATTCATAGCAGGTTTTAGACGCTTCTTCAATCTTTTTTTACCAAAGCCCACCTTTTATGTCTTCTTTTTCGTTTTTGAATTGACCTTTTACTCAAAATAGAGTACACGAGCACCCGCCATGACCCTCCTGCAATCAATTATCCTCGGACTCGTTGAAGGCCTGACTGAATACCTCCCTGTCAGCTCCACCGGGCATCTCATCATCGCTCAATACCTTCTGGGTCTGAAGGAATCGGATGCATTGAATGCATACTCCGTCTGCATCCAGAGCGGTGCTATTCTGGCAGTGCTGAATCTGTATTTTGCACGCGTGCGCCAGATGTGGTGCGGCGTGTGGCACCCGAAGGAGAACCCCACCGGTTTCCGGCTGACGCTCAACCTGCTGCTGGGCTTCCTGCCGGCCATGGTCATTGGTTTCTTCCTGGCGAGTCCCATCAAGCATTTTCTCTTCAACGCCGAGACAGTACTCGTATCCTGGGCGCTGGGCGGCATCGTCATCCTCCTCTTTGTCCGCTACAACATGAAGAAAGGCAAGGGCAGAAACCACAACGGCGTTGAACTGGAGAACATGAGCTGGAAACAGGCCCTCTGCGTGGGTTTCATGCAGTGCATCGCCATGTGCCCGGGCACCAGCCGCAGCCTCATGACCATGCTGGGGGGTCTGGTGGCTGGTCTCAGCATGGCTGCTGCCGTGGAGTTCAGTTTCCTGCTGGGGCTTATCACCCTGAGCGCCGCCACGGTGTACGACTTCATGAAGTTCGGTGATTCCATGATTACCGAAATCGGCTGGGGCGCCATGCTGACCGGCACCTTCGTATCCTGGCTCAGCGCCATCGTTGCCGTGAAGTGGATGGTGGGCTACCTGAAGAAACACGGGCTCGCCCTCTTTGGCTGGTACCGCATTGGCGCGGCGCTGGTCATGCTGGTACTCATTCTGAATGGCCTGACGGTATAATACACACTTTCTTCTTTCATTTTGCCGGCAATAGTGTAGAATATGGAGCACTAACCCGGCATGAAATACATCAAGTCCCTACTCTTCTGGTTCCTGGATAACGCACTGGCATGGTTTACGCCAGCGTGGCGGCGCAGCGGGCGCGAGGCGATTAACACGCTGAACCGCTATGTGAACTACAACCGCCACACCCTGCCCCCCGAAACCATCGAAACCTGCACCAGGCACAGGGACGACATTGACGCAGCCCTGCTGAACTGGGACAAGGAAAACACCACTCGCCTCATCAAGCTGGTTGAGGTGCAGTGCGGTGAAATGCCCGGATTCAAGCGTGGCGCCGTGGTAGAGATGGTGGAGTCCTTCTTCGTCATCATGGTCATCTTCCTAGGGCTGCGCACCTACTACGTGCAGCCGTTCCGCATTCCCACCGGTTCCATGCAGCCCAGCCTGAACGGCATTATCGTTCACCCGGTAGATGAGATTCCGGGCATGGGCAAGCGCATCTGGGACATGCTCACCCTGGGCAGCGCCTATGTGGAGGCCAAGGCAGAAACCACCAGCAACCTGGTCAACATCGAAGACCACCCCAAGTGGCTCCTCTTCACCGAGACCACTCTCACCTTCAGCGACGGCAGCAAGGTGAACATCCCCTCCGCCAAGGGCGCTGTCATGCAATATCTCAAGGAACAGGGCAAATTCATTGAAACGCCCAACGGCATCCGCCTGGGCACCTACCGCCCCGGGGACACCATCATCCGCGCCCGCGTCGATGCAGGTGATATGATTCTTGTGAACCGCGTGGCCTACCACTTCCGCAAGCCGGAGCGTGGCGAAACCTTCGTGTTCGACACCCGCGGCATCAATACCTCCATGCAACAGCCCAGCGCCGTGCGCATGACGGACCAGCAGGCAGGCACGCACTACATCAAGCGCCTCTGTGGTCTGCCCGGTGATTCGCTGCAGATTACCACGCCATTCCTGCTCATCAATGGCACAGCTGCAGCAGAGCCCACCATTGCCCGCGTAGCCGCCGGTCGCGCCCCGTATAACAAGGAAGGCTACCAGGGGCTTGCAGCCCGCAACAATCCGCTGGCATTCATGACCGACCTGGGCCCCGTACACCTGAAGAACACCACGGACCCGAACATGCGCGAATACGCCGCACTGGGTGATAACACCACCAATTCCCTGGACTCCCGCTACTGGGGCCCCGTGCGCCAGTTCAACATCATCGGCCCCGCCTGTTTCGCGCTCTGGCCCTTCACCGAGCACTGGGGACACATTGAATAGTCCGACCCTCTTCTCTACCGCTAACACTCCCTCTCCCCATCATGTCTGAAGCAGATACCATTACCAGCAATGCCAAATCCAACCTGGCATTCACTCTTATGGATCTTCCCGAGGAACGCCGCCAGAACATGGCGCGTCTGTATGCATTCTGCCGCATCGTGGACGATGTGGTGGACGAACCGGGCATGTCCCCCGAAGAACGCCACGCCGCGCTCGACCGCTGGGCCCAGATTATCACCTGCGCCACAGAAGCCACGCAGGGCATCGAAGCCGAGGTGCAGAAGCTCATGCAGGAACTGCAGCTGGATGCCGCACCACTGCTGGAACTCATCGAAGGCTGCCGGGGAGACATCTCCCCCGTCCAGCCGAAAACCCGCCAGGAGCTGCTGCAGTATTCCTACAAGGTAGCATCTTGCGTGGGCATTTCCAGCGCCACGGTCATGGGTGCCTCCCCTGCCGCCCGGGATTACGCCATTGCCCTGGGCTATGCGCTGCAGCTGGTCAATATCCTGCGCGATGTTCCCGAGGACTACCACGAGCACGGCCGCATCTACCTGCCGGCAGATGACATGGAGCTCTTCGGCGTCACGGTGGACGATCTCCGCAACCAGCGTTACTCCTACCGCATCCGCCAGCTGCTGGCCTATGAGGCAGCCCTGGCAGAAAAGTTCTTCTGCGAGGCAGAGGAACTGTACCAGGCACTTTCCGTGGAGGACCGCAACGCCCTCATCCCGGCACAGGCCATGAGCCTCATCTACCACAACGTGCTGGAAAAGATGCAGGACGACGAATACCGCGTCTTTGAACGCCGGTACAGCGTCAATACCTTCCGCAAACTCTGGTACCTGCTCCGCGCCCGCATCGGCTCATTTGAGTTTCCCAGTGTGGCAGAATGGGGATTCCTGTACAACGAAAAAAAGGAACCCTGATATCTCCTTTTTTCTTGCCTTTCCCCTGGCGCATCTATAGAATGAGACAAGCAAGCCATGACTGATTCTTCCCTTTCCTATCACGAGTTTGACGATTGTCTCTGGATTCGTTGCAACAAGCGCGGCAGTTTTGTCAACAGCCCGGCTTTGAAAACTATTTCAGAGAAATACATTGCACGAAACGGCAGACTCATTGTGATTGATATGGAAATCTGCCCCGGGGTGGACTCCACTTTCATGGGCACCATGGCTGGACTTGCGCGCAAGATTATCGCCCAGGGCGGCTACCTGCAGGTAGCCACACCCACCCGGCGCACCCGCGCTGCCATGGAAAGTCTGGGGCTGGATATGCTGGTAGACATTGACCCGGCAGATGCAGGCTGGCAGGCAGACATTGCGGACCGCCGCGCTCTCCTGAACCAGGGTGCCGCAGAGGAGGCAGAGTCTGACCGCTTGAGCGAACTGGCACGTACCCGCCACGTGCTGGATGCGCACCAGACCCTGCGCTCCATGAACCGCAAGAACAACGAAACCTTCGGCTACGTGTGCGAAACCCTCGAGGAGGACCTCTTACGCCACGAAGCTTCTCTGGAGGAATGATGCCCACCACCCGCCAGCACCTGGTTGAGCAATATAGGCAGCTGCTGGCAGATGTATATGCCGACTGCGCTGCGGCTCCGGTTCACCCGGAGTTACCGCCCGAATTGCAGTTTCAGAGCTGGTGGGCCGCCGGGCTCCTGCCAAAGGAGCATACCACCCTCCGCAACGGCACCGTGCGCATTCTGGACACCGGGCGCTGGAACCGCCTCACCGGCCCGGATTTCACCCATGCGGAAATTGAACTGAACGGCACCCGCATCCGTGGTGATATTGAGATTGACCCCTGCGCCCAGGATTGGGAGCGCCACGGCCACGGTGCAAACCCGGAGTTCAACAAGGTCGTGCTGCATGTGGTGCTCACCCCACCCCCGGCTGGCTGGTACACCCGCAACAGCGAGCACCAGGATATCCCCATCCTCTACCTTCCGCCCGAAACCTGGCAGAACCGGGGCACGCACCGCGCAGATGATGATGCCCTGCCCCGCTGCCGCCAACCGCTGGCCGATATGCCGGCAGAGCGCATCCAGAAACTTCTGATGGCTGCCGCAGCCTACCGCATGGAGCACAAGCGCACCCTGCTCCGCCAGCGCATAGCCACCGCGGGCGAACACCAGGCCTGGTATGAGGCCTGGGCCACCACGCTGGGCTACAGCGCCAATAAGGACGCCATGCTCATGCTGGCCATGCGCTCCCCCATCAAGGAGCTCGGCGCGCAGAGCGAGGCCATTCTGCTGGGCACGGCCGGCTTCCTTTTCCCCGTGCTGCCGGAAAACGTGGGCGCAGATGCCCGCCAGTACCACCGCGGTGTGTGGGACTCCTGGTGGATGCTGCGCGAGCAATACGAACTGGCCCCGGAACGCAGCCTACCCTGGTGCAAGGCCCCCAGCCGCCCGTTGAACCATCCACAGCGCCGCGTGGCAGCTCTGGCAGCCACCACCCCGCTCTGGCCCCGCATCCTGCCCCTGCTCAACGCTGCAGGCGCCGCAGAGCTGAGCCACCTGCTGAGCAGCGTGAGCCACCCCTTCTGGGATACGCACTACACCCTGAGCTCTGCCCCCATGAAATCCCGCGCTGCCCTCATCGGCCAGCCCCGCATTGCAGATTTCCTCATCAACTACGTCTATGTAAATGACGAGGCTCCCCACGCCTGGGAAAGCTATATCCGCATCAAGCAGGGCGACCTCCCCACCGGCATCGACCGCACCGCCTGGCACCTCTTCGGCGACCGCGCAGACCTCAAATCCACTCTGCGCTGCGCCTATGCCCAGCAGGCCCTGCTGCAGATTGATGCCGACTTCTGCGCGCGCAACATCTGCCTGGAATGCGCCTTCCCAGCCCAGCTCTGCCAGTGGGCACGCTGATTTTGCAGCTTCAGCGGTGCAGCCTGTCCCACACCAGGCACCCACGCGGCGTAAGCCGGTATTTTTGCCGCGGATGCCGGGGGCTGTCAGGATACAGCAGGCACAGATACCCTCCGGATACCGCCGGGTTCAGATGCTTACTCACAAAATTATCCCGTCCCTTTAACCCAACAGCAGCCATTAACTCTCGCACAGACATCTGCCCGGCCCCCAGAGCCCTCACCAGAGCGCAGATATTCTCATCGGGCAGCTCTATCTTACCCTCAACTTGTCCTGCGGCTTGCCCTGAACGCTGCCCGCTCACTTGTCCTGTTTCAGCGTAATGGATGTGCATGTGGCGATTCAGCAGCTCACATGTATCCTCATACAGCAGATTGCGGAAAAATTTTATCAGGAAGGAGTAATCAGCATCAATCCCAGCGGGAACGTTGGTATAATTGGCACGCACCAGTGCATTCCGGAAATAACGGGCATGCCGGGCAAAGGGCTCGTTGTTGACCTGGAAGCCCAAATACCGGAGATACTTGATGCAGAACACCGCAGTGGTCCGGGTATTCCCCTCCGGAAACGGATGCACCTGCCAGATATCTGCAATGAAATGCGCTATATGCTCCACCATTTTCTCCTTGGATAAGGAGGCAAAGGAGAAACGTCTCTCCCGCTGCATATCATAATCCAGCGCCATGATGATATCCGAGGCATGCGCATACTGCACACTTTCGCCAGCCAGCACCCACTCGCGCTTGCTGATGTTATATTCCCTTATCTTGCCTGCGAACTTGAACACATTGTGAAAAAGGCGCTTGTGAATAGCCGCAAAACCAGCAGGGCTGAAATGAAAAGCCTCCTCATGAAGCAACTCGGCAATGTTGGCAGCCACCTTGTCCGCCTCATCCTGCTGCGAGCTTTCAGAAACCTGCTCCGCATAGTACGTGCGGATGCGTTCCTGAACCTCCGCAAAGCCAATGTTCCCCTCAATCTGCTCGCAGGCAACCTCGCGCAGGTATTCCGAGACCTCCAGGCCATCCACGGCCTGCAGCCCCATAGCCACATCCCACGCTGTAGCGCGGGCGGCAATCTCGGGCTCTGCAGCGTACAGGTATTCTTCTGCTAATAGAGGATATGTATATTTCACAGGACAAGTCTCCTTTCTCAGAACAAGACAATTATACCATATTTTCGTCTTTTTGTCAACACATAACAAGCCGCAGGCAAAGCTTCACAACTTACCCTGCATCTTGTCCCGAAGAGAGCAAAAAGATGGCCGCCACGATGCGGGAGCAGGTGGCGGCCAGGAAGTTCTGGTAAACGGGAAGGTTTACTTGTTCATGGCTTCCTCGATGGCAACGGCCACGGAAACCGTAGCACCCACCATGGGGTTGTTGCCCATGCCGATGAGGCCCATCATTTCCACGTGGGCGGGCACAGAGGAGGAACCGGCGAACTGAGCATCGCTGTGCATGCGGCCCAGGGTGTCGGTCATGCCGTAAGAAGCGGGACCGGCAGCCATGTTGTCCGGGTGCAGGGTACGGCCCGTGCCACCACCGGAGGCCACGGAGAAGTACTTCTTACCGGCCAGCGTGCATTCCTTCTTGTAGGTGCCGGCAACCGGGTGCTGGAAGCGGGTGGGGTTGGTGGAGTTACCGGTGATGGAAACGTCCACACCTTCCAGCCACATGATAGCCACACCTTCGCGCACGTCGTCAGCGCCGTAGCAGTTCACCTTGGAGCGCTCACCGTCGGAGAATGCCTTCTTGCTCACCACTTCCACCTTACCGGTAGCGTAGTCGAACTTGGTCTGGCAGTAGGTGAAGCCGTTGATACGGGAGATGATGTAGGCGGCATCCTTGCCAAGGCCGTTCAGGATAACGCGAAGCGGCTTCTGACGCACCTTGTTGGCGGAGCGGGCGATACCGATAGCACCTTCAGCAGCGGCGAAAGACTCGTGACCAGCCAGGAAGCAGAAGCACTCCGTCTCCTCGCGCAGAAGCATGGCAGCCAGGTTGCCGTGGCCCAGACCCACCTTGCGGTCGTCAGCCACAGAACCGGGAATGCAGAAAGCCTGCAGACCTTCGCCGATAGCTTCGGCAGCATCAGCAGCCTTGGTGCAGCCCTTCTTGATAGCGATGGCAGCGCCTACCACATAGGCCCAGCCAGCGTTCTCGAAGGCGATGTTCTGAATGCCGCGCACGATTTCGCGCACGTCGATACCCTTTTCAAGGCAAACCTTCTCGGCTTCCTCGCAGGAGTTGATACCGTACTGAGCAAGAACCGGAAGGATCTGGTCGATACGACGGGAATAAGATTCAAAAAGAGGCATAATCTTGTTCTATATTTAGGGGTTCTTTACTCGTGACGGGGGTCGATGTACTTGGCGGCATCAGCAAAGCGGCCGTAGGAGCCGGTGTGCTTCTTGATGGCCTCGTTGGCGTCCATGCCCTTCTTGATGTCTTCCATCATCGGGCCCATCTTCACATACTGGTAGCCGGTGATTTCGCCGTCGGCATCCAGAGCAAGCTTGGTGATGTAGCCTTCAGCCAGCTCCAGGTAGCGGGCACCCTTGGCCAGCGTGCCGTACAGCGTACCCGTCTGGGAACGCAGGCCCTTGCCCAGGTCTTCCAGACCAGCGCCGATGGGCAGACCACCCTCAGAGTAAGCGCTCTGGGTGCGGCCGTACACGATCTGCAGGAAGAGTTCGCGCATGGCGGTGTTAATGGCGTCGCACACGAGGTCGGTGTTCAGAGCCTCGAGCACGGTCTTGCCGGGAAGGATTTCAGAAGCCATAGCGGCGGAGTGGGTCATACCGGAGCATCCGATGGTTTCAACCAGAGCTTCCTGGATAACACCCTGCTTCACATTCAGGGTCAGCTTGCAAGCACCCTGCTGAGGAGCGCACCAACCCACACCGTGGGTAAGGCCGGAGATGTCCTCAATCTTGGTGGATTGCGTCCAGGCACCCTCCTGGGGGATGGGAGCGGGGCCGTGATTGCAGCCCTTCTTGACGCAACACATCTGTTCGACTTCGTGTGTGTACTGCATAATATTGGATTATGTTATGTTGGAAAAATGCTCGGCACCGCACTGTGTAACGGTGATACCTTGCTGCCGCTATTATATCTATTTTTCCAGAAGATGCGAGCACAAAATCTGCTACTCTCTCAATTTCCGCCTCCTTTTGCCCCATTCTCTGCCATATTTTCGATTTTCTCTTGACTCTGCTCTGCTTTCGCGTTTTAATCATCGCACATCACCACTCCCACGCCGGCTTGGCGGAATGGTAGACGCGCTCGACTCAAAATCGAGTTCCCAAAAGAGTGTGGGTTCGAGTCCCACAGCCGGTAGCTCCGATGAGCGGCAGTTTTACAACTGCCGCTCTTTCTTTTTCAGCGTTTTATGCGTCAAATCGGGACATCGTGCGACATTTGAGATATGCCCTCCGTATATGCCCAACATATGCCCACTTTAAGGCCTCTGTATATGCCCTCTTTTTGACTGCGTGATACTCACGTTTCCCGGCGCAATTATATAAGCAACTGCCCCCCCCATTCTGACCTCAGCAGCCAGGCGGGTTGCTCTATCCTGGCATGGTCTCAGAGACACAATGACGGAATGACAGTAGAAAAGATTTTTTTATTTGTGGGGTGCTGAAATCGGAGAATTCAGTGACGAGCACTGAGCTTGCCCCAGGCTTTCTGCAACAGCTCGCGCACCTTTGCTTCTGCTTCATGCGGGGAAAGAGATTCAGCCCCGGCAATATCACACAGTTGTTTCCATTCAAGCGGAGTGAGTCGGACAGAAAACGACACGATGTCATCAAATTTAAGCTCCGGGCGGCGGGCTTGTTTCACAATGGCCTCAATGGCATTCTGCTTCAGCTTCGGAATCGTTCTCCCGGAGCTGAACCATCCATTCACCGTTGTAACACTCACCCCGAGCAATGAAGCAAGCTCAGGCCGACGGATTCCTGCCAATTCAACGGCAGACCTCAGACGTTGGTTTACTTCATTCATCTCTCATATTGTACCAAAATCGCGCATTTATGACCAGAATGAAACCGATTCAAGTCATAAAAGTTAGCACATTGCATATTGCGCAGCTCTGCGTGCGTATATACTGCTTACTTTTGGCCACAGAATGTGCTAAATTCTCAACGTTCAAAAACTGGTCATGCCTGCCATCTCTCTCCAGATTCCGGTAAGCGAACTCCTTGAAACCATTCGGCACCTTCTTGCGAATGGAAAAGAGGTGCGCGAGGAGCTACTTAGCACTGCGATGACGGAGGCTAATGACTGCAAACTCGCCCATAACTCTTCCCAAAACCTCCCTAACGTACAATGAAGCAGTATTTCTACATTGACTCCATGTCTTTCTATCTTAAGAAAATCGTTTTTGTGGCCGCATCGTTTGTGCTATGCGGAGTTAATTCATTGGCTGCCCCTGTTTCTGATGAAATGAAGGCTACAATTAGAGCTTCTCAGGAGGCTGCGCGAAAAAGGAGCCAGGAGTATGCCAGAGAACAGGCTGGCTGGGAAAGAGCGAATCAGGGGGCCTATGAAGGCGGCTCAGCTAGCGATGCCTTGCGGGCGGCTTTTTACTTCCAAGGAAAAGCTGCTGAAGCAGAACGGAATGGAGCTGAGAGCAACGTCAGGTATTACACCGGATTGGCTAACGATTGCTTTGAAATAGCTGAAAAAAATCTGGAATACAGTAAGAGAGATGGAAATACATACGATATCGAGAAGTATAACCAACTTCTTCGGTCGCTGGAACCAGAGACATCTTCAAATCTACTTCCGGTCTTTATTACCATTGTAATCTTGTCTGCTGCTGGTTGTGGAGTGTACTACTATATCAGACGGAGGAAGAATAGTAACACTTGCCAAAAACAATCTCAAAACCTTTCCGCAGATGAGGGTTCTACCACACCAGCCGAAACTTTACCCAATAACTCAACTGACATAAAACAATACTACATATGTAAACCAGGCGGCAGCCAGGAAGGCCCATATCCTGAAGAAATGGTTCGTACCTGCTTTGAACAGGGCGTTTTCCCGGCTGACACCTTAATTTGGTATGAAGGCGCGTCAGAATGGATGCCGATACAGAGCATCTTTGTCGCTACACAGGCGGAACCTGCTCCTGCCGTACCGCCTCCATTCCAGGCTCCGCCCCCTCCACAAGAAGAAGCCGTCTATTATGTGGCTCAACCCGGAATGCAGCCCCAGGGGCCTTACACCAAATCTACAGTATTGACTGATTATTACAAAGGAACATATCCTGCCGGCTCAATGGTCTGGGGGCCTGATACAGGCACCTGGATTCCTATCGAGAACTTATTGGGCTCCGCCTTGCATTCTGGCGTCAAATCGGCTGTGGGGCATTTTCAAGGTAGGGCCAACACTAAGAGCTGGAATCCCATCACCGCTTTTGTCAGTTGCATGAAGCGCTATGCCCAGTTCAGCGGGCGCGCCTCACGCTCGGAATACTGGTTCTTCCAACTTGCGTGGTTTATACTGTATATCCCTATTGTTATTGCTAAAGCTGTTTTGGCAGAATGCGATGCAGAGGGGGTGGGGTTATTACTGGAGCTCATTTTCCGTTTTGCAACCTTGGTTCCGATAAGTGCAGTTGCTGTTCGCCGTTGCCATGACACCGGGCGAAGCGGCTGGTTTATGCTTATTCCCATTTATGGTTGGGTGCTTTTCTTCCTGCCCAGCAAAAACGAGAACAATCCATACGGCTCCTCTCCGCTACCTCCGGCCTGAGCCGTCCTTCCGCTGGAGTAACCATATTACTTCACTATAACCCATTCATGCTATATATGAAAAACAAACTAAAATCATTCATTACAGCCATTACAGTATTTCTTGCATATCTCCTGGTCAATGTACCAGCCTATGCTCAATTAGCCGGATTTCGGAAAAGCGCAGAAACAGCAAGAGACTACTACAGCACACACGATGTAGGCGATAACTCTGTGATGGATTTCCTTGTTTTCGTGCTGATTATTTGTTTTATCATAGTCGTGTGGATGTTTTTCCGAAAAAAATAAACATCAGGTAATCATTTCTTTCGAGCCGGCTGTGTGCTGGGATTTTGTTCCATCAGCATCTCCCGGCATGCGAAAGCAAGGTTTTTCTTTTCTATTATCTAGGAAATATGAAGCAGTACTATGTGGCTGAGCCCGGTGCATCTCCCCATGGTCCCTATGCCGAGGCCATGGTGAAACGCGCCTTTGAGCATGGTATGTATCCCCCTGGCACTAAGCTGTGGTGGGAAGGGTCGCCTGAGTGGGTGCCGATAGAAGCAACATTCAGCAAGAAAACACAGCACACAGTTCCACCACCGCCTCCTAGGGTTGATCAAGCGAATTACACGCACCCTGTCAGGCCATCTTTCGGCTGGAACGTCATCAACGCTTTCACCAGTAATATGAAGCGGTACGCCTGCTTTGAGGGGAGAAGTTGTAAGTCTGAGTATTGGTACTATCAACTGGCCTGCCTGATAATGTGTATATTTTCCATGTGTTTTGGAGAAATCGGATATACCGTGGTATATATCCTGATGACTCTTGCCTTATTTGTACCCAACATGGCACTCTGTTACCGTCGATTACAGGATGCTGGCTACAATGGCGCAGCTGGAGCTGTCATTAGCGGTATATTTGATGTGCTGGGGCTGGTAACTATTCTTGCTGAAGACTTTCTTCCATCTGACCTAGCGGCTCTGGTTTTTATTATCGTCTTGGGCTGTATGCCCTCAAAGAACGAGAACAATCCGTACGGCGCATCGCCGCTGCGTCCAATTTAAGCCTTTTCCTATGCAATGAAACAATACTACATCTATATTCCAGGCGATGATTCTGTGCAGGGGCCATTCCCTGTTGCAATGATTCAGAATGCCTATACTCAAGGCATCTACAATGATGCTGTTATGTTGCAGGATGTCAATGGCGGTGATTGGGTTAGTATCGGCACGGTGTTTTCAAAACCATTGCCTCCCCCGCCTCCCGTACATATTGCTGTTCCTGGTAACAATAATGACGGTGCTGAAAATGGCAACAACAGTGGTCTTGCATCAATGAAGTACGTTGGCATCCTGATTGTTGTTTTCATAGCGGTATTTGGACGCCATTTTTTCAGAAAAAACAGTTTTCATGATTATCCCGTATTCGGATGTATTGTCACCATTGCGGTTATCGCTGTCATTATAGGTATCATAAAAGAGAGCACGCGGAAAAAATAGTTTTCGAGATTTCTTACAATTTTCCAGCTCGAATGTCGGCAATACACAATTAATGACACCATGACCATAGAAACAGCATTTTCCTGAATGCCGGTGAAAAACGGTCGTTTTTGGGGCTATATATGCATGAGCGGGTTATTTCGCCCTCTTCTCATGCATTGAATGTGTGAGCATTCCAACATATAACCCAACAACAACCAAACGACGAGTACAAGATCGCACATCGGCATCTGGAACGAAGATGGAAGTCTAGATGTCATTTATTGTCACAGGGACGGCTACCCGTCATATAACGGGGCTCTCCTTCTCCATCATTACCAAGCCCCGGAGAAGATTCGGGAATTGATTGCCCTGGGAGATATCAGTTCGCTGGCAGAATCCGTGAAGCCGGCGGAAGGTGAACATACATTCGAAAAGAGAGCGGCAGTTTCACGACTGCCGCTCTTTGTTTTTCAGCGTTTTATGCATCAAATCAGGGCATCGCGCGGCATTCGGAATATGCCCACTTTTTTGGGACGTTGTATTGATTGAATCAATCCGGGAATTACAGCTATAAGGAGCAAATTCTCCGATTTCTTGATTACAAACCGGCTTAAACTTTTCTTTTGACAACTAAAAGGAAAAATGCTACCTTGCCAAGGATTACAACAAACAGCTGCACGTTATGCCTCGCCTTCGTCACACCATCCTTACATTACTAGCCTTGATGAGCCCACAACTGATGGCCGATACGCTATGGGTTCCCGGTGTAAATGTTAAATCGGGATGGATTGACTACGAAAAAAATGAACAAAAAGGTGACGGAGACGATTACCTGTGCTGGGCTGCCAGTGCCGCCAATATCATTGACTACTGGCAACGACAATACACCGTACCAGCCGGCACACCTACCGGCGCAGCTGTATGGGACACGTTCAAAGCAGCCTGCACGATAGATGACGCAGGGTTTGTTCCGTGTGCAATACAATGGTGGCTGGGTGGTGATTATCAAGGCATAACCGGCCTTGATGACGATGATAACAATGACCGAGCCGTTTACGCGATATACTCAGATGAGGAATTCCCACAACCTATCGCTATCGCTACTGACATCGATACATTCGGTGGATATTATTGGGACCTCATCTCCACTGTTAACAGCGACAAGCTAGAGTCCATGGGGAACTTCCTCCTATATGACGGACCGGAGTTAACCGGAACATTCGTCACACTGGAGCAAATACAGGCGGGCTTAGCAGCCGGCGCCCCTCTTTCTCTGGGGATTGGAGACACTAACGAAGAACTGTTCCACTCAATTACTCTTTGGGGAATTGAATATGATGAAAAAGGGCTGCAATCCATCTGGATAACGGATTCCGATGACTATAAAACTCAACTGCTTGAGGTTGACGTAATGTATAAGGAGGAGAATCCATTGACGCTTTATCTGGACCTATACAGCGATGTCCCCAAATATGGAGACGTCTATATCTACTCTAGCAGCTATGTAAATGTAGCAGAAAGCAACACATGGAATCTGACCCCGGTCATCCCTGAGCCCGCTACGACAACCCTCTCCCTACTCGCCCTGAGCGCACTGGCCGCACGCCGCCGCAGGAAATAGGCTCCAGGCATTCAGATTCGCAGATATTACCACAAGCGGCCCGAGGTTTCCCGGCTCATAAGGCGAAAGCCCGATGAGAACAGAAACTAACAGGGACGTACCGGGGGCATTTTGCTCAGGCTCAGTCGCGATTTTGCCGCCCATGATGTACGGGACTAAACCCGTGCTCCGATGAAACTGCCCTGCAATCTCGCATCTATTAATCTGGCACCATGTTTTATCTCGGTAAAATTAATTTCTCCGATTAATTGCACCATCGCGCAACACGCGATAAAATACATCGTTCAGGCGAAAATTTACTTGACAGCACCCCTTGCTGTGGTAGATTTAAGATATTGCATTTTAGCTGTTTTGCTACTCATTTTCTTCTGTTATTTTTGTCATGAAACTTCATCTGCCTCTTCGTTTGCGCTATTCGCTCCTGACCCTTCTGGCCGCAAGCGTTCCCTGTTTTTCCACATCTGCCTTTGCAGAGGATATAACCGTTAACTCCGGCGAGACGCAAAAGGTCACGGCAATCAATGGTGGCAACGTCACGCTTGGGGAAAATGCCACTCTGAGGGTAGTTGATGAAACCCGCATCATAATCGGAGGTGGCAAGCAGTGGCAGCTTCATGAGACCCAGGCAATAATCGGAACGTTGACTCTTGCCAACGGCTCAGTGGTAGATAGTCGCGGGACAGAGCCCGTCGCGGGAATAATCGCCGGGTCTACCTTGACTGATTTTAAGATAGACACCATCAACCTGCTAGCCGGTGCTTCCAGCAGCATCTACGGCAAAAACATCGACCTGGGCGACATCGTGAAGGCAGAGGGGGACACCTCCTCCCTGTCCATCACATCATATGGAAACATCACTTTCAATGCCGGCAGCGTTTCCGACGGCGTACAGCTGCATCTGAAGGGCAATTTGAGCCTGACCGAGGATTCTACAAATAGCGGCAGTCTGGTAACAGAGGACCTGACCCACAGCGGCAATGCAAGCCTGACAGGCACCGGCGCCCTGACAGTCACCGGCACAACAACGCTGACCGGAAGCACCTTGACCATAGCCAACAGCCGGCAGATTAACCTGGATACAGTGAATGGCACAGGCAGGCTGAAACTGGGCGATAATGTGCTGACTGATGGGGCAGCTGACACCTACGTATCTATCAATAGCGTAAGTAGCGGAACCGTATATATCCAGAAGGACGCCACACTGGAGCTGGCCGATGGCGCCACTGTGGGTAGTACCCTCGTGGTGAATGGCAACCTGCTGGGCACAAGCATCGAGCTTACCGAGGACGGCAAGATCAGCCTGTATGGAGGTATGAAAGCTGCCCAGGTTGACATGAAGACCGGTTCCCAGCTGGTATGGTTTACCTCCGGCTCGTTGCAATCGGCGATTGTGAGCGGGGATGGCGATGCGCAAGTGGTTGAACCTGCACTCGTCAGCATGAATAGTGGTTCTGTTCTGGCTTTCCTGAAAGAGACAGGTACTAACCCTATCACCGTTACCCTGAACGCGGATGTGAAAGGCCATGGCAGAATCGTCATTGGCGGTACACATCAGACACCAACCGGCGAATCTCCCCACGCTAAAGCCTATGTCACCATCGAGGGTGTTCTGCAGGCCGGAGATGCGAATTCAAACGAGGCATATAGCGGCTTTTATCTGAATAATCTCTGCTCCCTGACTGTCGGCACGGGTGATTGGACAAAAGGCCAGGATAGCCTGGATCTCTATGGTAATTCCTATATTGATGAAACCGGAACCCTGACAATGAAGTACGGCCGCCTGAAGCTGAACGAAGGCGCCAGTCTGAGTATTGCCGGTACTTTCAACTTCCAGACGCTGGGAGAGGCTGATGTCGATGCTTTCCATCGCTGCGTTTACCTCGGCAATGGGGCAGAATTAGTCATCGACTCGGAAAATGTCCAGGCGTTTAAATCGGTGGATGGCACTGGTAAATTGGTACTGGACTTCAGTGCCATGGGGGCATTTGAGATTGATGAGAATTTTACCGGTACGTTTGACCTCACATATGGCAGTGACCTGACGGTGGGTGGCACTACAACGCTGACCGGTGATTCCTACGGCAAGTCTTCCAATAACTACAAAGGATATGGCAACAGTGTACTGACCACCGAAACCCTGACGCACCAAAGCGACGTCGTGCTGTCTAAAACGGAGGTGCATGCGAAGAACACAGTTCTGGCTGACGGCAAGACTTTCACCCTGAAGAGCGGCGAAGTTTTGCAACTGGGCGATATAAGCGGCACCGGCACGCTCGAGTTGTTACAAGTCGACCGAAACACCTCCACGAATGTTCAGGCGACGTCTGTCAATGGTTCCCATGTGATGGTGGGTGATGATTCGACCTTTATCATCAGCGGCGAAGCAGGGAAGGAGAGTCAGTTTACGGTGAGTTACAGCAATGGCGGCACCGGCACGGTGGTGCTGGGTGATGGCGTGCGGACGGGGGATGATGAACGTGACACCTTGGTGTCTTCCTCCTCGTTTGACATCTATGCGTTGGAAGTGAAGGGCGATGCCAGTTTGAAGGTGAGCTCTGCTGGCAATATCACTTCTCTCACGGTGGCAGAAGGCGGCGATTTCTCCATGTTCGATGGCACAGCGTTTACTCTGGGAACTGTGACCAACAACGGCACCATGGTGCTGGGTAACGGAGAGCTGACCGATGAAGAAAAGGACACCGTGGTCACGATGTCGGCCATAGCGGAAATCGGGCAGTTGCAGGTGCTGCGGGATGCTAGCTTGAAGCTGCAAGACGGAAGCGCCCTCAAGGGCACTATCCTCAATGATGGCGCCATCAGCTGCACGACGATTACCGCAGCTCAGAACCTGACCCTGAGCGGTACCGGCAGCCTGGATGCAGACTCGCTGACGATCAACGAGGGTATCACGGTCGGCCTCAATGGCACCGCAACCATCGACCATTTTGTCAACAGCGGTATCCTGCAGCTAGGCGATGGCGAGCTTACCGATGGTAAGCTCGATACTGTGCTGGATTTGTCCGCAGCTTCTGCTCCCTATACCGTTCTGGGGGGAACCCTGCAGATTGGACGAGATGCAGCCCTGATAACCGGGGACAATAATACATTGGTGATTTCGGGCAATTCGACTATTGCCGGCGGTCTGCAGGCAGGTGACATCCGGTTGGCTGAGGGTGTCACCCTGACGGTACAGGACAGCACAGATGTAGAGGTCAGCAAGATTACCTCCGAGACGAGAGGAACGGATACCTATCTGGTGCTGGGCAGCGGGGCCGCTGTAGAAAATGGTCAATACACCACCAAGGCTAAGATTGATGAATTAGAAGATATCAATCTTACCGTGAACCGCGATGCCGAGCTTGTCATCTCCCAGCTTACGCTGAAGGGCGAGTTGAATAATGCAGGTTACATCAATGGTTCGAATGGGGGTGTTCTGCGCCTCACCCAGGATGCAACTCTTACAGGCTCGGGACGCGTGCATTTTGCCGAAACTCAACTGGCGCCCAACCCAACACTGACCGTTAAAAATATCACGGAAGCACATCTGGGTAGAATTTACGGCCCGACCCTTGGCAGAGGTAAACTGGTGCTGGGCGATGGCGAGTCTGAGAGCGGGTTCGATACCATCGTGACCGCAGATTCGGTGGAGGCATACCACCTCACCGTGAACAGCGACACCCAACTGACCACTCAATTCCTTTCTTTGCAGGGGAATGGCTCCAGTCGTACCTTCACCATCAATGGCCTCGTGACGACGGATTACATTGCCCCCTGGTTCGAGTACGGTTCATTGAGACTGAACGCAGCAGACTTTGAGAAAATCACGGTGAACAAGGGTGCCAAATTATACGCCAACACCTCTCTCGAGCTGCAGAACGTCTCGTTGAGCTTCGAATCCGTGGAGCAGATGGACACAACCAAGGGCTGGGGCACGCTGAAACTGGGCGATGGGACGCTGACGGATGGTAAGAAGGATACAACGCTTTCCGTGAGCGGCGTTTTCGATGCAGAAGTAGAAGTAAGCTCTGATGCGGCTCTTACTGTTACAAACACGGCCAACCTGTATAACCGCTACAACTACATTGACGGCTCTCTTGCAGCCGCTAATCTGAATCTCAATGATAATGCCAGAGTAATTGCCTCCGGTTACCTGAATGTCACCGGAGAAACGACACTGGGCACAGGCTCCCGGCTCGAGCTGACTGGCAGCCGGGAGATGGACCTCGGCGTTCTGAAGGGGGCGGGCACACTGGTTCTGGGAAATGGGGACGCCGCCGACACCACATCGGTCACGGTTTCATCCTTCGAGGGCATGCTGGATATCAAGAGCGATGCCGGGCTGAATGTCTCCGGAGCCACAACGCTTCTGAATGAATCCGCCAATGCCGGCACCCTGCAGACCAATAGCCTGACTCTTACCGAAAGCGCGTTGCTGAACAACAGCGGCACCATTGTTGTGGAAACGGGCGTGATTTCCCTGAATACGGACTCCACCCTTGCTCTGACAGGCGTATCGAGTGGGCTGACGGCCTCTGTTTCCGGCACTGGTACCCTGCAGGTGGGTGATGGTGATGAGGCAATCCGCACTACTGCCGAACTGCCGGATTTCCGGGGCCTGCTCGATATCAAGTCCGACGGCGCTCTCACCACCTCTACCACCACGCTGATAAGCGTCCAGAAAGATGAGAACTCCTTGGTAATCGATTCTTTCATCAACGGCAGCCTGACCACGCAGAATCTGAACATCGAGGGCAAGGTCAATCTGAGCGGTGCGGGCACCCTGCTTGTGCAGTCGGCTACCACGCTGGCAGAGAACGCTACGCTTAATCTCTGGGGCAGCGAAAAGCTGAGTCTGGGTGCGGTGAACGGAACCAGCGGCAGCACACTGGCCCTGGGCACCTCCGGCACCACCAGTGCCGTGGCCACTTCGTTCAACTGCCCTGGCCTCATGCTGGCAGGTGATACCACCTTTACCGTTTCCGGTGATTTTACTGCCGACACCGTGGACATGGGCCCCGAGGCAGGAGCAACACTCCACGTGCAGAATGGCAAGGTTAGCCTGAACGATATCGGCAACGCCTACGGTCTGCAGACCGGCACGCTGATTCTGGGCGATGGCGAGCGCCGCCTTGTAACCGCGGCTCAGGGCGATACTCCTGCAGTAACGGAGGCTGATACCATCGCTGCCGTCAATGATCTGAACCTCTCGACTCTCGAACTCAAGAGCGATGCCACCCTGTCCATGACGGGCAACGGTGATTTCAAGACCGGCACCATCGCCATGGAAGAAGGCGCGCTGCTGGATTTGACCATAAGTGGCCCGATTATTGAGCTGGGCACTGTAACCGGTACCGGTAAGTTGGTGCTGGGCGCAGAAAAACGCGCCACGGCTACCTCCTTTGAGAGCGCTCTGGATATCGGCTCCGGGGCAACCATGACGGTTGAATCCTCCTATACCGGTGCCCTGAGCATCGGCGCTGGTGCCACCATGAAGGTCAGCAACGAACAGTCGGGCACCACAACCCTGACCGGCGAATCCACCAATGCGGGCACTCTGTACTCCAGAATACTTGAGCTCAAAGACAAGGCTTCACTCTCAGGCGATGGCTACCTTACAAACGTGAATACCATCAGACTGGAATCCGGTACCAGACTGAATCTGACCAATTCCGCGAGACCGGAGGGTACCGTAATCGGTGGTTTTGACCCCGACACAATGGCGCTGAACACTATCAGCGGCAAGGGTGCTTTTGTTATGTACGGCGGCACCAAGGTGATGGCTGATTCCTTCGAAGGATGTCTGGGCATGCGAACCGGTTCCACGCTGATTGTTGATGGCAAAACTACGCTGAGCGGAGTCGGTGCCGGCTATGGCACCCTGGTAACCCGCGAGCTCGTCATTGCCAGAAACTCCGGCTTTGAGACTCATTACAAAGATGCTCTCCCCACCAGCTATGATTATGATGGCGAAGGCAGCAATCCCGCAGTCTCTCTGACCCTGAACCTTGAGGCCGGCTCTTATCTGCATATGTATAAGACCGCCATGCAGGACTTCCTGAATTCGATGACGAATGCCTCCATCACCCTGAATACGGATTCTGTGTTCTATGGCTATGGTAACCTGCATATCGACCAGGGAATCATGGATAAGTTTGCGTTGCTGGAAGGCAAGATTCAGGTTTCCGGCATTATTACCTATGACTCCACCTTGATTCTGACGGGCTGCGAGGGCTTGTTTGAAGGTGGTGTTTCCGATCCTTCCACAGCCGAGGTGTTCTCCGGCGATGTTTCCGGTGATCCTTCAGGCGGCGAACTTCCGGAAGCCCAGGAGGTACCCAATGATGTGGCCGATGAAATTGTACAGGAGGAATTTAACGATGGAGTTGAGCCAGACTATGAGCCTGACTTAGAACCTGACACCCCGGATATTGACCCTGGTGGCGGTGAAGGCGGACCCAGCGCCGGCGAAGTCATCGAAGGCATTGCTGATGCCGCAGCCATTACTGGCGGTGCTGCCGGTATTGTGGCGACCGGCCTCAAGACATACGGTAAGGTGAAGGCTGCTAAATACGCTGCTGCTGTAGCAGTCATTGGTATTGCCGGTGGTACATTAACTGAAATTGTGCTGGCTTTGACAGACGAAGATGACGGTGATGATGATGATGACGATGATGATGTGATTTCCATTATTGAGAATAGCAAGGAGCTCACCATCGTCAACACCTCCATTGTGACTGGCAATTCTGACGTTCTTTCAGCCGTTGCTGCAAAGGCCAGAGAACTTAAGGAAAGCGGTGAACTGGAGAAATTGAGTGAATATGTGGTCGTTCTGGATGGCAACACCGAAGTGGAGATTAAGGAGCAGCTTGCCGCCTGGTTCCCCGAGTTCAGTGAACTGGAGGATGGCGAAATTTGTTTCACCTCGCCCAAAACGTCTCTTACAGGCTCGGTCGTGCTGAGCGGGTCGGATATCACCTTCAAGGGATATCATGAGGACGATGAGAAAGCCAAGGAGTTTAACTATGACCGCATGGGCGACTCCCTTACCTTTGATAAAGGGAAAGAATCGAGAACCACCAAGGTCATTTCCAAAGGAACCCTGCGTCTGCGTGCGGATGATACCAATGTGCGTGAAGGAACCATCCTTGCTGCCCCTGATGTGGACATCAAGGCTGAGACGCTGGAGGTATCGGGTGATTCGTACATTGTTTCCACGAAGGAAGCCACACTCAATGTATCTGATACAACAGAGGTCAGCGGTTCCACCGTATCCCTTCGTGGCGTGACGGATGGCAGCACCCTTGGCAAGCTGGTTGCCAAGGACGGTGCCCGCGTGGTGCTGGAAGGCAGCTCCGGTTCAACAGTCAAGGCCGATTCTGTTCAGCTGAATGCTTCCAAGCTGACGGTCAAGAACATGAATGCTGCCGTTTCCGGTAAAACCACGATTGACTCCGGCGCTACGCTGACGGTTGCCGATGCCACCTACAACACGAAGTCGATGGAGGTGAAATCCAAAGGTACCTTGGTCAACGATAACGGCACCATCTCCAGCACTGATGCTATTGTGGTGAACGGCGGCATCGTGCAGGGCAGTGGCACTTTCTCTGCCATCACCCTGAACAGTGGTAAGCTGCTGGTGAATAATTCCTCGGGGCAGATGAACTTCACAGGTGACCTCGTGCTGGGTGACGGCGAGATCCGTTTCTCCGTGGATGGTTTTGAAGCCGTGGCTCCGGACTATTGGGAAAACAGCGTCTGCTCCAGCGTGAATATGGGCGGCCAGGACTTCATCTTCGCTTCCGATTCCGTGCTCGAAGTAGGCTTCTGCGGCAATACGCTGGATGCCCTGGCCACAGCCGGAGAGACGGGAACGCTCACCTTCTCGCTCACTCTGGTTCAGAACGTGGGGAACGTGTCCTTCTTTACCGAAGAAGTGCTGGCAGCCATGCTGGAAAACACCCAATTACTCCTCACTCCCGATACCTCGGACTCCAGAGCCATCAGCATGAACGGTGAGGATATCACCGGGTATGCCCACAACCTGAAGTACTCGATTGAGACTGGCAACTCGAGCGGCACATGCAATATCGTGCTCTCCGGCAGCTTCAGTCGTGTAGATGTAGTGCCCGAGCCGACTACAGCTACGCTTTCCCTGCTGGCCCTGGCCGGTCTGGCCTTGCGCCGCCGTCGCAAGTAATTCGCAACAAACACCCAGGCTCCACATTGCGCACCCGCCCACGGTTTCATAGTCTGGGCGGGTTTTCTTTTATCCAATCGGGGGAAGCTGTGTCTCCTGATTCATTTTTCCTGAATGCCGCTCTTTTCAGCGCCGGCGCATGGTGCAACACTTGAGATAAGCAGGCTCTGTATACCGGCATAGGGCTACTTCCGGATTGACATTCTGTCAGGAATTCGCCATAATTCCCACCACATTGATTCCTTTTATATGAAGCTTACGCGTTTTCTTTCATTAGCCATGGGGCTTACGCTTGGCGTAGCCACAGCAAACGAAACACTTTACACCGGAACCTACTGGACCGAGGGGGTGAGTGAAGCCGGTGGCTGGTATGATGCCAATAAACTTGATAATTCCGATGGCGATGCCGATGACAACATGTGCTATGCGGCCTCCGCAGCCAACATTATTGCCTGGTGGCAGAATAGCAAGGTGGGCAGCACACTGACCTCCGAAGCCCCGAAAGAGCTCAGCGATATCTGGCAGACGATGATTAACGCCAATGACAACGAAGCGCTCTGGGAGGAGGGGGGCGAAGCCCTTTCTGCTGTCAACTGGTGGGTTTCCGGCATCTACTGTCCTGAGAGCATGGAGGACGCAGACGCATGGGCGCGTTTTTACTTGCAGCCCGAGGATTTTGGGGATGAAGACTTGCTGTCTGTATCGATGAGCCGCACAGATGGGTATTATTTCGACCAGTACGGGCTTACGCAGGAAAATGTCTCCGATTTCCTTGTGGATATGCAGATGTGCACCGAAACCTTTACTTCAATCAACTTTGGCGAATTACTGTCGTCTGGCTGCGCCATCACCCTGGCCATTGCTCCGGAAGAATATGAAGAGGCGAAACACGCCATTACCCTGTGGGGTGTGGAGTATGATGAGGAAGGCACCCTGACCACCATGTGGATAACCGATTCTGATGACGAGGCGGAAAAGCTCGTTAAGGTATCGGTGAAAGTGGATGAAGCGAATGATAAAATCTGGCTGGGTAATGAGTACAATGAAGCGCTCCATTATTACCTGTTAGGCGTGTATGTGGTTGATGCCCGTGAGTCCTTCAAGTGGTCTGAGCTCAGTATGCGCACTTTTGTGAACTTGCAGGTGAATCCCACCACGCACAACGGCCGCGCCGGCGTGGCTCTGCTGCCGGAAGTGTATATGGGGGAAGAACCCGAGGAAGAGGGTGCGCTGAAATCTGTCATTGAGGCCGTGGATGCCGGCGAGATGAATGATCGCGCCGCAGCAGCTGTGGCCGGTGCCTCCACCGCAGCGCTGGGCCAGGCATTTGCCGGCGATATGGACCGCCAGCTGAGCGCCATCCGCAACCGCGCCGCCATGGGCGGCAGCCGCCAGGATGCCGTGGTGCTGGATGCCAAGAGCGGCAGCCTGGAGCAGCCGGGTCGGTTCTTTGCCTGGGTGAATGCCGAAGGCAACCGCGCCGAGCAGAATAACGATGCCACCGCCGCCGGCTACACCCTGAGCAGCTGGGGTGGCACGCTGGGCGCCGGCATGCAGGTGAACGACAAGCTCACCTTGGGTCTGGCACTCACCGCCATGCATGGAGACCTGAAGAGCGATGGCCCGGACAGCCTCGATGCCGATATGGGCCTGGGGTACCTGAGTGCCTTTGCCCGCTACCAGAGCGGCAGCTGGAGCCACAGTTTAATTGCCTCCGAAGGCGCCTTGAAGGCGGATTACAAGCGCTACGCCATGGGCTACACCCACAAGGGCGACACAGAAGGCTCTTCCCTCGGTCTTATGTATGAGCTGAGCCGAAGCGTGCAGCTGGGCAATAACAGCCTGCTGAGCCCTGTGTTCAACATCTCCTACCGCCACACCGAGGTGGATGGCTACAGCGAAAGCGGCTCTGATGCCGCGCTGAACGTGGGAGAACAGAAGCTCGACACCGTAACGGTGGGGCTCGGTGCCCGCTATGCCGCCGTGACAGGCCAGCAAATGCTGAACCGCGACTGCGCCTTTGAGGCTCGCGCTCTGGTCAAGTATGACCTCGGCGACACCCAGTCCGAAACCTCCGTGGGCTTCCTGGGTTATGCCACACGCGCCGACATCGAAAGCGCGGAGCGCGGCGCCCTGGGCCTGGAACTGGGGGCAGGCATCGCCATACCGGTGGGTCCCGGCAGCATCTTTACCGATGGCGCCGTGGAGCTGAGAGGCGACTACACGAACTTCAACGCCACTGCAGGCTACAAGATTCAATTCTAAGCACCCCCGGCAAAGTACAATCACCAGCAGCGGCTTCACGACGAAGCCGCTGCTTTTTTCTTCAAAATCGAAAATGCAGCTTGCCACACGGGGCTGGGCGTGCTATATATATTGAGTCCGAAAACTCTATCTATTACCATGAAAGTATCTGCACTTAATAAGAAGAAGGGTTTCACCCTTATCGAACTTATGGTGGTGATTGCCATTCTGGCAGCTCTGGCCTCCATCGGCTACGGCCCCATCCTTGACCACCTGAACGACGGCGACCGCCAGAAGGCTATCTCCAACGTGAAGTCTCTGCACACCATGCTGCAGGGTTTCAAGACCGACAACGGCAGCTACCCCTGCGACAGCACAGCTGAGCGCCTTCAGGAGGAAAAGCCTGACCTGAACTTCGGCACCCTGACTGGCGATACCTCCAACTCCTACCTGCGCCAGGTGTACTACTCCTCTGAGAACGTGTCAGAGAAACCCTTCTTCGCCAAGGTGAACTGCAATGGTCTCAACGTGCAGCAGGAAGGCGATGAAAAGCTGGCTAACGGCGCTGCTCTTTCCCGCAACGAGAATGCCATGGGTTACGTGATGCGCAAGAACAACGATGACCCCGCAGTGAAAGACGGCGTGACCAAGTCCAACGCCCCGCTCATCATCTGCGGTGTGTATCCCAGCGCTACCCCCTACACCGGCGACGCTGTGGTATTTGACGGCACCTCTTTCCGCGGCCACGCTTTCGTGCTCTCCTGCGACGGTTCCGTCAAGGACACCAAGGACCTGGGCATGACCGAGGACGACAACGATGACACCAAGTTCATCCTGCCCGCCGGCAAGAGCCTCTTCCCCGAAACCAAGAAGGGCCGCTCCACGGCTGATGGCTACCTCGTGCTGAGCCCGGAGAAGTAAAGCTTCCCCAAGTCTCATTTTTGGTCAAAGCCCCGTGTTCCGATAAGGAACGCGGGGCTTTGCTTTATGCTGAAATGGCAGCTTGACGAATGCAGATTTCAGAAGTCAGAATGCAGAATTGTGATTTTGTGTGCGGCGGTTGCCGCACCTGTAAACAAAATCACCTGAGAAATCTCAGGTAATTTTCATTTCTTTGCGCGGCCGCTAGGCTGCGCACTAACTGCTCATTCTGCATTCTGCGTTTTGAAATCTGCGTTCCACAAATCGCCATTTGTAAAGCAGCAGTTTTTTCCCCGCTACTGTAACAAAAAAAAATCACCCGAGAATCCTCAGGTGATTTTTGCTAAACTTATCTGAGCAGCTATCAGATTTCCGAGCAGCCACAGAGTTCGGCAATGCGGCAGATAACGTCCTCTATCACATTTGCCGGACAGGAGGCACCGGCTGTCACGCCAACCTGAAGCTCACGCTCCGGATGAGAAAGCGAAGCGGGCAGAGGGCGCACCACTTCCTTCTTCTGCGCCAGGTCAAAGCAGCGGATACTCTCACGGCTCAGCAGGCATTCTGCCGAGGACACAAAGAAGGTGGGCACCTTATTGGAGGCGATATGCGCGAGGTGCGTGGTGTTGGAGCTGTTGTATCCGCCGATGATGAACATGGCATCCAGCGGCTTTTCCAGCAGGCTGAAAAGGGCGTTCTGGCGGTCCTGCGTGGCGCCGCAGATGGTATCGAACATGTGGAAGCGGGCATCGCTGCCATCGCGCTCCACAATGGCGACACGCAGCATGTCCTGAATCTCTGCAGTCTCGGATTTCAGCATGGTGGTCTGGTTAGCCAGGCCGATTTCAGCCAGATGCACATCCGGGTCGAAACCGCAGGAATAACTCCCCTTGAAATGCTGCAGGAAGCTCTCCCTATCACCACGGCCATTGATGTATTCAGCCACCAGGCGTGCATCATCGGCATCGAACACCACCAGGAAGTTCCCCTTCCCGTCTGCCCCCTGAGATTGGGAGGCCGTGGCCATGCTCTCCTCGTGCCGGGCCTTGCCATGGATAATGCTGGTCACACCAGCGGCGGCATAGGTACGCACGCGCTGCCATACCTTGATAACATTGCCACAGGTGCTGTCCACCAGCGTCACGCCCTTGGCATCCAGCAGGCGGCGCAACTCCACCGACACACCGAAGGCGGGCATAATCACCACATCCTCGGGGGTAAGCGCATCATAGGCCGGGTCATCCATCCTCCACGGCAGATGCAGCAGGCCGAACGCATCCAGCTGGGCATTCACCTCCGGGTTGTGGATAATCTCACCAATGAGCCAGATACGGCGGTCCTTGAACAGGCGGCAGGCCGCATAGGCAATCTCAATAGCGCGTTTCACGCCATCGCAGAAGCCGAAGGAATCCGCCAGGAAAAGGCGCATACCGGGTAATTCCAGCTCGTTCCCCTGCTCGCGGATACAATCCACAAGGGGACTATGGAAGCGGGCCAGGTCTTTTGCCACCTGTTCCATCACCTCAGGCCGGCGCACATTCACCGGCCTGTTCACTTTCTCATTTGCCATAGTAATCAGTGGGGAATATTCAGAGCCTCATATGCCAGAATCTGGCATCCCTTCAGGTCCATCTTACCCGTGGGCAGGGCCGGAATGGCTTCCACGGGAATGATTTCACGCGGGCACCACAGGCGCGGCAGACCTTCTGCCACCAGGTGGTTCTTGATACCCTCCAGAGCCTGATTCAGCTGAGACTGGTGCACGGCCGAAAGCAGCACCAGGGCCTCGCCCTTGGCGGCATCCGGCACACCCATCACGGCCACAGCGCGGCCGGTAAAGCCCTCCGGCAGTTCCACATGGGCCTCAATGGCGTTCTCCACTACCTCGTGCGGCACCATTTCACCACCCACCTTGGAGAAGCGGGAACGGCGCCCCCCCAGTGTCAGGAAACCATTCAGGTCAACATAGCCCAGATCACCGGTCTTGAACCAGCCATCGCGCAGAATCTCGGCATTCAAGTCATCGCGGCCAATGTAGCCACCGAACACGTTCGGGCCCTTGAACCAGATCATACCCTGCTCCGAAATAGGCAGCTGCACGTTGTCGTCATCCGGGTCGGTAATGCGCACAGCCAGGCCAGGCACCAGCTGGCCGATGGTGCCCACCTTCACGCCGGGCACATAGTACGGCTGCTCTTCCGTGGGGCCTACCTTATCCAGGTTCACACCGCAGAGCGGGGTTGTTTCCGTGAGGCCGTAACCCTCCAGCAACTGCACACCGCACTTCTCCAGGAACTCATCAAACAAAGCCTGCTGCAGCTTCTCTGCGCCCACCACAAAGTATTTCACGCTGGCGTAGGTATCCTTCTTAGCGCGGCGCAGCATGCTGCGGGCAAAGGTGGGAGTGGAAATCACCACAGAGCACTTGTATTTCTCAATCAGGTCATTAAGGTTCTTGGCATCCAGCGGAGAGGGATAGGTCACCATGCCGAAACCATAAATCAGCGGCATGATGGTGGTGAACGCCAGGCCAAGGCTGTGGAAGATGGGCAGACTGCACAGAATGGGGCTGCCCTCCGGAATCCACACCTTACTGAGCAGCTGAGCGGTATTGGAGAGAATCATCTTGTGTGTGATCGGCACGCCCTTGGGCTCACCGGAGGAACCGGAGGTGAACAGCAGAGCCGCTTCATCGCCCTTGCAGCGCTTATCCAGCTCGAAGGTCTTGGCAACCAGCGGCATGGGCGCAAACTTGGCAAAGGCCACCCAGCTGGCAATCGTTGCCTTGCCGAGGCTCTTGAGCGTCTTATCCAGGTGAATGATGGATTCGCCCTTGGGCCAGGGGAACTGCGGCAGCTTGCTCATGAAGGCTCGGGCCGTCACAAAATGCTTGAGACCGCTCTGGCGCACAATGCTCTCAAACGCACCTTCGGAAGAGGTGTAATTGATATTCACCGGCACAATACCAGCCAGGAAACAAGCAATATTGGCAATGACACCGCCCTTACCGGGAGGCAGGATGATACCCAGGCGCTCTTCCTTCACATTCTTCTTCAGCCAGCGGGAAAGAGCCATGGCCACACCCAGCATCATGCCATAAGGCAGCGCGGAGCCATCCAGGCCATCAATGAGCTCCACCTTGGCATTCTTTCGCATACTCTCCACCAGCACGCGGGCAAGGGATTTCTCGAAAGCCGGGCTCTCATCATAACGCTTGTAGCAGGCCTCCAGCCAGGCCTCCAGCAGGCGCTCACCTGTCTGCGGCCCGGACTGCAGCTTGGGCAGGAAATCAATCGTCAGCCAATCATAATCCTGGCCAGAGGTGAAGGCACGCCAGATATTATTGCGAAAACTACCCACGAACACCGGAACCGGGGCAATGTGCAGAGCGCCCAGCTGCATCATGAACGGCATGGGCACATCCGAAATGGTGCCGATAATGCTGTTCGGGCGACCGGGAACAAAGATGACATCCAGCCCCATCTGCATGAGCTCCATAAGCTTCTCGCGAAGCTCTCGGCTATTGCTCTTGCGGAAATTGAAAGAAAGGACCTGGCTACCCGTTCCGCGGATGTACTTCATCACCTTGGCAGAAGGAACAAGCACCTCTTCCACCATGAAGGCTACATTCTCGACCCCGCCCATCGCCTTGACGATGGCGGGAAGCGATGTTTCATCCACGCGGTTGGGGATGTAAAAAGACGGCTGGGAGGGGCGTACCTCAGCCCCGTATGTGCGAATCGTTGCCATATATCCATTATGGCAGAACAACATACCCTTGTCAACAAGGCATTTGTTCAACAATGGACAGAGACGGCAATTTTATTCATTTTTTGCCGGGGGCATCATGCTGCGCAGCATCTGCCCCATTTCCGGGGACTGCTGCTCCACCTGCTGCACCATAGGCTCCAGCCAGGGTTCCATGCAGGAGAGCGTGATATTGAAGGTAATCATGATGATGAACACCGCCGTGAACTGGCGGAGCACCATCATGGGCTTAAACATAATGGGAAGCGTGCGGCAGCGGGCATCCCACATTGTCATTCCGCGGGTGCGGAGCTGCCACCAGGAAAAGCCCATCATGAACAAGGGCAGAAGAGACACCATCATGCCCATACCACCGATAAAGGCCATGAAGGCGCGGGCAAGAGAACAGCCGATGGTCATAGACTCCTCCCCCACTCGGCGGACCTGGATTCCCAGCAGGAATTTACCGGGCGTTCCTCCCAGAAAATAAACCAGCAGAGCCTCCAGCACCACAAAACCCAGCCACATCAGCGGGTTGGAAGGCAGCAAGGCGGGGTCAAACGAAATCTGACGCAGGTAGACTGCCGTGTAAAACACCGCGGTGTAGAGCGACATGTCCACAAGGCGGGCAAGAAGACGAGAAGCAGGAGAAGGCAGATACACCCGCACCGCATTTTCCGGAATACCGGCCGGGCAATCGACCTCCGGGGAAACGGCTTCCTCAGGCAACGGAAGAGTATCCCGCTCCTCCTCGGCGGGCTTTTCCTTGAGAAAATCGGACAGCGCCGGCAGTTCGCGCAGCGGCATCCATTGCTCGCAGCCAGCGTGCCAGCCCTTGGTATCCGGGCTGAGTTCACCCATCTGCACACGGGAAATGATATCCGGCACCGTTACAGGGCCGCATTTCTTCTTATCCTCTATCCAGTAGATATCCATGAAAAGTTTAGTTAGAGCGCAATGCCTTGGCGGGGTCCTGGCGGGACACAATGAATGCCGGAATAATAGCGGCGATAGTCACCATGATAAAGGCCTGCAAAGCCTGGGCTGCAAAGGTGGCGGGGTCATACACCGCAGGCAGCGTAATACCATGCGCCTGCATGGGGAACGGATCCATGCCGATGCTGGCAAGAGCAGCCTGAATCTCCAGGCGGTAGTATAGCACCAGCAACGCAAGAATCACACCGGAAATGGCACCGACCGTGCCGATGATGATACCCTGCCAGGCAAAGATACCCATAATCTTGCCAGGTGTGGCACCCAGAGCCTGAAGAACAGCAATCTCACGACGACGCTGCATGGACATGGTGAACATGACCGCCATGATACAGAAGCTGGCAATCAGCGAGATAATGGAAAGCACGAAGCTCATCATCACGCGCTCATTGGCGATGAGCTTGTACCACTGCTCAAAACTACGGGTCCAGGGGGCAATGTACCAATCCAGCCCGGTGGGATACACGCTCTCCGGGGCCTGAACCTGCGGCAGCAGATTCTGAATATCAGCCTCTGTGGAGCCAGGGTTATTGGCATCGCGCACGCGCACGCAGATCCCCTGAATCTGGCTGGTGCCGCCCACAGAAAGGCCGAGCACATCCTGCGCTATCTGCAGGGGCACGTAAACATTCGGCCCCGGCATATTCTCCGGCGTCTGGTACACGCCCACCACACGCAAATCCATGGGCATCACCATCTCATTGATGCTCTTCACAGCCTTGCCGTCCTCCTTGTCGCGGTCGAGCCCGGCCAGCGTTGTGGCGCACTCCTGCCAGGCCTGCACCTGCTCATTGGTGAACGGCACACCGTTGCGGTGAGTCTGGGCCAGGTTATAGAAGGTAGCGCATGCCTCTTTCTCACTCTGGCGAAGCTTATCGCCCTTGAACGCCAGAATGTGGTTCACAACTGTCTCCAGGCGGGCATCTTCCACTACGGTGCCGGACTCTCCCGTCACAGCGCCATCGAAAAGCCCCCCGACAGACTCCATGAAGGGTTTGTTCTCATGGGTCTGAAGCGGGTTCTGAATCATGGCGTAGATATCCGCCACTTCATCCAGGCTGCCGACCGGGGTCAGGTGCAGGCTGTCGCCCACACACAGATGCAGAGCATTGGCCGTGGTGGCAGAAATCACACATTCTTGGTCCAGGCCCTCACCAAAATCGAAGGTACCAGCGCGGAGCATTTCCTGCAGCGGGGCCGTCTGCTGCTCGTTATGCGGCTCAATGGCGGTGAACTGCACCGTCATGCGCCCGGTTGCGCTCTGAGCAAAGGCATCACCTTCCAGCTGGGGGTACACACTCACCACTTCCGGAAGCGTCCGTATCTTATCCGACAATTCATTCCAGTCCACCAGCTCATCTGTGATACTGATTCGCTGGAGACCATCTGTCTGGGCCACCACATAATGCGGGGCGAAGGCCAGCACGCGGCTTTCCATCTCGCGCTGCAGGCCTTCCATGACGGAAAGCACCACGATGAGCACCATGACCCCCAGGGCCACGCCGCCCAGGCAGATGAAGGTGATAACAGAAAACATGGTACGCAGCGGGTTGAGGTATCTCACCGCCAGCATCAGGCTCAGATTGCGTCGTAACAGTTTCATGCAGGTGGCACAGTATCACATATTCGGCCATGGGAAGCAAGCCCGAATGCTGCCATGCAGGATCCTTGTTATATTTTTGACGCATTATCATCTTGCGCCATTTCCAAAACGTGGTACAATCACAGCAAATGGACGAAAAACTGATTATCATCGGCACCGGCCCTGCCGGCTACACCGCAGCCATCTATGCTGCACGCGCAGATTTGCACCCGCTTGTTTTCACCGGCAGCCAGATTGGCGGCCAGCTCACCACCACCACTGAAGTGGAGAATTTCCCGGGGTTTCCGGAGGGCATCATGGGGCCGGAACTCATGTTCAACATGAACCAGCAGGCTGAAAAGCACGGCGCACGCTTTGCGTATGAGGAGGTGCTCTCCATCACCCAGGAGGCCTGCACCGGGCTCTTCACCGTCACCACCTCCGGCGGCGCCTACAAGGCAGAGTCCGTCATCATTGCCACGGGAGCCAGAGCCCGTTACCTGGGCATCGAAGGCGAGAGCGAACTCATCGGCCACGGGCTGACCGCTTGCGCCACCTGCGATGGCGCCTTCTACCGCGATGTACCCGTGTGCGTGGTAGGCGGTGGTGACAGCGCCTGCGAGGAAGCCAACTTCCTGACCCGTTTTGCCAGCAAGGTATACCTGATTCACCGCCGCGACCAGCTGCGCGCCAGCAAGGCCATGCAGCAGCGAACGCTCGCCAACCCGAAGATTGAACCGGTGTGGAACAGCACCATCGCTGCCTACCACACCGATGAAAAGGGCGAGATGAGCAGCATCACCCTGCAGAACACTACTGATGGCACCCAGACCGTGCTGGAGGTGAAGTGCGTGTTCATGGCCATCGGCCACACGCCCGTCAGCAACTTTGCCGGCGACCTGGTGGACCGTGACGAAGCGGGCTTCATCGTGACCACCGGAGCCGGCACCGCCACCAAGACCCCCGGCCTCTTTGCCGCTGGCGATGTGGCCGACCCCACCTACCGCCAGGCCATTTCCGCCGCCGGCATGGGTTGCCGCGCCGCCATGGATGCTGAGCGCTATCTTCTTACTCGAGAATAATTACTTACCATGAAAAAAACTCTCCTGGCCGCAATGGCCTTCTTTCTGGCAGCCTGTACCCAGATAGATGAACAGATGGCACACGCCACCTTCCTGTTCAACTCCGGGCGCGAAGCTGAAGCAGCCGCAATCTTCCACACAGCAGCTATCCAGGGCAACCCGGAGGCCCAGCTTCAGCTGGCTAAGTGCTACGATTTCGGCAAGGGGGTTCAGCAGAACATGGAGGAAGCCGTGCGCTGGTATTCCATGGCTGCTGAAAACGGCAACTCCAATGCACAGGACAATTTGGGCACTTGCTATATCTCCGGTTCCGGCGTGGAGAAGGACCTCCAGAAGGCCTTTTACTGGTACAGCCGTGCTGCAGAGACCGGCAACCCCTCTGCCCTGAATAATCTGGGGCTCTGCTACCGCAACGGCGAAGGAATAGCCAAGGACGACGCCCTGGCCGCAGCCTGCTTCCACCGCGCAGCACTGCTCGGCAATGCCAATGCCCAGTACAACATGGGCCGCTGCTATTACCACGGCCTCGGTGTGCCGCAGAACACCGAGGAAGCCAAGCAGTGGGTGTTCAAGGCCGCCGCCCAGCAGCACAAGAATGCCCTACTCTTCATGGAAGACAACCACTGGAAGATGCCAGTGGCACCGGCAATGCCGCAATAATTGTTTTTTATCTTTTACAGCAGGACTGCCTGGTAGTATAATGCAACCATGCAGCCCACTGAAAGCAAATCCGCAAAAACACCGTGGGGTTCCTTCTGGAGTCTCACGGTGATTCAGTCTATGAACGCCCTGAATGAAAAAGGGGTGCAATTCCTGCTCATTGGCCTGGGTATATGGATGGCCATGGAGCTGCAGTACTCGCTTTCAGTGCTCATTGTGCTGCCCTTTATTCTTTTTTCACCGCTCGGCGGCTGGATTGCGGACCGCTGGTGCAAGACCCGGCTTCTGCAGGCCATGGTGCTGCTGCAGGTGCTTGTGCTGGTGGGCATGACCGCCGGCCTCTGGCTGCAGAACCTTCCCCTGGCCATCACGAGCTTCGGCATCTTCTGCGTGCAGGCCATGTTCTTCAGCCCTGCCAAGAAGGGTCTGGTAAAGGACATTGTGGGGTCTGAGAACATAGGCTTTGCCAGCGGCGTGATGGAGATTTCCACCATGCTGGCCCTGCTGGTGGGGCAGATTGGCGCGCTTTACCTCATCTACACCCTGCTGAAGCTCTGGGGGCCGGACTCCGGCTGGCAGGCAGCCGCCCTTCCCTGCGCCTGCTGCACGGTGGGAGCCATGCTGGTATTTGTGATGAGCCTATTCATCCCCCGTTACCCGGCACAGAGCACCAGGCCCTTCCAGTGGAACCTGCTCTGGTGCCATTTCACCCAGCTGCGCATGCTCTGGAGCAACAAGGTACTGCGCAACAGCGAAATCGGCATCGGTTATTTCTGGTTCCTGGCAAGCGTCATGATGCTTATCGTGCTGCAGATGGCGGCAGAGGCACACCCGGTTGCCAGCAGGGCGGATTTCCTGCAGGTGCTGGGGCAGCAGAAAGACTCTGCCCTGCTCTTTGCCTGGCTGAGCGGCGGCTCCATCAGCGGCGGGCTCTGCGCTTCCATCATCTGCGCCAGAAAGATTCGCACCTGGGTGGCCAGCGCCGGCGGGCTGGGCATGACCCTGGGATGCATTGCCCTGGCGCTGCTGCCCTATGGCACACCGCTGTTCTTTGCAGCCCTCACCTTCACCGGGTTCACCGCTGCCGGCTACCTGGTTCCCCTGAACGCCCTGCTGCAGGACCGCGCCGACAACGACAAACGCGGCGATGTGATAGCCGCCGGTAACCTGGTGGACTGCTTCCTCGGCATGCTGGCAGTCGGCGTGCAGGCAGGCATGAAATGCGCTGGCATTTCCCCGCAATTCCAGTGCGCAGCCCTGGCCGCATGCAGCGCTGCTGTGGCCATTTTCATTCACCGCAATACCAAGGCATGATTCCTGCTTGTCATCCCCTGGTCCTTGTGCTAGCATAGCGCCGTATGAGGCTTTCCACATTGCTGCTGCCCGTCTGTCTGTTTGGTCTGCAAAGCTGCAGTCTCCAGGAGCGGCTCGACTCGGTTTCCGCTGATATCAATCAGAGATACGCCGATGTCAAGACCTGGGAGCAGCTCCCCATCCGCACGATTTCGTGGAACCAGGCGGTAGCCATGATGAAGCGCAACAATATCGACTACATCCAGGTTCAGAATACCATTGAACGAGCTGAAAGAGAGGAGATGGGCGTCTATACGGACCTCATCCCCGGCGTTTCTTTCTACAGCTATTTCACCCGTTCCCTCGGTGACATGACCAGGCAGGTGAACGGCAATGATTTTGCCAGCAGCGTCAACATCACCTTCTACCTACCCACGCTCACGCAGGTACCCTACCGTGTATATGCCTCCCAAGCCAGCACCTACGCAGCCCACATGGCGCTCAAAGGCAAGGAACGCGAACTGATTGCCTCTCTCTATACCCTGCAACGCAAGCAGCAGCTCAGCAGGCGGCAGGCTGAGCTGGATAAGCAGGAGCCCGACGCCACGCCCGATTACCAGCCCAAGAAGAAGGAAGACCTTGCAGCCCAGTGGATGGAACAGGCAACCCTGCTTGGCGATTTCTCCGCCCGATGGCAGATTCTGCCGTCATCGGTGCCGCAATTCCGCTGGTCGAACTACCGCCCGAAGACCGGCAGGCTGGATGAACTGGTGGTCTGCAAGTTTGCCATGGAGCTGGAGCAGGCACGCATGCAGCAATACAGCATTGCGCTTAACTACCTGCCCTCCATTAATCTCAATCTTTACAGCCCCTCCCTCTTCTCCTCCACGGGTGGAACCTATTCCGGCACGTTCCTGGATAAGGATGATACGAGGCTCAACATGGGCGTCTATTATGCGCTGGATACCGAACTGCACGCCTGGTATTCCTACCGCAACAGCAAGGAGAGTTATGAACTGAAGCAGCGGGAAACCACCGCCAGGCTCATCGACCTCAAACAGAAGCTCCTCACCCTGCGCTCCAGCCTGGATGAATACTATGCCTGGCGCGGCTTCATGAACAAACGCATAGAGCACCTCCGCACGGCTCCTGCCAGCAACGCTGCCGAATTCCTCGAAAACGAGAGCACCCTGCGCTCCATGCAGCAGGAACTCATACGCCAGGAAACCTCCGTCATTGAATCGGAGGCTGCACTCATCCTCCAATACGGGCTACTCTGAGCCCCCGCTCTGCAAATTAAAATTTGGCGGGCAGCTGGTTTGGATTGATATCAGCAGCGGCAAGCCCGGCTGCAGCGCGCCAGCAATTCCTGCAGGCCGGATACACCATAGGACTGGGCAGATTGCAGGCGGCGCAGCTCCGCGCGCACCTCGCCCCGGAGCGACTGGAAGCGGGCCATGGGCACGCGTTCGGATTCCAGCTGCTGCGGCGACAAGCCCTGCTGCAGACCTTCCGTCTGTTCCGCCAGGCGTTCTACCTTGCCCACCACGGCAGATAAATCGGCCACAATGGCCGCAGCTGTAGTGGCATCCTGAGCACGGCGCAGCAGATACAGCATATCATCTATTGCTTCACACCAGCCCGTGTAGGCACGAACCAGCGGAGTCTCCCCTGCGGCATTACCTCCAGCCGCACTCATCTTGTAAAAGGTGAAAAGCGAAATCAGCTCCTCCGCGCCATAGGCATTGACCTCAACAAGGCGCTGAACCACGGGCATATATCCCTGGGTAACGTGCGTCAAATCGCGCATAAGCTGCTCCAGAGCGCGCAAATCCTCTGCTTTATCCATGGGGAGCCGCCCCAGCTGCTCAGCCTCGCTGCGCAGCTGTTCCATACGCTTGCGCAGCTCTGCAGCAGCCGCCACGCCAGTCTCACGGTCACTCACCGTGCGCAGCACTCGGTCAACCTCGCGGGCGCCCTCCACCAGTCTGCGCGCAACCTCCACCGCGCTGGGCGCGGGGGCTGCCACAACCGGCAAAGCACACAGGAGACACACTCCCGATATGTTACGCAGGCTAATCATCTGCGCCAATTGTAACGGGCAAATCCCTATCTGTCAAGCGGTAAACGAACCAGGGCCTGCGGCTTCATGAACCGCAGGCCCTGTTATAAGCTTAGTTTAAGCAGTTATTAATGACCGCTCAGGGTGGTGATGTAGTAACCGGCAATCACGGCGGTACCAATCACACCGGCCACATTCGGGCCCATGGCATGCATGAGCAGGAAGTTGGTGCGGTCAGCCTGCTGACCCACATTGTGGGACACGCGGGCAGCCATCGGCACGGCAGACACACCGGCAGAGCCGATAAGCGGGTTGATGGGGTTCTTGCTCCAGCCGGGAACCAGGTTCATGAGCTGGGCGCAAAGCAGACCACACACGGTAGCCACGGCGAAGGCCACCACACCCAGCATGATGATCATGAGGGTTTCAGCCTGCAGGAAGCGACCGCCCTGCATGGTAAGGCCCACAGATACACCCAGAAGGATGGTGGTGATGTTCATGAGCTCGTTCTGAGCGCAGCTCACCAGACGCTCGGTCACCTTGCATTCGCGCAGGAAGTTACCCAGCATCAGCATACCCAGCAGCGGGGCTGCATCCGGGCAGAGCAGAATGGTCACCAGCGTCACCACGAAGCAGAAGAACAGCTTCTCGCCCTTGGATACCTGACGCAGGCTCTTCATCTTGATCTTACGCTGAGCCTCGGTGGTGCACAGCTTCATGAACGGCGGCTGAATCAGCGGCACCAGTGCCATGTAGGTGTAGGCAGCCACGGCGATAGCGCCGAGCAGCTCGGGGGCCATCTTACTGGCAAGGAAGATGGAGGTAGGACCGTCAGCACCACCGATGATACCGATGGCAGCAGCCTGGCCCTTGGTAAAGCCAAGACCGATGGCGCAAAGGAAGGTCATAGCCACACCACCCTGGGCAGCGGCACCCAGCAGCAGAGCCTTGGGAGATGCCAGAAGCGGGCCGAAGTCCGTAAGAGCACCCACGCCCATGAAGATAAGAGCGGGGAAAATCTCGCACTTGATACCAAGGCCGAGCCAGTCGAACAGACCGCCCTCAGGCTTCACTACCAGGTACTTCTTGGCAGACTGACCCGTCACTTCCAACTTACCCTTACCCACGGTCTTCACCGTCATGGTCTCGGCCATGGCAGCGTCGTACTCAGCAGCCACCTCAGGAGCCAGGCCCTCAGTGCTCTGCTTAGCCTCTTCATCGGTGTATTCCGCAAGAGTAATGGAAAGGAAGCCCACGTCATTCATGGTTTCCTTGACTAACTGGCCTTTTTCAATGGCCACCACCTCACGCTGAGCCTGGGTAATGACCATGCCATTGTCCGGAATGTTGGCAATCAGGGCGCCGAAGGCAATCGGCACCAGCAGCAGCGGTTCAAACTGCTTGGCCACACCCAGATACAGCAGCACTGCCACAATACCCCACATCACATACATCTGCCAGGTCATCTGATAGATGCCCATGCCGGAGATGAAGCTCGCGAAGGAATCGAAAAGTTCTTGCATATCTGAAAAAATGCGTTGTTATCTACCTCTGCACCAGCGGGGTGCAGAGCCTGCAGGCGCGCCATTAACCAATGTAGGCCAGAGTCTGACCCTCCGTCACGGTGTCGCCGGGCTTCACAGCGAAGGAAGTCACGGTACCATTGGCCGGAGCGTAGATCACGGTGTTCATCTTCATGGCTTCCACGGTCATCACCTGGTCACCTTCCTTCACAGCGGCGCCGGGCTGCACGTCCAGAGAAACCACCTTGGCAGCCAGCGGGCTGGGGATGGGGGTGCCGGAACCGGCAGGAGCAGCGGCGGGAGCGGGAGCAGCCACAGGAGCGGGAGCGGCCACCACGGGGGCAGCTACCACGGGAGCAGCCACAGGAGCGGGAGCAGCGGCCACGGGAGCGGAACCACCAACGGTTTCAACGGTTACATCAAAGGTCTGACCGGCAACAGTAATACGGAGCTGTTTCATATTTTTATTTTCTATTTGTTTTTGTTTGAAGTTTATTTTTTATGGAGGGGTGTGCGTGGTTGAAATCAACGCACGGGAGAGTTGTTCATGGCTGCAGCGCGGCCACCCTGCCCGTAGGCAGTATCAACCGGCTTGATGTCCAGAATACGAGCCTCATTGCCGATGGTCACCTTGACGGCGGCGGCAATGGCGGCGACGACCTGCGGTGTTATGCTGCTCTGCGCAGCATCATAGATACCAGCGGCAATGGCGGCCACCTGTGCAGGTGCCAGCTCCGGGGCCACTGCCACGGGGGCAGCAACCGGGGCCGGGGCCATGGCTGCCTTGGCAGCCTCGGCCTGAGCCTTGCGCTTAGCATCCAGACGCTGTGCAACGGCTCCTGAGATTGTCAGAATGATACTCAGGAACACGAGACAAGCAACCACCACACACATGCCGGTAATCTGGTAGACTACGGCATCCATATCGAGTGCAGCGAGTGTCTGTGCTATTGTCATTGTTGTTTGGGTTTGTGAAATAAGGAATTACAGCGGCATGTTGCCGTGTTTCTTGGCGGGGTGCTGCTCGCGCTTACTGAGCAGAGTGCGCAGGGTGAGCGCAATGCGGGCGCGGGATTCTGCCGGGTCGATGATATCGGTCACCTGGTCGGAGGCTGCGGCAGCATAGGGGTTGGAGAAAGCCTGTTCGTACTCGCTCACTAGTTCCTTCTGGCGGGCGGCGCGGGCGGCATCGTCCTCGATAGCCTTCAGCTCGCGGCCGTACAGAATCTGCACAGCACCGGCAGCGCCCATCACGGCGATTTCAGCGCAGGGCCATGCAAACACGGCATCGGCACCCAGGCCCTTGCTGCACATGGCGATGTAGGCACCGCCATAAGCCTTGCGCATGATGAGGGTTACCTTGGGCACCGTGGCGGAGGAGTAGGCATAAATCATCTTGGCACCGTGGCGGATAATGCCACCGCGCTCCTGCTGCTTGCCGGGCAGGAAACCGGGAACGTCCACCAGGCTCACCAGCGGAATGTTGAAGGCATCGCAGCAGCGAATGAAGCGGGCAGCCTTGTCGGAGGCGTCGATATCCAGGCAACCGGCCTTCACAGCAGGCTGGTTGGCAATGATACCCACCACCACACCGCAGATACGGCCGAAGCCCACCACCACGTTGCCGGCAAAGTTGGCATGCACTTCCATGAAGCTGCCTTCATCCACCAGGCGGGCAATCACCTTCTGCACATCCAGCGGGGTGTTGTTATTGTCGGGGATGATGTCGTTCATGCCCTCCTGCGGGGCGATGTCGAGCGGCTGACTCAGGTCATGCGGGGGCTCCTGGGCATTGTTAGAGGGAAGATAAGTCAGCAGCTGCTTGGCAATGGAGATGGCATGCTCATCCGTCTCAGCCACGAAATGGGCATTGCCGGAAACGGAGGAATGCACGGCTGCACCACCGATTTCCTCCATGGTGCACTGCTCGTAGGTCACCTGTTCAATCACCTTCGGACCGGTGATGTACATACCGGCAGCCCCACCCTTGCGGATGATGATGAAGTCCGTAAGAGCCGGGGAGTAGGCAGCGCCACCAGCGCAGGGCCCGAGAATCAGGGAAATCTGCGGCACCACACCACTAGCGGCCACGTTGTTGTAGAACACATTGGCAAAGCCGGTCAGGGAATCCACACCCTCCTGCAGACGGGCGCCGCCGGAGTCGTTAATCTGAATGATGGGCATACCAGCCTTGAGCGCATACTGCTGGGCATCACAAATCTTCTGGGCATGCATGTAACCCAGAGAACCACCCTGAGCCAGGAAATCTGCAGCCGTGGCAGCCACCGGACGGCCATTCACCAGGCCGAAGCCCGTCACAATACCATCACCGGGAATATCCTTCTTCAGCATACCGAAGTTGCTGCAATGATGCTTGGTGTGCATGCCGATTTCGGTGAACGAACCGCTATCGAACAGCGTGGCAATGCGTTCGCGGGCAGTCCAGTCGCCCTTGGCATGGCGAGCATCGTACTTCTCCTGCGTAGCAGCGTACTTAATCTTCTTCTGGCGCTGCTCGAGCTCCTCAAGAAGTCTGGGGTCTATTGCCATAATAGTAAATTGGTAAAATATTTCCTACATCGTGGGCTGAGAGTACAGTCCACCTACGTTGCGAGATTCTACCACACCCAACACGCCAGGGAAAGCAAAATTTACTCAATCCCCCCAAAAATTCACCCCTGCACAGTGATGCGCGGAGTGAGGATGCAGCGGCGGAAGGTTCCGGGGGCCACGTGAGTACGCGGCCACACGATGCAATCATCCATGACCACACCGGCGGGGATGACGGCATCCTGCCCCACCACGCAATCCTCTCCCAGGTCTGCAGCGGCAGAGATGCTGGCAGTGGGGTGGATGCGCTCGCGGCTGGTCAGCTCCATCATGGTGTCCACATAGCCGGCGGGGGAGCCTATTTCATGCCAGTTGGCCCAATCGAACACCACACCGCCAACCTTTCCCTGCTTAATGAGCTCCAGCCACACAGGAACGATGGAGAACACATCCTCCTCCGGGAATAAACCTGCCACCTCCGGCTCCATGAGATAAACACCGGCAAACTGGTGGGTGCCCGGGTTCACTCCCAGCGCATGGCGCATATCGGTGATAGCGCCGGTTTCTTCATCAAAGCCCACATTGCGCTTACCGTCCACACTCCGCAGGGCAAGCGTCACCATATTGCCACGGCGCTTGTGCTCAGCCAGCAAATCTGCCACGGGAATATCGGTCAGGATATCGCCATTATGCACCAGCAGCGGCTCACCGGGTTTCACCCAGGGCATGATTTTCTTCACCCCGCCGCCGGAATCCATCGGTGCTTCCTCTTCACTGAAACTCACCGGGCAGCCACGGTAGGTTGGCTCAGGGAAAGCACGCTCCCACATGAGCGGCAGGCAGGAGATATTCACCATAAACTCCGACACCCCGCAGCGGATGTAGTGGTCCATCGTGTGCTGGATAAGCGGTTTCTGAAAAACCGGCATCAGCGGTTTGGGGAGAATATGAGTGAGAGGAGCCAGACGCGTGCCGAGACCGGCACCAAGAATGAAAGCTTGCATGATATATTACCAGAGGTGAGGAAGATTCAGTTTAATAGCACAAATGCCCATGATAAGATTCGCTACGGCGTGCATTACAATAACAGGCGTGAGGCGCTTCGTATACACCACCAGCGCATACGCCAGAGAACCATACACAAACGCCCCGGCATAATCCACAGGGCGATGCACCAACATGAACGCCAGCGTCACCACGGCATACCCCAGCCAGCTACCCTGCCCCAGCGGCACGTTCTGCGGAAAATCACGGTCTACGCACCAGCGCATCAGATACCCGCGCCAGAAGAATTCCTCCACCAGCGCCACAATAATCACAGCACGGGCAAAGCGGTACGCATATTCCACCCAGATAGCCGCCTGATTATCACCAAACACGGCAGCGGGGTCGAACCCCGGCTCCGCAGGAATCCATCCCGTCACATACGGCACCAGCCAGAATCCGATACCCACCACACCTGCCAGAGCCCCCAGCAGACAAGGCTTCAGCTTCCAATCCCACTCCACATCTCGCCGCACATACCACAAATACCCACCGCACACCAGCACCTGCAGCGGGTAAATCCACATCTCTGGCGCACGCCGATACCACCCCACGCTAGGATGATCCCACGCCCACGAGCCCTCTACCACCCAAAGCAGCAGGTTCAGCCCCAGAAACAGCACAAAAGGCGTTACATAGGTGCGAAACAGCTTTTGTTCAGACATAGCAAAAGTACGAAGTTCGAAGTGGGAAGTACGAAGTTTAAAGTTACGCGGGCTCGCGCCCGCCGATTTTCTCCATATTACGGCGTTTTGTGATGCAAGACGCCGTGATGATAGCGGTCAGCTCAGCGGCCTCCTTCATCAATGCGTCAATCATTTGCAAACGGACTATCTTGCACGAAACCAGCATATCCATCCAGAACTCCGCCTCATCAGCTTCTTCCTCGCAAATCTTCAGCTTATTCAGGTAATCCTTGTCCGATTTTGCCCGTCCCGATGCACGATAATTAGCCGCAACCGAAGTAGCGCAGCGAAAAAGCTGGTCTCGAATGTGTGAGGCCTCAGGGGTATGCGGCAATGACCTGCAGAGATGGAACACGCGCAAAGCGAACGCTCGAGTCCGCTGGGTCATCTCATCCCTGAACGACATTCCGTTTTCCATGAAGAATCACCGGCGGGCGTGAGCCCGCGATTTTTTTCACTTCGTACTTCCAACCTCGCACTTCGTACCTTCTGCGATTCACTTCAGCGAATCGCAGAAGCGCGCCATCTTATCGCAGGCTTGCTCAAGAAGATTCTGAGCGGTAGCGTAGCAGCAGCGCAGGTAACCCTCGCCACAGGCGCCGAAAGCCGTACCGGGTACGGCGGCCACCTTATGCTCCATCAGGAGACGCAGGGCGAATTCCTTGGAAGAAACACCGAAGTTCTTGATGCTGGGGAAAGTGTAGAAGGCACCACCGGGGAGGTGGCAATCCATACCCATCTCATTGAAGCGGCCCACAATATAGTCGCGTCGTTTGTGGTAGCTGTCGCGCATTTCCAGCATGGCGGGCGTTCCATTCACCAGGGCCTCGATACCGGCTTCCTGAGAGGTAATGGTCGGGCAAATCATGGTGTAGGAATGCACCTTCATCATCTGCTCGATGAGTTCCTTCGGGCCGCAGGCATAGCCCAGGCGAAGCCCCGTCATGGCAAATGCCTTGGAGAAGCCATGCAGCAGCAACGTGCGCTCCTTCATACCCGGCAGAGAGGCGATGGAAGTATGCTCTTCCTCATCATAGCGCAGTTCAGAGTAAATCTCATCCGTCAGCACAAACAGGTCGTACTTCACGCAGATGGCAGCAATCGCCTCCAGCGTCTTGCGCGGAGCGATGGAGCCCGTCGGGTTCGTGGGGAAATTCAGCATCAGCACCTTGGTGCGCGGGGTAATGGCGGCCTCCAGCTTGGCAGGATTCAGCGCAAAGAGGTCATCTATACTCGTCTCCACTGCCTTAGGGGTGCCATAGGCCATCATCACTGTGGGGGCATAGCTCACGTAGCAGGGCTCGTGGTACAGCACCTCATCACCGGGATTCAGCAGACAGCGCAGCGCCAGGTCGATAGCCTCACTCACACCCACCGTGGGCAGAATCTCGCACAGCGGGTCATATTCCACATGGAAGAAATCCGCCACATACTTGCTGATAGCGCGGCGCAGGCTCTCCAGACCGTAGTTACTGGTGTAAGTCGTGTGCCCCTTCTCCAGGGAAGAAATAGCCGCCTCGCGGATATTCCACGGGGTCACGAAATCCGGTTCACCGACGCCCAGGGAAATGATATCCTTGCTGCCGGTAGCCAGGTCAAAGAACTCGCGGATGCCGGAACGAGGCATCGCCGTTACCTGGCGGGAAAGCATTTTGCTCCAGTCCATAATCACGGGATAATGGTAAGTCTTTCAGCCTCGGGCTCCTCAGCATACAGGAGACCGTTGTTCTTATAAGTCTTCAGGCGGAAATGCGTGGCGGTCGAAATCACACCCTGCATGCTGGCCAGATTCTCACTCACAAAGCGGGCAACCTCCAGCAGCGTGGGAGCCTCCACCATGACCAGCAGGTCATAACCACCGGAAATCAGGTAGCAGCTGCGCACCTCCTTGAAGCGAGCAATGCGGGAGGCCAGGCGGTCAAAACCGCCACCACGCTCCGGCGTACAACGCACTTCAATAAAAGCAGAAACGCCCTCCTCGTCATCGTTCACAATGGCCTGATATCCCACAATGCGGCCAGCCTTCTCAAGAGCAGCTCGCTTGGCGGCCACGGTTGCAACATCCACACCAAGGCGGTCTGCAATCTGCTGGTCGCTCAATCGCGCATCCGCCTCCAATAACTTAAGAAGGGCATCCTGTGTCATAGATACTGCTTATCTTAACACCACACCCCGGCAAGTCAATCTAAAAGCACGTTCGCATGGCATCTTATTCCGCTCACACCTTAATCGCGATGATAGGGGGACCCCGCCAACAGGGTATGCACGCGGTAAATCTGCTCCAGCAGCACCACCAGCGCCAGCTCATGCTGCATGGTATGCCGCCCCAGGCAGAGCACGTGGTCGCAGGCGGCGCGAAGCGCCGGGGTATGTCCATCAGCCGCGCCGATGAGGAAGGCCACATGCTTCACACTCTGCAGCTGCCAACGGCGCACCCGACTCTCGAACTCACGCGTGGTCCAGTTCTCGCCACGCTCATCCATGGCAATGCGCAGGCAGCCCTCACTAGCCTCCAGCAAGCGGGCAGAAACGGCCTCCGAATCACCGGCTTTCACATAGCGAAGCTCTACCTTACCGAGGGGGCGGAGGCGCTCCTCAAAAAACTTAACACCATCGCGAGCATACGCGATGGATGGCCGGGCTGCAGCTATGATACGAAAATCCATGTCTACCCCCACAGTACAACACATGCGCCGCCAGGTCAATTCATCTTCCGCGTACTGACGCGGGAAGAGCAAGTCCACCCCAAGAGCAAATAGAAACACAACAAGCGAATTATCAGCATCTTTCACCAGCACCTGAGCCACAGAGAATGAACAGGCTTTTACTTGACAGGCTGTGCGAATGAGCATAGAATAATCGCGATATGCTTCTTCCCATTCCCATCGGGTATTTTGTTGCCATCTTTCTCATCATCAGCGGCGTGCTGAATTGCATGGAATTTCTGGATGCCAGACCAGAAGACTGCACGAGAGCAGATTTACTCAACGGACTTGCACACGAAGGGTGGGGAATCATCGCCGCCTCCTGCATTCTGCTGCTTATCCAGATAAACAGGCAGCTGGAAAGCCTGCGTTTTGAGGCAGCCAGAAGCACCCCTGCTCCGCTTCCTCAGAAAAAAGTGAAAGGCAAAGTAAAATCAGAGCAAAAGGAAGAGAAGGAGCACCCGGCCCCGGCAGCCACACCCCCCGTGAATGTTCCCAGGCAGGTATATCCGAACTCCCCCATTCCCGGTGGCGGCAGAGTCCCCCAGACACAACCCAACCCTGCCCCCGGCGCCAAGCTCACCCCACGCGCAGAGGAGCACGAGAAGCTGAGCTATTTCAAGGTTGACTAATCCTCCCCTTCCATGACAAACACCACCCAGGCACGAGCCATACTGGCAAACCTGATTCAGCAGCACACCGGCACCACCGTGCAGCCGGAAAACCTGCAGCAGGTCAGCGCCGGCGCCAGCGGACGCAGCATCATGCGCGCAGCCGGGGTGCTGGGCATTCACTGGACCGGCCAGCGGGCGGATAACAATTCCTTTCTCCCCGCAGCCAGAGGCCTGGCCGCCGCAGATCTCCGCGTGCCCGCCATTCTGGCTGAAATCACCCTGCCGGACAACTGCGGCGCCTGCCTGGTGGAAGACCTGGGTGAGGTCGACATTCTAAGCCTGCGCCAAGCCCCCTGGGCAGAGCGCCGAGCCGCCTACGAGCAGGCATTCCGCACCCTCATCCCCTTCTACCGCCAGTTCCCGGACTGGCCGCTGCAGCCGCCTTTCGATGCCGTCCTCTACCGCTGGGAGCAGGAATACTTTGCCGAGCACCTCATAGGCCGCCATCTGGGTGGCGATGCCGCCGCCTTCCTGGCACAGCCGGAGCTGCAGGAAATGGCCGACTGGCTTGCCGGGCTACCCCGCGTACCCGTGCACCGCGACTGCCAGAGCCAGAATATCATGCTGAGGGATGGCCTGGCCTGGCTCATCGATTTCCAGGGCATGCGCTATGGCCGCAAGGAATATGATTTGGCCTCCCTGCTTTATGACCCGTACATGAAGCTGAGCGAAGCCGAGCGCAACGAACTGCTGCAGCTCTGGCAGCAGATGGATGGCGCACCGCTCCCGGCAGATGTGTATGCCGCCTGCGCCATGCAGCGGCTCATGCAGGCTCTGGGCGCGTTCGCCAATATCGGCTACAACCAGCAACGCAGCTGGTATCTCGACCTTATCCCCACCGGCCTTGCCGCCCTGCGCCACGCCGCTGCCCACACGCCCGACCATTCACCCGCTAGCTCCGCCGCCGCATGCATCCTAAAACTTCTCGACATGTAAGCTTCCTGGCCGTTCTCTTCTGGCTGACCCTACTGGCAGGCTGCTGGTATGGGATGCAGAACACACTGTACAGCGTGGACCAATGGCTGTTCAACCGGCTGGGGCACGTGGTGTGCCACTGGGAGCCCGCAGATTTCCCGCAGCTTCTGCGTCCGGGACAGGCCGTGCAGATGGAACCGGTGGTCACCCAAACCCGCCTGCGCGAATGCCCCACCGTGGGCATGGTGGAGCTGAATGAGGAGGCCTGCGAGGCCGCCTTTGCAGCTCTGCCCCTGGGTCCGCAGGACACTGCCGTTCTCCTCAATAAGCTCAAGCAGGGCGGAGCCACCACTGTGGGGCTTTCCTCCCCCCTCATCTGGCAGGGCGAACAGGGCGAAATGGTGCGCGAGATGCTTTGCCGCGTGCTGGCCGGCTTCCCCCACTCTGCCGTGGGTCTGCGCGGGCGCACCGCCGCCCAGCCGGATTTCACCCCGGCCATGCTGCGCAACGCCTCCATCCCGCTGGAAAATATCGAGGGCAACCCGAACGGGCTCCCCATCGCCAACCGCCCCCAGCCCAACGGGTTGACCGAAACACCGGACGCCTTGGCTGTAGTCTGGGCTCCGGACTGGCTGGAGGGCGAGCCACACACGCAGAACCCCTCAGCCGTGGACAGCATCTCCTTCCCCCTTCTCATGCGCTGGAACGGCGAAACCATCCCCACCCTGCCCCTGCGTCTGGCACTCTCCCGCCTGGGCCTGGACGGCAAGGACGTGAAGGTGAAGCTGGGCAAGGAAATCAGCTTCGGCGGCTTTACCCTCCCCATTGACGACAACGCCCGCACCCGCCTGACCGATGCCAAGGTAGTCACCATTCCCCTTGCAGATGTGGTAAGCGGCATTGACCTCACAGAGAAGCTGGGCGAGAATCCCTGCATCATGCTGGAGCAGCCCGCCGAGGGTCAGAACACGCCCCTGCGACTGGAGCGCCTGGCCCGCACCCTTTCCCAGATGGCCGGGGTGGAGCGCATCCTCACCCACACCAGTGAGCGCCCCTGCGGCGGCCATGTGCTGCAGCAGCTCCCCATCCTCACCACCTGGCAGCAGCTGATCACCGCAAGCCTCATTCTCCTCTTCTTCCTCTGGATTATGCCCTTTGTTCCCGGTCTGCTCCGCTGGCTCGTTCTGCTGGCCATGCCGGCAACCATCCTCTGGTTCGCCACCGAGGCCGTGCAGCGCGACCTGTGGTTCACTGCCACCCCCATTCTGATCTGGTGGCTCATTCTTGCCATCGTCTTCCTCTTCCATCGCACATACGATAAGGGGCTTTTCGGTAAACGCCGCAAATAACCCTCCACCTAACCGATAATGCGCAGCACATATGCTCGACACAGTAGAAACACTCTGGGAACACAGAGACCTCTTCACAGTTCTCGCAAAGCTTGATTACGGAGCACTCGCAAAATATTCATTAATACTCTTCATCATAACCGCCGCAGCCAACTATTTTTTCAAATCATACCTGCCTCTTTTCATTACCCTCGGCATTGCTGCATTTGGTTTTATAAATTGGGTCAACAAAAATTACGAACCAGCCATCAAGTGTTTTACCACAGCAATCAGCCTGTTTGCCGGTGGTTCTCTCGGTGGATTTCTGGGGGGATGCTCGCCCTACAGAAAGAAGAGCAACTGACAGGTAAGAGACTCTACGTACACGGCCTTTCTTTAGAGCACTCTGAGGTTCCCCTCAGAGTGTTTCTTTTGCATAATGCACCCTGAGAAAGAAAAGGAGGGACTTCCTTACGGAAGCCCCTCCCGGGAAAAGCAATCGCTTTCTATCCCATTCTTTACCAGAAGAGGATGTACAGAGCGATGGTGGCAATAATCACAGCCACACCAAAGCCCTTGGCGCGACCGGAGGTCTTCATCTCAATGATACCCTTGTCCTCAAGCACCACGGCTTCACCACCCTTGATGTGGTTCACGATGGTGAGGATAAGACCCACCACGCACACCACGATGAGGGAGTAGCCCATGCGGTTCAGGAAGGAATCACCCGTGCAGCCGAGGATGCCAACCCACTTGAAAGAAGCGTAGGCCACAGCACCCACCACGATACCCAGCCAACCGAACACGCGGGGGCACTTGGGCACGAAGAAGCCGAACAGGAACACAGCCAGCACACCGGGGCTCAGGAAGCCCTGGAACTCCTGAATGAAGGTGAAGATACCACCGAAGGCAGGGTTGTCCAGGAAGGGAGCCACCACAGTGGCAATCACGGCGCACACGAGCACAGCCACCTTACCCACAGCCACGAGCTGCTTATCGGAAGCAGGCTTACCGGTGGCCACTTCCTTGGACTTGTTGTACAGGTCCATAGTGAAGAGAGTGGAGGCGGAGTTCAGCATGGAAGCCAGGGAGCTCACCACAGCGCCAAAGAGGGCGGCCAGCACGAACCAGGCCCAGCCAGTGCCGGGAAGCAGCTCGCGCAGCAGGGTGGCGAAGGCGTAGTCATACTGGTAGGCAGCCAGGGTGGTGGTCACGGTATACTCAGCAGAGTTGGCGCGGGCAGCAGCCGTGGCAGCCTTGTCGATGTCGAGAATCTCACCAGCCTTAGCGGTACGGCCAGCAATGTCCTTGGCAGGAATGGCAGCCAGCTCAGCAGCCTTGGCATCCACAGCGGCAATCTGGTCAGCAGCGCCGGCGGTAGCCAGGTTCTTCTTGATGAACTCCACGGAGGAAGCAGCGGAATCCTCGCGCACCAGACGGCTGGCGGCGATGTCGTAAATCACCTTCTTGCCGCTGGCCTCGGCAGTCTGCACGATGGCGGCAGCATTGGAATCAGCCTTGGCAGCCAGCTTATCGCTGTACAGGTTGTAGGCCAGGATGCCGGGGATAATCACCACGAAGGGAATGAGAAGCTTCAGGAATGCTGCGAACACGATACCCAGCTGGCCTTCTTCAAGGCTCTTGGAAGCCAGGGTACGCTGCATGATGTACTGGTTAAGACCCCAGTAGAAGAAGTTGGGAATCCACAGACCCAGAAGGTACACCGTCCAGGGCATCACGGGGTCGGACTCTTCGCGCATCATGTGCAGCTTGCCGCCGATACCGTTGGTGGCCCCTTCCACATCACCGGCGTTCAGGTTCACCATGCGGCTCAGACCGTCGCAGAACTGGGAACCGGTGGAGGCCAGAGCCTCAGCGGTGGTGTTGGCAGAGGTAGTGGCAGTGGCCACCACGCTCTCAGGCAGGGTCGGGTAAGCACCCAGGGCCATGATGGCAAAGTAGGCCACCACACCGCCGCCCACGATAAGGGCAGCACCCCAGATGAGGTCGGTCCAGGCGCAGGCCTTCAGACCACCCACATACACGTACACCGTGGCAGCACCGGCAATGATAAGGCAGCCGGTCGGCACGGAAAGGTCAAAGTACACGGAAACCACGCTGGCGCCGGCGTAAATCACAGCGGCGGTGGGCACACCCACCAGAATCAGCAGGTTCACGAGAGCCATGATAACGCGGGCCACACCATTGTAGCGTTCCTCCAGGAACTGGGGAATGGTGAACACGCCGCGCTTCAGCAGCATGGGCAGGAAGGTGAAGGCCACAATCACCAGCACAATAGCGGCAAGCCATTCATAGCCAGCGATAGCCAGACCAAGCCAGTCGGCGGACTGACCGCTCATACCCACGAACTGCTCCGTGGAAATGTTGGCAGCCAGCAGGGAGAAACCCACGAGCCACCAGCTCAGGCCACGGCCGGCCAGGAAGTAGTCGGCAGCGCCCTTTTCCTTCTTCTCTTCAGTGGGTTCGGCAGAGTCGCTGGCTTTCCAGATACCCAGACCGATCACACCCACCACAACCACGCAGAAGACAATCATTTCCCACAGGGGAAGCACGTCCTGCGCCGGGGCGGCAACGGCGGCCTCCTGGGCCATGGCGCTGCCACTCATGAGCGCAAGCGCGCCCAGCATTGTCAGTATGTGTTTCATAAGATTCACTAAGTTAAGAAATTAAGCCTGATAAAGCACGCGGGCACCTTCACCCGGGCGGGTGATGAGATAATCGGTCTCAATACCCAGAGCATTGCGGTAGGCCTCAATCATCTCCTCTGCCACCTGCTGCACAGCCTCGCTCTTCACGAGAGCCACGATGCAGCCGCCAAAACCGCCACCCGTCATGCGGGCGCCGTATACAGCGGAAGCGGAGGGAATGGTATCTGCCAGGGAAACCAGGGTGTCCACCTCGCCGCAGGATACCTCGAAGTCATCCTTCAGGGAGGCGTGAGAGGCGCGCATGGCCACACCGGCGGTGTCCCAATCGGCCTTCTGCACAGCATCAGCAAAGGCGGCTACGCGCAGGTTCTCGCCGATGACGTGGCGGGCGCGGCGGTAGCACAGGTCGCCCAGCTCGGTCTTCTTCTCTTCCAGCATCTCCAGAGTAGCCTCGCGCAGGGAGGGAACACCCAGAATAGCGCAGGCGTCCTCGCAGTTCTTGCGGCGGGCGGCATAGCCACCATCGGCCAGGGAGTGCTTCACAGCAGAGTCAATCACCAGCACGCTCACGGCGGGGTCCACCATGGGGATGAGCTTGTAGGAGAGGTCCTTGCAGTCCAGCATGAGGGCGTGATCCTTGCGACCGTTGGCAGAGATGAACTGGTCCATGATGCCGCAGGGCACGTTCACGAACTCATGTTCCGTTGCCTGGCCGATGAGGGCGCGCTCCGTGGGCGTCACTTCTGCACCGCAAAGGGCGGCCAGCGCCGTGCAGGCGGACACCTCAAAAGCGGCACTGGAAGATAGGCCACCACCACGAGGCACGTTGGAATCAATCAGCATATCCACGGCGGGCACCTTGATGCCACGACGCTCCAGCATGCAGATAACGCCACGCACATAATTGCTCCAGAAGGGATCACCGGGCTTGGTTACATCAGCCGGGTCAATCTCAATCATGGTCTCACCCAGAGCGCCAATCCAGCGGTGCTTGCCGGTGGGAGACGGGGCGACAGCAATGACGTTGATGTTATTGAGAGCCATCGGCAGCACAAAGCCATTGTTGTAATCGGTATGCTCACCGATAAGGTTCACGCGGCCGGGGGAGGCCGCGACAACCGTGGGCTTGTGTCCGAAGTACTGCTCAAAGTACGGGGAAATCGTTTCTGCACTTATTTCGCGTTGCTCTAAGTCCATAGCGCAATATGTTTATCATATTACGCGCGCGTTGTAAACTCAAAAGTCCAGCCCGAAGCCACAGATACCCAGATTTTATGAATAAAAGGCCCGCCGCCCGGGGATATCCCCGGGAGCGGGACTGAAAGAAAGGCAAGCCTAGGGTAATTACTTCTTCTTGCATCCCCCCTTCTTGCAAGTCTTCTTGGCGGGAACCGCAGACTTGAAAGTAGAAGAAGGCTTGAAAGAGAGAGTCCTGGAGGCTGCAATCTCCATAGCGGCACCCGTCTGCGGATTCCGGCCAGTGCGGGCAGCGCGAGTCTTCATCTCGAAGGTGCCGAAACCGACCAGCTGAACCTTATCGGTGGCCACAGCATCCGTGATGGCGCTGAGAACAGCATTGAGCGCGATCTCCGCACACTTCTTGGTTGCACCTTCACCGAGCTTAGCCTGAATGCAGTCAACAAGTTGAGTTTTATTCATAGAGTTCCATAATACCATGTCCCCCACCCATTGCAAGATAAAACGCTTCAATCTATCACCAATGGGTAAAAAAAATCCGGCAAAATCCTGAAGACCTTGCCGGATTCCGTTAAATTTGGAATTATTTCACCATTTATACATTTCCACCGCCGTTTTCATCTCCCGAACAGCCTCTGTGAGGCCGACAAAGACCGCACGGCAGATAATGGTGTGGCCGATGTTCAGCTCAGTGAGGTGAGGCACCACAGACAAATCGGCCAGATTAGCCACCTGAATGCCGTGCCCGGCGTGCACCTCGATACCCAGGGAATGGGCCAGCTCAGCAGCCGCCACGAGGCGGGCAGTCTCCGCAGCGCGTTCCTCTCCCAGCGTGTTGGCAAAGCGGCCGGTGTGCAGCTCAATCATGGGGGCACCCACAGCCGCGCTGGCGCGCACCTGCTCTGCATCGGGGTCAATGAACATGCTCACCTTGCTGCCGTTTTCCAGCAGAGCAGCCACCAGCGGGCGAAGCTCCTCCATGTGGCCGGCCACGTCCAGACCGCCCTCTGTGGTAATTTCCTCACGGCGCTCCGGCACCAGGCACACAAAGTCCGGCTTGAGGCGCAGAGCAAACTCCAGCATGGCCGGGGTGGCACCCATTTCCAGATTCAGCGGCAGGTTCACCTCGCGGCGCACGGCAAAGGCATCCTCATCCTGCATATGGCGATGATCCTCGCGCACATGAAGGGTAATGGAATCAGCGCCGCCCTCCTGAGCAGCCTTGGCAGCGGCCACGATATCGGGCTCCACGTTGTGAGAGTCGAGCATGGTGGCATAGCGTGCCTGGCGCAGGGTTGCCACGTGGTCAATATTTACACCGAGATGCATAAAAAGTAAGAGTTACAAGTGAAGAAAACGGTTGAAAAAAGAACCCCGGCCCTGCTCTTTGCAGAACCGGGGATTCTGAAATCTGCTGCTTTAGTGCAGGAAGTGGCGGGCACCGGTGAACACCATGGCGATACCAGCGGCATCAGCAGCGGCAATCACCTCTTCGTCGCGGATGGAGCCACCCGGCTGGATGCAGGCGGTAGCACCGGCATCGATAGCGGTCTGCAGACCGTCAGCGAAGGGGAACAGACCATCGGAAGCGATGACGCTGCCCTTGAGGTCGAGCCCGGCCTGACCGGCCTTCCACACGGCAATCTTGGCGGAGTCCACGCGGCTCATCTGGCCGGCGCCGATACCCAGGGTGCCGTTCTTGTTGGTGAACACGATGGCGTTGGAGTGCACCTGCTTGCAGACGCGCCAGGCAAAGCGCATGGCCTCCAGCTCCTCAGCCGTGGGAACACGCTTGGTCACCACCTTGGCTTCCAGATTATCCAGACCCATCACCTCGTCGTCACGCTTCACGGTCATGAGGCCGCCGGGAGCCGTGCGAACCATGGGCACCTTGCAGAACTCACGCCAGGCATCCATGTCGATGCGCATAATGCGGCAGTTCTTCTTCTTGGTAAGGATGGCGCGAGCCTCGGGCTCGAAATCCGGAGCAATGATAACGTCCGTGAAGATAGCACCCACGATGCGGGCCAGAGCCTCAGTCATGGGGCGGTTCATCACGATAACACCGCCGAAGGGTGCCTGAGTATCAGTCTGGTAAGCGCGCTTCCAGGCCTCTACCAGATCTTCATCGTCCTGACCTACACCACAGGGGTTGGTGTGCTTCAGAATAGCCACCGTGGGGCGGCGGAAGTTCATGATGAGGGAAGCAGCGGCATCCAGGTCCAGAATGTTGGTGTAGGAGAGCTCCTTACCCTGCAGCTGGGTGAAGATGGAATCAAAGTTACCATACATCACGCTGGGCTGGTGGGGGTTATCACCATAACGCAGGGTCTGGTTGAAGGGCAGAGACACCGTAAAGTTGTTCTTGGTGCTGTCCTCGGCGCGGTGACCCAGGTAGTTGGAGATAGCGGTATCATAAGCAGAAGTGCGCATGAACACCTTCACAGCCAGCTTCTCGCGGGTCTTCAGCGTGGTGTTGCCCTGGTGGTTTTCCATTTCCTCCAGCACGGTATCGTAGTCGGCGGGGTCGGAAACAACCGTCACAGAGGAGTAGTTCTTGGCAGCAGAGCGCAGCATGGAGGGGCCACCGATATCAATCTTCTCGATAGCCTCTGCCAGGGTCACACCTTCCTTAGCCACAGTCTCCTCAAAGGGATACAGGTTCACGCACACCAGGTCAATGGTGGGGATATTGTTATCCTTGGCCTGCTGCTGGTGTTCCTCCAGGTCACGGCGCTGAAGCAGACCACCGTGCACCTTGGGATGCAGGGTCTTCACGCGACCGTCGAACAGCTCAGGAGCGCCCGTGTAGTCAGAAATCTCAGTTACCGGCAGGCCCAGTTCCTGCAGGTAGCGGCAGGTGCCACCCGTGGAAATAAGCTGAACATTCTGGGCTACAAGGCCCTTGGCAAACTTATCAAGCCCGGTCTTGTCCGATACGGAAAGCAGGGCGCGCTGAATTCGTGTTGTTTCCATGATAAATTCTGGTTGCTCCGCGAAAGCGGCGGCGTAAGGTACAACGTTCCTGCCTAAAAAGCAAGCCCAAAATCGCGCGCGGGACGAGAATCCGGTATTTTTGCAGCTCAACAAAGCGAAATCTCATTGACTTCACAGGACGCTTGGGGCATAATGTTCCCATCGAAACAACTTTTACCATGTCCTTCAACATTCAGAACGTAGTCATCGGCGGGCAGGAGCCTTTCTTCCTGCTCGGGCCTTGCTCTCTTGAAAACGAAGCCTTTGCCTGGGAAATGGCAACCGCCATCAAGGAAATTTGCACCAAGCTCGGCGTGCAGTTCATCTTCAAGGCCTCCTACGACAAGGCAAACCGCACCAGCGTGAAGAGCTTCCGCGGCCCCGGCATCGAGGAAGGCTGCCGCATCCTCTCCGAAATCGGTAAGGAGCTTCAGTGCCCCGTGGTGACCGACGTACACACCGAGCAGCAGGCTGAATACGCCGCCCAGTTTGTGGATCTGCTCCAGGTGCCCGCTTTCCTGAGCCGCCAGAGCGACCTGCTGGAAGCCTGCGCCAAGACCGGACGCCCTGTCAACATCAAGAAGGGGCAGTTCCTGGCTCCCTGGGACTGCAAGAACATCTGCGAGAAGATGGAGGCCTTCGGCTGCGATAAGTACATGCTCTGCGAGCGCGGCACCTCCTTCGGTTACAACAACCTCATCGTTGACATGCGCGGCATGTACTGGATGAAGCAGTTCGGCTGCCCCGTGGTATTCGACGCCACGCACTCCGTGCAGCGTCCGGGTGGTCTCGGTGGCGCCACTGGTGGCGACCGCGAGCTGGCCCCCGTTCTGGCCAACGCCGCCATGACCATGGGTATCGACGGTGTGTTCATGGAAGTACACAAGGATCCCGACCACGCCATGAGCGATGGTCCCAACCAGGTGTACCTCAAAGACCTCGAAAAGATTCTCAGCAACCTCATGCTGGTACGCAAGGCCTACCAGCAGATGGCCACCATCTAAATGAGAAAAGCATTAACACTCCTTTCTCTGCTGCTGCTGCCCCTGCACTGCTGGGGGCAGCAGCGCACGGATGCTGTAGTGGAGGACGAATTCCCCGCGCTGCAGTTCCTGCCGGCCGGAACCGTGGTCGAGGGTATTTCTATTCCCCGCTATGAGAACCACCGCGTCAGCTCCCTGTTACTGGCGGATAAGCTCATTGTCAAGAACCGCAAGACCGTTGTACTCGAAAATCTGACGGCCTCTCTCTACGGGACAGACCAGACGCAGACCGATGTCAAAGCCGGGAATGTCACCTACAATTTCTCTACCAAGGTTGCCAGAACCACGGGTACTGCTCAGGTAAGCGACCCACGCTTCTCTGCTAAAGGCAACGGTGTCATCTTCAGCACCGTTACTCACAAGGGATTCCTTCACGGACCGGTCGTAACGACAGTTTCTGCAAAACTCTTCAACGAGAAGAAAGACGAAAAGAAATGACGAAAGCCGCCATCATTGCAGCACTTTCCATTCCGGTATTCACAGCTGCCGCCAGCGAGTACGCTGCCAACTACGCCAATTCCTGCAAAACGGCAGAAACATGGCAGCAGAGCTTCACCCAGATAGAGGCAGAACTGACCGCCCTGGGCGTAGACCTGCAGGCCCCCGCCACAGAAAGCGCAGAAATCCCGGAGACAGAGGATACCGTAGCCGTGGCAGATAAGGGACTGTTTTTCAACACGGCCGATTCCACCTTGGTATACCTGGGCAATGTACGGCTGAGAGACTCCCGCGTCAACATCAATGCCAGCAGCCAGCTGCATATTTACATGCAGGAGCTCATGGGCAAGGAGCAGGAAAAGCCCAAGGCCAGCTCGCCTACCCCGGCCCGGACCGCCCACGCCGCCAAGACACCGGCTGCAAAACCTGTGGCAAAGATTCCGGCAACGGCTACTGTCCAGGTGAAAAAGGTTCCTGCCCCGCAGGAGGAACCGGCACTCATCAATACGCACTGCGCGGTTGCAGATAGCGTTAATAATAACATTTTCCTTTATTCCCCCGCGGGCGGACAGGAAATTCTGCTGCAGCAAGGAAAAAATCTTGTCCGCATCACCCCGAAAGCCAATGCACCAGCCCGCATCCTGGCGGATCCGCAGGGCAATATCATGATGGAAGGCGCGCTGGTCGACCTGTGCATGGTCGATAAGGAAGGCGCTGTCACCAAACTTAAATCCACCGGCGGCCTTGTATTCTACAACGCCGCCACACACACACTTCACGCACCCGGCAATACCGAGTTCACCCATCCGGACGGCACGCTGAGCTGCACCAACGAACTCTGCGTGGTGCTGGTTCCCTCTGCCACCCAGGCGGCGCAGAGCAAGGGATTCATGAGCCAGTTTACCGGACTGCGGTTCGATGGCATCAATACCGCGACAGCCAGGGGCAATGTCGTGATGACCGGCGCTGCCACAGAAGGCCGCCAGGCTTTGCGCGCCGAGGGCGACAGCCTGAGCTACAATGGCAGAACAGGCGAATGTTCTCTACTGGGCACCAAGTGCCGTCTGTGCTACGGCGGATATGATGTTTACTCTGACGAAGGCCTGCACCTGCGGGCCAACGGCGACATTGAACTACGCGGCACAGATATCCACGGCACCTATGAACGCGAAAGCGATAAGCCGGGCCAGCTCATCAAGGGCACCTTCAAGGCACACTCTCTTGTCGTCTTCCGTGCAGAGCTGGGCACTATTTCCACCGAGAAGGGGCTCTCCCTGGCAGATGCCGAATCTGATTTCAGCTGCACCGGCCCGGCCCACCTGGTACTCACCCCGAAGGAAGGCGCAGATAAGCAAACCGACCGGAAGTCGGGTATGCCGAACCTGGCCATTGCCCGTTTCGGGGGTATTTCCCGTGCACGCTCAACCGGCAATGTCACAGCCCATCGTTATGAGCCCGGAACCGGCAGATGCATCAGCGAGCTGAAGGCTCAGAGCGTTGAGACAGATTTGGTCACAGGCGAGACCCTGCTGCAAGGCGAGGTGGACAAGCCGCTTATTGCCCAGCATGAATCCAGCCGAATTGAGGCTATTCCCGCACCCGGCACCGCTGCCACCATTCAGGTTCTGGGCAATGGCGATATGCAGCTCAACGGCGAGCACATCACCGCCACCATGGTGAATACAGACGGCACCACCAAGGCCAGCTGCAAGGACTATGTGCGCCTTATCCGGGCCGAGAACCGACTGGAAACCGGCAGCTCCACAGAACTGCATGTCCCCACAGCAATCCTCACCACTAATGGCAGCCTGAGCGCCAAGCTGACCAGCCCGGACGAGGCAGCCGGGGAGCAGAAGCCCCGCAAGGCAGGTCTGACGGGTATCCGGTTTGATTACAACGGCATCCGCGAAGCCATCACCCAGGAAGGCTGCACCCTGCGCACCGAACAAGGTTCCATGCAGTGCACCGGCCCGGTACGCCTGGAGATGGATGAGGAATACAGCAAGAAGAATAACCAGATGGGTGGGCTGAAGCATGCCACCGCCTCCGGCAACGTAGCCGTGGCAGGCAGAGACAACACCGGACGCCTTCTCCGCGCAACGGGTGATTTACTCACCATCGATGCGGCCACTGGCAACAAAATACTCACCGGGCAGCGTGTCACCCTGGGTGATGCCCACAACACTCATATCATCACCGGTAAGGATGCAGCCATCCACATCGATGCCAATAACAATGTCAAAATCAGCGGCAGCAAGCACACAACCCACGCCACAAAGGTGCGCGAGCAGCTGAACCAACAGAACAAAACGAAGAGCAAGAAGTAATTATGGAAACCCTTCTCAAAGCTAATGGTCTCTGCAAATCATACGGCGAGCGCCAGGTTGTAAGCAACGTGAACTTCACCGTGAACTCAGGTGAAATCGTTGGGCTTCTGGGGCCTAACGGTGCAGGCAAGACCACCTCATTCTACATGGTGGCCGGACTTGTGCGCCCGGATACTGGCACGGTGGATTTCTGTGGCAAGGATGTTTCCGGGCTGCCTATGCACCTGCGAGCCCGTCTGGGCATGGGCTACCTGCCCCAGGAAGAGTCTATCTTCCGCAAGCTTACGGTGAATGAAAACCTCATGGCCATTCTGGAAACCCGCTCCGACCTCACCCGCAAGGAGCAGAAGGCTAAGTGCGATGAGCTTCTGGAGCGTTTCAACATCACCCGCCTGCGCAAGAGCCAGTCCATCCAGCTTTCCGGTGGTGAGAAGCGCCGCCTGACCATCGCCCGCGCCCTGGCAGCCAACCCGAAGCTGCTCATGCTCGACGAACCCTTCGCCGGTGTGGACCCCATCGCCGTGCAGGACATCCAGCACATCGTAGCCTCCCTGCGTGAGACGGACGGTCTCTCCATCCTCATCACCGACCACAACGTGCGCGAGACGCTGGGCATTGTGGACCGCGCCTACATCCTGTTCGAGGGCAAGGTTATCAAGGAAGGCAATGCCGAGGAGATTTCCAACGACCCCAAGACCCGCAAGATTTACCTGGGCGAACAGTTCAAGATGTAAGAGAACGCTGAGTTCAGAATGCAGAATGCTGAATAAGCAGCATGGTCGCGGCTCCCGCCGCTCCCGGTAGAAAAAACGCTCTGAGATTCATCTCAGAGCGTTTTCTGATACCACACGCTGCCGGGAGGCAGCGTGCTGACTAACTATTCTGCATTCTGACTTCTGCATTATTCACACCTCATGCAGGATATCGCAAAGCTCATCATATGAAGCCACGCGCGAGAGCCGTGGGCGCAGAGGCTTCGTGCCGGGAATCCCCTTGGCATAGGCCAGCAGGCGGGAGCGCATGGCGCGCATGGTCACCAGCTCATCGCCGTAGTGCTGGCTATCCAGCGCCATGCGGGTGTGGCGCAGCATGAAATTCAGGCGGTCCTGCGGGGTGGGCGCTTCCGGCACCACGCCGGTGCGCAAGTATTCCTTAGCCTGGCGGAACAACCAGGGGGCATTCATGGCCGCGCGGCCAATCATCACCGCCGAAACAGCCGTTGTCTCGCGGGCGCGCTGCACATCCTGCGGAGTGCAGATATCACCATTGCCGATAACCGGAATGCTCACCAGGCGGGCGCAGTGGTCAATCATTCCCCAATCAGCCTGGCCGCCGTATTGCTGGGAACGGGTGCGGCCATGAATAGCAATCGCCTGCACACCGGCATCCTCCAGCCGGCGCACGGCCTCCGGCGCGCAGATATGCTCCATATCCCAGCCAATGCGGATTTTGGTAGTAACCGGGCAATCACTCCCCAGCTCCTGCACCACAGCAGCGGCAATGCGCTGCAGCAGGGGCAGATCCTTCAGCAGTGAGGAGCCGCCATTCTTGCCCACCACCTTGGGCACCGGGCACCCGGCGTTGATATCCAGGAAATCCGGGTGCATCGCATCCACAATGATGCGGGCAGCGGCAGCGCAATGCTCCGGCACAGAGCCGAAAATCTGCACCCCCAGCGGGCGGTGGGCATCCTCAAACTCCACGTAGCGGCGGTTGCGGCTCCAGGCCTGCAGCACACCTTCTGCCGATACAAATTCGGTCACCATCACATCTGCCCCTTCCTCCTTGCACAGAGTGCGGAAAATGGGGTCAGTCACCCCGGCCATGGGGGCTAAATACAGGGGAAAACTTGAAAAATCCGGCAGCGGCATGGCGCGCAGTGTATCACACTCTTGCCGGCGGGACAAGGCTTTTATCAATGTCCACGCGCGGCGTGAATTTCGCTTGTCAGGCCAGAGCTTCGCAGAAGCGACGGCTGGTCACGAAATCCGCCCGATGGGCGGACTTACCAGAACAGAGTCTCCACCCAACCCATATAAGCAGCAACAAGCTCCACGCCCCAGAACAGCCAGATGACCGCTGCAGCGATGAGCGCCGGGCCAAAAGGCATAGGCGTGCCGCGCCCTATGCGCGCCACAATGGCCGCAGCAATACCGATAAAGCTACCGCCGACCAGAGCAAACACCACACCCTGCCAGCCGCACAGCGCACCAATGGCTAGGGCCAGCCAGGCATCGCCACTGCCCATGGCTTCCTTGCGGGCAGCATAGCCGCGGCAGGTGCCGCGCAGCTCCTCGTGCTCCTCCAGCGCAAGGCGGGTACCATCCGGCAGGGTCAGGGAATCCACGGTGAACACCAGCTCCCCTGCCCCGGATTCATGCGTGCTTTCCGTGCCCGCCACCAGGGTGAACCGGTTGCTCGTTTCCAGGAAAAGCTCACTCCAGAGCAGACGCTCGCCGCCGATGATGAGCTCCACGTCCTCGCCATCTGCCGCCTGGTGCAACACCCACTCCTGCGGAGCATCGAAAGCCTGCTGCCTGCGACCAAAGAAAAACTTACCAGCCAGCGCCACCAGGCGGAACAGCAGAAACCCGCCGAAAGCACCGCCCAGGCTGCTCATCAGCCCCTGTATGGCATCCACCCCTTCCCCGCTGAACCAGGGAGAAAGCAGATTAACGCACACCCCCGCCACGCCTGCAATGAGCGTGAGCACGGGCAGCACCACCATCTGCTCCCAATCAATGCAGAAGCAGGCCAGCATAGCAGCCGCCCAGACACACAGCATCAGCTGGGTGATGATATCGTCCGTGCAGAAATACCAGGAAAGCGCTGCAAAAAGCCAGGCGCACACCAGCTCCACCACACAGTAGCGGGCTGTATAATGCTGCCCGCAGCAGGCCGTGCGCCCGCGCAGCAGTACATAGCTGATGACCGGCAGATTCAGATACCACGGAATCGGCGCCTTGCACTGCGGGCAGAACGAACGACGCGGCTCATTCACACTCATGCCTCGAGGCATGCGGTATATCACCACATTCAGGAACGACCCCACACAGGCCCCGAACAAACCGAAAAACAAAGGCAGCAACCACGGCGTGGTGGCCGTCACCTCCTGAGTGAATGTAAAAATCTCCTCCATGGCGTTGACTTAACCGAACATAGCATATCCCCCTCCCCCGCGCAAACAAAAAAAAGACCGGCAGTACCTTCTGCCGGTCTGAAATTGTGTTGTATAGCCAGATTTACTTATTCTGCCAGCCGCCACCCAGCTGGGTGTAGAGGGTGGGTATGCAAGCGGCATACTGGTAGCGATAAGCAGCCAGCTGAGTCTGCGCCGGGAAAAGAGCCTGCTGAGCCGTCAGCACCTCATAATAGCTGGCAAGACCCTGCGTGTAGCGGGCCTGTGCCAGCTTCACACTCTCCTGAGAGGAAGCCACGGCCTGCTCCTGCTTCTTCATGATATCGCGCAGCTTGGTGCGCTGAGTCAACGTGGTGGAAATTTCTGCCAAGGCAGAAAGCACAGTCTGCTCGTAATCTGCCTTGGCGGCCAGGAAGGCATCGCGCTTCATCTCCTCATTAGCTCGCAGTGAGCCGGCATTGAACAGCGGACCTGTCAGGTTGGCACCAATACCCCATCCATCCTCGCTGCGGGCCAGGCCATGGCGCAGATCAGGCGTAGCGATACCGGCAAGACCAGTCAGGCTGATGCTGGGGAAATAACTGGCAATGGCCACACCAATCTCTGCATTGGCAGCGCGAAGCTTCTGCTCTGCAGCGCGGATATCCGGGCGGCGGGCAATCACATCAGCGGGAATGCCGGCAGCCACACCACTGGCGTTGGCAAAGGCCATCATGTTGCCACCGCGGGTTATAGGGCCGGGAGCACGCCCAGCCAGCACGGAAAGCGTATTCTCCATCTCAGCAATCTGCATCTCCAGATTCGGGATCTGGGCTTCTGCTGCATGCAGATGGTATTCAGCAGAAGAGGTCTGCAAGCGGTCGGCCACGCCTCCCTCCAGCTGGTTTTCAAACAACTTGAGAGATTCGCGGTAAGAAGCCACTGCATCGCGGGCAATCTTGAGCTGCTCATCGAGCATGATGAGGCGGAGATACCCGCTGGCTACCTGCTTCATGAGCGAAATTCGCATATTGTTGAGCCCTTCTTCCGCTGCCAGGGCCTGTGCTTCTGCGCTTTCCACGCCCTTGCGGGTCTTGCCCCAGATATCGAGCTCCCACGAGGCGCTCAGACCTGCAGCGCCGGGAATCGTATCCGTGGTGGCGGTGGAAATGGTTGCCGGAGAACTGGCTCCCTTGCTGCTCTGTGCCAGATAAGCAACAGAGGGGAACATAGGTGCGCGGGCCACTGTAATGTACCGGCAGGCGGAGTTCACGTTGTGCATCATGGCCTCCAGGCTACGGTTGCTGGCAAATACATCATCCAGCAGCTTCTGCAGATTTTCATCCTTCAGCACCTGCTGCCAAGGCAGATCAGCCATGGTGCTGCCGGCTACACCAGCCCCGCGGAACTCTGCGGGCACGGGCATCTCAGGCGCTGTCCACAGCGGGCCGAAAGAGCAGGAAGCCATCATACCGGCCGCACCTGCAAGACTCAGAATTAGTGCGCGTTTCATATTGAGCTTATATTATCGATTTGCTTGATATTGTCAAGTATTTTTATCCTGTTATTCATCGTCCCTATGAGCCGCCAGATATGCACGGGCGCCGGCTTCATCCGGGTCTTCCCCCAGGGTTGCCAGTTTGAATTTAATGCGGAACAAACGCATGATGAATAGATACGAACAGGGAATGAGGAACACGCCCACCACGGTAGCCACGGTCATACCCACCACCACCACAGTGCCGATGGAGCAGCGAGCCAGTGCGCCGGAGCCGCTGGCCATCATGAGCGGCACACAGCCTAGAATGAAAGCCAGTGAAGTCATAAGAATGGGGCGCAGACGCAGCTTTGCAGCGGAAAGAGTGGCAGCCATGAGGTCCTTACCGCGCTCCATTTCCAGGTTGGCGAACTCCACTATGAGAATGGCATTCTTGGCAGCCAGACCCACCAGCATCACCAGGCCGACCTGGGCATACAGATTGAGTTCCATCCCCATCCAGTACAAACCAGCATAGGCACCAAGCACAGCAATGGGCACCGTGAGGAACACCGAAATCGGCAGTGTCCACTTCTCATACAGCGCCACCAGAATAAGGAAGGCAAACACCGAGGACATCGTGAAGATAGCCGCCAGACCCGTGCTGTTGCGAACCTTGTTTTCTTGGAATGACATATCCTGATAACCCATACCGATCTTGGAGGGATCCATGGTTTCGGCATACACCTGCTCCATGGCTTCCATGAGCTGCTGGGTGGAGAAGCCGGGGCGCGGCATCACATTCAGCTTGGCAGAATTATAGATATTGTGGTGCATCACGAACTCAGTATCCGCAATATCCTTGATCTTCACCAGAGCCGAAAGCGGCACGCGTTCGCCGTCCATATTGGTCACGAAGAACCCATCCATCTTGTCCAGGCTCACGCGGTCCGCGCCCTGAGCCTGCATGTACACCTGCCACTGCTGGCCGAATGCATTGAAGAAGTTCACAAAAGACGAGCCGTTGTAAGTAGCCAGCAGACTATTGGCTGCCGCGATTTCCACGCGGTGGAACTTGCATTTCTCCTTATCCAGCTCCATAAACTTCTGCGGGGTGTCAGCCATCATCATATCCATACACACGGCCACCTCGGGGCGCTGCCGTGCGGCTTCCTCAAAACGCAGCACCTGCTCGCGGAGGAACGGCACCCCCTGGCCTTCCAGGTCGTTGAGCACCATCGTCACGCCATTGGCTGTGCCCACACCGGGAATAGCAGGAGGCATCAGCACCATAGCCATGCCATCCAACGCGGCAGCATGCAGGCGCGCCTCGATGCGTTTCTGCACCTCGGCTGCGGTTTCAGGGCGGTCTTTCCAGTCCTTGAGCTCAATGAAAGCAATGCAGGCACCGGGGGTCTGCACACTGTTCAGGATATTGATACCCACCACCGTGGTCAGGTTCTTGACAGCGGGGTCCGAAAGAGCGTCTTCAAACTTCTTGTTTTCGGAATAAGCCACCTGCAAGGAAGTATCAGGCTTCATAACGAGTGCGGCCAGCAGGAATCCCTGGTCTTCATCCGGCAGGAATGCCTTGGGCACCAGCTTCGCCATGGGAGCGATGGCTGCCCAGAACAGCAACAGCAGGGGCATGGAGAAAATCAACTTGCGGCACAGGGCACCACAGATTTTCACATACACATTTGCCGTGCAATCGTAGCACTTGTTGAACAACTTGTAGAATGGCTTGAATATGCTGCGATTCTGTTTTGCCGGCTTGAGCATGAGCGCACACAAAGCCGGCGAGAGCGTCAGCGCATTGAACGCCGATATGAGCATGGACACGGCAATGGTGATGGCGAACTGCTTGAACAGTGTGCCGGTGATACCCTCCAGCAGCAGCGAAGGAAGGAACACGGCGGCCAGCACCAGTGCAATGGCGATAACCGGGCCGCTCACTTCCTGCATAGCGGCAAAAGCAGCCATGCGGGGATTCAGCCCCTTATCGATGTGGTGCTGCACTGCTTCCACCACCACGATGGCGTCATCCACCACCAGACCAATGGCCAGCACCATACCCAGCAGGGAAATGGTATTGAGCGAGAATCCCAGCAGGGGGAATACGCAGAATGTCGATATAAGAGACACCGGCACGGCAATGAGCGGAATGAGAGTCGCGCGGAAATTCTGCAGGAACATGAATACCACCAGCGCCACCAGCACAATGGCTTCGATAAACGTACGCTTGATTTCATCAATGGAGTAGCGTACGGCCGTTGTCGTGTCCAGCGAGACATCACCCGTGATACCCTGCGGCATGATGGCTGCCTGCTTTTCAAAGGTCTTGCGCAGGCGGTCCACCGTGTCAATGGCATTGGACCCCGGCGTCTGGAAAACCACCACGGCGGCAGAAACCTTGCGGTTCAGGCGGCCGGTGGCAGAATAGTTTTCAGACCCCAGCTCCACCTTGGCAATATCCTTCAGGTAGATAATCTCATCCCCCACCTGGCGCACAATGATATTCTCGAACTCGGCAGGGTCCGTCAGGCGCCCCTGGGTGCGGATAGCGATGGTCTTTTCCTGGCCATCGGGCACAGGGTCAGCGCCCACCTTACCACCGGGGTTGGTGGCATTCTGGGCCGCAATGGCAGCCCGGACCTCTCCGACCGAGAGGTTGTAGTGGGTCATGATGTTGGTATCCAGCCAGATACGGATAGCATAGCGGCCTGCACCATATACCGTTACTTCACCCACGCCTTCCACACGCTTCAGCTCATCCACCATCTTCACCTGGGCATAGTTGGCCAGGTCCACAGAGTTGTAGCTGCCATCCGGTGAATACAGGGAGTAGATAATGAGAGGCAGACCAGGCTGCTGGCGAATGGTAACGCCAGCATTGAGCACCTCGGTCGGCACCTGTGACTGCGCCTGACCATAGCGCATATTAGTAAACACCTGGTCAAGATCGGGGTCGGTATCCGGGTTGAACACCACCTGCAGGGAATACACACCGTTGTTGGAAGAAACGGAGGTCATGTAATCCATGCCCTGCACGCCGGAAATCTCTCGCTCCAGCGGTGTACCCACAGAATCGGCCACGGCCTTGGCATCAGCACCGGGGAACATGGCCATAAGCTGAATGGTGCGCGGCGTAATTTCCGGATACTGCGAAATAGGCAGATTCACCAGGCACACCATGCCCAGCAGCGTTGTCACCACGGCAATCACCGTGGCAATAACGGGATGTTTGATAAAGAACGGACTCATGATTGCATTTATTCAGCGTTTCCGGCGGTAACGGAGTTTACTGTAGTCTCGGGCTTCTCATAAATGAAGGGGCGCGGAATCACCGTTCCGAAGCCGCCCGGAGCCCCTGCCTTGCGCATAGCAGCATTGGCCATGGCATACTGAGCCGCCATCTGCCCGCCACCCACAATTACCTGGGCATCTTCCACATTCTCTATGCCATTCTCGCGCAGCGTATCAGCTATGGGCTTCACCGTGCCGGTCACAACCTGCATGAGCATGGGCACTGTTGTGCCATCGCCATTCGGCATATCCAGCACCAGCTCCTTACCCAGCTTCACATCAATAGCCAGCGGTGTGTTATCCGGTGCCACCACATAGATATAACGGTGGTTCATGGAGGAGATTAGCGCCCGGGAAGGCACCAGAAGAGCATCTTTGATTTCTCCCGTTCTGGCCTGCACACGCACAGCTGCACCCGTACGCAGCTTGAGCTGGGGATTGGGCACATAGCCCACAAACTTCACCGTGCCAGTCGCCTGGCTGATTTCACTATCCACCGCATACACGCAGCCCTTGTGTTCAAACACGCTGCCATCTTCCAGAATAAGGTCAAATTCCCGCACCGGGCTCATCTTATCCGGCGCATCAAAATAGGCACCCACCTGGGCTTGTTCGCTCACCTGGCGGGCTGGCACGGAGAAATCCACACGAATGGGGTCCACTGAGGACATGCGGGTCATAATCACCTGCCCCGCTGCCACAAAATCGCCCACACTCACACCAGCCTGGGAGGCAAGCCCCTTGAAGGGGGCGCGGATGGTGCAGCGGTCCAGGTTGAGCTGGGCCTGCTCCAATGCTGCCTCTGCCAGTGCCACCTGAGCGCGGGCCATGGCCAGGGCTGCCTCGCAGCGCCGCTTCGCATGCTGTGCATCTGTAAACTGTTTGTCGGAAACCGAGCCGCTCTGCACCAGGAATGAGAAACGCTCCAGATCCCGCTGAGCCTGTTCATCGGCAACTTCTGCCTGCAGTACTCCAGCCTTTGCAGCGGCCACACTGGCCGAGGCCTGGTCATATGCCGCCTGGTAACTGGCGGGGTCAATACGGAAAAGCACCTCCCCCTTCTCGCACAGTGAGCCATGCCAGTACACCTGCTCCAGCAGCTTGCCCGAAACCTCCGGGCGGATATCTGCCTGCTCCACGCCGCGCAAATGGCCAAACCATGTGGAGTTCAGCTCCACCGTGCGCTTCTGCAGCGGCATCACCGTCACGTTGATGGGAGCCATCCCTCGCTGGCCTGCCTGTGTGCTGCCGTTGTCCCTGCATGCCACCAGAGTACTGCATGCTACCAACCCGCCAAGGGCAATCATTCTTATATTCCTTGCTTTCATTGATGTATTATGAGCAGAGCTTATGGCTCTGTGGTTAAAGAGTTGTTATAAATCCGCTCCAGCATGAGGCGCAGCGTTTCCTGCTCTTCTGCACTGAACCCGGCCACCAGCCGGGATTCAAAAGCGCGCAGCTTCTGCTCCGCTTCAGCCCTCATCTGCCTGAACCCTTCTGTCAGGTATGCATGTTTCACGCGCCCATCTTCGCTATCGAAGGCGGTGCGCACATGGCCTTTCTCCGATAACCGGTTCAGCAGCCCTTTTACTGTGGTATGGCTTACCCCGAGATATTTCTCCAGCTCCCGCTGCGATACCGGCCGCCCATCCTGCGATTCCAGATACATCAGCAGCCGGCATTGCGGGGCCGTGAGCCCCAGATCCCCAACTTGCTGAAGAAATGCGGCATCGGCCCGGTCACTCACCATCTTCATCAGAAAAATGGGGTGCTTCTCTTTCGGTAATTCCATCGCCCTTGTTATATATGAAGCATGCTTCCTATTTGCCGGGCGAGTATACCACAGCATAGCTTCCAGTCAAGGTTTTTGGGGCATTTTTTCTGCCAGGGCATGCCGGGCAGCGAGTTTTCCCCAGCCACGGAAGTGCAAAAGAAATTCCGTGAACTCGCGCCAGAGCAACGGCGTTTCCTGCCGACTCAGATTGCACCCTTCCGGTAGCGGGCTGCAATTTGTTCAAAAGGTATGCCGCGCTCCATTTCTGACATCATGGAAGCACGAATGGCAAGCGCTGCCGAAAGGGATTCCTCCATGCCGCCAAACTCACGGTCGGTAAAGTAGCGCACGTAAGTTTCCTTCTGCCGGGTTATGCAAAGGCGCCAGCCGCAGAATGTATTGCGCGACCCCTTCTTTCCGTTGTAGCGAGTAATGTATCGTTGCGTATCCATAGTAGTACGCCCGCATTCTAGCAAGCCTGCGGATTCGGGTCAAGAGTTTTATTTGACTTTTTCAACCTTTCTACTTTTCAACAACACAGAAAAGATTGACAACAAAGAAACAAACGTGGTAGAATGCGGATATGTCCGAAAAGTACGAGGATGTTCTGGCTGTAGACAAGATGCGAAGCATCACAGAGTTTGTGAACCGCGCTGGTTTTATAGCGATGAGCGAAAACATGCGGAAGAAGCTCTGGAAGCTGAGTGTAAGGCAGTGCGCGGTACTGGCCAACATCAGGCGCTATACGGTACTGCACCCGGAAGGCATGTCGATGAGCACGCTGGCAGAGCGGGCCCGCATGTCGCCCAGCTCAGCCTCGCACATGGTGGACGGCCTGATGAGTCAGGGCATGGTGGAACGCAACGCGAGCCCCACCGACCGCCGCGCCGTGCTGGTAACGATAGCCAAATCCTTTCAGGAGACCTCGGAGCAGATAGAAAGCACGCAGATGCAGCGAATGGAAGAGCTCTGCTCCACGCTTACGGAAGAAGAGCGGCAGGTAATGGAGCGCGTGCTGAACAAGCTCTATGCAGCCGTGATTGAGCGCGACGAGCTGTAACCCCTGCGCATCAGCAAGTGAGCGCATTGGCAGCAAGCCCAGCCAGCGCTGTTTCGCGATAACCGGCCGCCAGAGCGCGGCCTGTTTCGTTCATGGTAGCAATCACACTATCCAGGCTCACAAAGTGAGTACCATCGCCACGCAGGGCCAGGCGGGCGGCATTCACCGCCTTCACGGCACCGATGGCATTTCGCTCAATGCAGGGCACCTGCACCAGGCCGCATACCGGGTCACAGGTAAGCCCCAGGTTATGTTCCATGGCAATTTCCGCAGCATTGGCCACCTGCTCATTCGTGCCGCCCATGGCGGCAGTGAGCCCGGCAGCAGCCATGGAACACGCCACGCCCACCTCGCCCTGGCAGCCCACCTCGGCACCGGAAATCGAAGCCTTGGCGCGGTAAAGTGAGCAGATAGCCGAGGCAGTGAGCAGGAAAACCTCGATACCATGCTCGCGCCCTACGGCGGCATCCTTGCGGCCGAAGCGTTCAAAATAGCGCAGCACAGCAGGCAGCACCCCTGCACTACCCATCGTGGGAGCCGTCACCACGCGCCCGCCGGCAGCATTTTCCTCGGCCACAGCAAAGGCCCAGAGATTAATCCAGTCGATGATGGTAAGAGCATCCTGCGTATTCTCGCGGAACATCTCTGCCAGGCGGCGGTAAATACGCGGAGCACGGCGGGGCAGTTTAAGCCCGCCGGGCAGCACACCCATGGTCTTCGCGCCACGCTCAATAGCCTTGTCCATGGTGTCGTAAATCTTGCGGATGCGCGTGCGGAGCTCCATGCCGGTGGGCAGCGCCATCTCATTGCAGCGCACCACGGCCGCAATCGTCATATTCTCGCGCTTGCAATGCTGCAACAGCTCCGCGCAGGAATCAAAGGGATACGGCACCACAGGCGGAGGCTCCGGCAGCTCCTCCATTTCATCGCTGCGGCGGATTGCACCGCCACCAATGGAGAAATACACATCGTTGGCCAGCTCCTGCCCCGCTGCATCATACGCACAGCATCGCATGCCGTTGGCATGCTCCGGCAAAGTTATTTCTTTTTCCAGCACCACATCCTGCATGGCGCTGAACGTGATGGGATGCGTGCCATTCAGCAGCAGCTTACCCTCCGTTGCCAGCGTGGCAACGGCATTCGTGGCGGACATCTCCATCTTCTCCGCATCCAGCCCCAGCAGGCCATACACCACCGCACCGGGAGTACCGTGGCCCACCCCCGTGAGCGCCAGAGAGCCGTATAAGTACACCCTCACCTTCTCCACCTGCTCCAGCACCCCGCGCTCTGCCAGTTCCCGGGCAAAGCGAGCCGCTGCGCGCATCGGCCCCATGGTATGCGAACTCGACGGGCCAATGCCTATGGAAAACACATCAAAAAAGCTGGTGTACATGGCTGCAAATTACACCCGCACCGCTGCCAAGTCAAGCCGGCAGCATGGCAATACAAACAAAAAAAGCGCCCTGATGCCACGATGCGGCACCAGGGCAGCTGAATTATAAATACAAGAGCAATATTACATAGTCTTGAGCTCAGCCACGGCGGCCTCGAGCGAAGCGACATCCTGAATGGAAATCACCTTGGCTTCCTTGCAGATGCGGCCCATCATGCCAGCCAGGGTGTTGCCCGGGCCCATCTCGATGAAGAGACGCTCGCCCTTCTCAATGAGGTCCTGCATGCAGGCAGCCCAGCGCACAGAGCCGCACACCTGCTCGCCCAGCATGGCGCGCACGTCCTCCGGCCCCGTCACAGGACGAGCCTCGAAGTTGCAGTATACAGGTACAGCGGGCGTGGTCATGGGAGTGGCCTCCAGCTCGGGGCGAAGAGCGGCCTGGGCGCTCTTCATGAAGCGGCTGTGGTAAGCACCGGCCACATTGAGCTTCTTGGCAATCTTGATACCGGCAGCCTTGGCACCGGCCACGGCTTTATCCACACCCTCCACAGAGCCGGAAACCACGGTCTGCCCGGGGCAGTTGTAGTTAGCCACGTCAATATCGCATTCGGCAGCCAGGTTAGCCACAGCCTCATCACTGCCGCCAATCATGGCAGCCATGGTGCTGGGAGCAGTCTGGCAGGCCTCCTCCATGAGGGCGCCGCGCTTCTGCACCAGCTTCAGGCCATCCTCCATGCTGAAAGTACCGGCAGCGGCATGAGCTGTGAACTCGCCCAAGGAAAGACCGGCAGCAGCCACAGGCTCAATATCCACCAGAGAGCTGAGCACCTTGTAGATAGCCAGGCCGTGCAGATAGAGTGCCGGCTGGCAGTTGCAAGTGCGGGTCAGTTCTTCATCCGGGCCTTCGAACATCACCTTGGTGAGGGAATAACCCAGCGCCGCATCGGCGGCATCCATCATCTCGCGGGCGGCGGGGTATGCATCATAAAAATCCTTGCCCATGCCCACCTTCTGGGCACCCTGACCGGGGAAAAGAAGTACAGCTTTCATAACGATATGGTAAGATAGGAAGCGCAATCTTTGCAGCTTTGCCATCAGGCTAACCGAAAGCTCGAGTAAAGTCAAGCAAATTCGATTTCTCCACCTGACATTCTACGTGGCCGTGATATTATCTCAATTCATGCAGCTGCTTTCGACTTTTTCGCAAGACAACTCCACGTTCATCTATGTTTTTCATTCGTTTCATTTGGTCAATAATCATCGGGGACACACTCGACCGACCGAGGACTCAGGCCTCGGTGCTTAACCCTCTTATTTCAGCTATGCGCCCGACTTTGTAAGCCTGTGTTGCGCTCAACCTCCTCACATCTGAATCGGGGCCTCGGTTAACTTAAAACGAAACAATAAAGACTTTGGCGCAGCCGCAGGCGAGCGGAAATTCAGAACCCGTGGAACGGGCTCGAAATTTCTCGGGCTTTCAGCCCGACAAAGACATCAATTTGGTGAGTTTTTAAAGTTCCCGAATCACTATTTTTTATGTTCTTTTATCCATTTGAGCAAATATGGTCGATCATTATTATTTTTTTGTTCAAACCACTCGCAACACAAAAAATATTCGACGTCATTAATGCTGATTGCAGTTTTATAATAATGTTTCGGTTTTTGCATTGTATCAGCTTTTTTTAAAAGAGGGTACTGTATACCAAAAACACGTTTGCTATATTCTTCTGTTTGTAAAAGTTGGATTTCTGCTTCTGTAGCACACCCTTCACTTAGCATGGCAGCCAAAACCTCCTTTGCAATTTTTCCAACCTTATATTCCAGCCAATCGTCGTTTTCGTTCACATTGTCAAGGACCAACTTTGCTCTTGCAGAATTTTCTGTTTTTCTTATTCCTTTTACCTTTTCTCCTGCAATAAAAGATATATACGCTTTCCATGCAGATTTGGCAGTATCGCAATCAGACGGTACAATCAAGAGCCGTTTGGCATTATTTTTAATGTACTCGTCCACAGCTTTCTCAGGAGTACCGGCAAGACATGGACCTGTAGTTTTGTCCCAGTTCAAAGCTTTATGCACGCGGCCGATATTGCAGAGATAACTACTCTTACTCTTATCCGTTTTGAGATTTCTGTAGTGATTACTATTCATATATCTCTCGCCTGCGTAGATGCGAGCGTTGAACACAGCCGGTTCTTCCGTTTCATACGAGAGTACCATCAGTTCTGCATTCGTTATGTATTGTTTCAGTGCGGATTTTATCGTTTCCTCACGCTCCAGAATCAGAGCATTCAAAGCCTTGACATCTGGTTCATGCTCATTACAAGTCAAATGCGACACCTCAGCTTCTATGGCACCAGCAATATCATTCAATTTACCTTCTAACTGATACGACTCCAAAAAATCAGTAAAGGGAGCATCACTCTTTCTGATATTAGCGATAGAGTCCAGAAGCCAGCAGTTGCCGATATTACTCAACGAATGCTTAAGCTCCGGGATGGATTGGCTCCAGGCATAGGGTACAAGATGGTCAACATCCCAGGATTCATCCCTACCGAATCGAGTCAACAACTTTGCACGAGCGGAATCCATACGGCTCCATACAAGGAGGTAGGTGTAGTACTGGCGCACATCACCGCGAGAAGAAGCCATCAAGCGCTCCACAGAAGCAATAGCCGCCTGCTGCAGTTTCTCTTCTTCTGTCCATTTCATAAGGACCTCGTAGGGGCTAAAGTCCTCACTCAGTTTCAGCAATTCATCCAAATAATGCTTCACAGACTGACCGCTCCGGTTCGACCATATACCGGACCACGAGCTGACAAATATCCACTTAATGAGAACATGTATAATATTGTTGACCTCTGTCGAAATATCAATCAGATTATCATTTTTCTTCTGTTTCAGAATCAACAGAGCGACGGCATACCACAAAAGATAGAGTGACCCATATTCTCGTTTCCAGCGAACCAATTTTCCCAATGCTAAGTCCTCAACGAGCGTTTGTGTGGATTCAAAGAAAAACCTCCAATACTTCTCCCATTCTTCCAAGCTGAGCAGCTTGTAGGCATTGCGTACCTCAGATTGATTGGTAACAGCCTTAAGCACAACATTAAAGCCATTGACCACATCGTCTATTGCCAGTTCCATTTTATATTGGGACGCTGCAAAGTAAGTTCTAAACTCACTCAAACGCTCAGGAAAACAAGGCCATGACTTTTTAATAGTGGCAGCCAACAGTTGCTCTCCGGTAAGAGGCGTACCCGCCATATTCAAACGCGTGAACATGCGAACAACGGCATCCTCACGTTCCCCTGCAGAACCACATTCATCCTGATTAATCAGCAGCACTGGAACACTATGGCTCTTCAAAGCAGAAACCAGAGCAGACACTCGAGTCATAGCTCCGGCATACCGTCCGGGAACACAGTCTGCTGAGCCGGCACAGACATCGCATATCCTGACGTATTGACCATCAGCAGACTCAATCTCTTCCTGGGTTCGCCACAAAATACCGGCAGAATCCAAGCTTTCCGTTTCTGTATACGAATCGGCAAATCGCCCACCCGCCCAGGCAGCCAAGTTAAAACACAGAAAGCGAACATACTTATCCAGATTGGCTTTTTTACCCACAACCGGACAGCCATCATCTGCCCAATCCTTTCCAGAAGCTTCATAGCCAAGAGTAACAGGCGAAAGAGCAACATACATGCTCTGATATCGCTGCTGACCATCCAAAACAAGATAGGTGTAATCTATCTTCTCTTCAATTTCCTGTTTTTCCTCAGCAGATAGTCTGGCCGCGAACCGGCGGGAAGCAAATAGCGACTCACCAAGCTCAGCGCGCTTCAGAAACAACATCGTCCCATACGGCCATCCACGCAAAAGTGAATCCACATAAGAAGCTATCTGAGAGGGTTTCCATACAAAAGGCCGCTGTATGCAGGGAATGGTTGTCTCGCCATTCATGGCGTACTTCAATAGTGTATCAACAGCAATCGATTTACTTACAAACAATGCTTCAGCCATAAAACGAGAATCCTTCCAGAAATTATAATTGCTATATAAAAATCATCCCCGTTCCATCAGTAATTTCCTTGCTAAATTACGATCCTTCAAGGGAACTCTGCCAGAGTTTATAATAATTCGAAGCGCATCGGCCTCCCGCCCGGCTTTGAAAATGCGGCTGGAATATGACATTCTGATAGCCACGCCTGCTGGTTTATACTCTCCATACAAAAGGGCATCGTGCCCTTGGCGAAGTTCATGGAAATAGCGCACAAAGGCAGATTTACCTATCTGATTCAAACTAGTTATAAGTTCATCGTCAGTCATAGCATTTCTCATACTAACTAATCATATAAAAAAGTCAAGCATCAAAACAAGTTTGGAATTACGAGGTCTGCAGCAAAAAGGTCACGCTTTCCGGATCTGATTTAACCTCAGCGATAACGACAAAAATACAGGTAACGGTTTACTGCCGTCCGAGGCTGAATTTGAAGGAAAGCAGAAAAGTAATTAAAATATGGATGAGCATACATCTGTACAGCAAGCTTTGCCAAAATGGCAGCATCATCCATTTTGTAAAAATCCAAGTCCAGCTTCATGACGCTCTGAACATATCCCGAGCAGGCGCTCACTATCTCAACATAGGCCACGATTGTCCGGATGCTCAACGCGCCCCGCACGCCCCCATTCTTCTGCAGCCACTCGCAGAAATCTTTCTTTTTACCAGTAAGATTCTGCAGCCACAACTCATTATTCTGCCAACCCTGATGCACGGCCGCATCATATTGTTCAAAAAGGGAGGCGAAAGTATACATATCAGGAGATTTTTCGTTCATACAGATTTGGAGTTCAGGTGTATTTTAGCATAGTTCAGTACATGCATATATAACAAATGGAAAATTCCACATAAATGGAGAGTGGCAAAATTAATTGCAGCTTACTCTCAACTACGTTCAAGCTTCGGGCACTGCCCCCCCACCGCCAGGCATCGGCGGTGGGGAACAAAGCAGAAAATCAAGCCGCCAGTTCATCAAGGAAGTGGCTCACCGGGTCCGCAACCATGCTGACCTCAAAACCGGACGAGGTAAAAATCACGCTAAGGCTTTTGAACAAGTTACGGATTATACGCTGCTGGCCGGGGGTGAGCCCATCCGGCAGGCAGTGAAACATCTTCACCGGGCAGGTGAAACCGCCGGCAAGCAGTGACATGGCCTGCAGAGCCGAGGTCACAATATCTTCCGGATAAACGCGGATATTGCGGAAGGGGCGCTCATTCAACGGCAGCACATTCAGAGAGGCCACCGAGGTGACCTGCTCGTCCTTGAGCTGAAGCCCCAGCATCTGCGCCGGAGCCATGGCGACGGACTGCTGGAGCGACGCCTGGTGCAGCAGGTAGGTATACCCCTCCGGCACGCGGAAGTTCTGCTTCTGCGTGAACTGCTGCAGCTTTTCCCACACCTCGCTGAGCGGATTCAGGTATACGAACCGCTCAGCGGTGTTGCGCAGAATCCAGCCGTTCACCACCTGGTCACAGGCGGCTACCTGGCGGAGCCATTTCTCGCAGGCTGAGGGATTCATCGAGATGATGAATCGAGGTGCACGAGTGGACTTGATGCCATGGGCACCCAGCAGGCTCTCGAAGCTTTGATTATTTCCGGTGGATTTTTCCTTCTTCGTGGTGAGGTGTGTGGTTGTAATCATGGTGTGATAGAAGCGTTGCTTGTTGTATCGTCATTGTAATACTTACACAATTCCTTCTTCACTACGAACTATAGGGCGTTGTCTTTTCTAGTTTTATAGTAATTTTATCAACAAATTGCAACGGAGACACCCCCTGCTGGTCGCGGGCATACAGGCAGGCACCGGCCTGCACCAGCAATTCTGCACAGCGGGTGTGTTCCAATTGCAGGGCCACGATGAGAGGCGTCGAAAAATCCTCAGACAGTGGTTTATCGGGATTAGCTCCATTCTCAAGCATACGGCACAGAGCAGACACATCATTCCGCCGCACCGCAGCAAGGACGCTGAGTGGTTCACCCTTGATATCAAAGATTCCGGGGAACAGAAACTCTGCCTCCTTTGCTTCATAAAAGGTCATAGCATTGACATCTGCCCCGGCAGCAACCAGGAGAGAGGCTAATTCCGGATCAGTTCCATTGCCCGCAGCTTGCTCCACGGCCTCCCCCAAGGTACTATCGCTCCATATATACCTGACGGAAGGATTTGCACCGGATACCAGCATGCGCTCCAAGGCGGGTTTATCATTCCGGGCAATCGCCTGCCTGACTGTTCCCGGAGGAGGAGCAGACTGAATCAGCGAACGAACCTGCTCTGAATACGCGAACTCCAACAATTCCTCATCCTGCACCTCCTGCTCGACAAACTCATAAAAATCCTCAATATCCTGAGTGCACTTCCACAACTCTGCAGACAGGAGAGAAACGCAGTCGTTATGCCCCAGGGAAAGCGCTTTATGAAGCGACTCCAGAATCATCTCAAACTCATTGCCCATCTCCAATAAAACCCGCACACAATCCGTGTGTCCTGCCCGCGCCGCAATAATCATGGCATTCCCCGTGCTGATAGGTTCCAGGCTCACCCCACCAGCCAGCAGATATTCCATAAGATCTGCATGACCATGCAGAGCAGCAAGCCCCAATGGTCTGAGGCCGCGGCGGGACAGATTGGCATCAGCCCCCTTGTACAGTAACAGCCTGACGCAGTTTCCTGCCCCTTTTTCCGCCGCGTACTGAAGAAGAGTCTGCCCGTTTTCCAGGAAGGAATCCGGCGAATACGTTTCGGGCATGAGCAGGCTCAGAGCCGTTGCATCATCTCTATCGATAACAGATTGGAGTATCATCATCATTTTTCCTTTCTACGGGGCAGCAACCTAGTGTAACGAGGTTCATTCACCGCGCGCACACTCACAAGCCAGGAACGCGGTATACTGTCCTCCCCGTACAGGATGCCCAGCAAGGCGCCGGCGATGGCTGCATTGGTATCCGTATCCCCACCGGCTGATACAATATCCACCAGCGCCGAGCGGAAATCCGGGGCATGCAGCAGCTGGTAGAAGGCACTCTGCAGAGCCACGAGCACCCAGCCGATGAACTCGCCATCGTAATCAGGTCGCTCCGACGCAGCACGCTGCACGGCATCCAGAACCGATGCGGCTACCCCCTGCTCCACAGCAAAGCGCAAGGCAGATTCATAAACACCACGGGCAGAAGCCCCGGGCTGCATGGTCTGCAGCAAGGCGTGCACATATACCACATTGGCATCTCCACACACCGGGTGCGGATGCGTAATGGAGGCATCTTCCCGCGCAGCTCGCTGCCAGTCGAAATCCGGATGCTCCGCCGCCCACAGGGCTATGGGCAACACGCGCATCAACGCCCCATTTCCCTGGCTATCGGCCAGAGGCTCCCCCTCCAGCGCAGCCGACACGGCCTCTCCCGCATCTGGCGGGTCGGTTTCGAACCATTCCATGTAGCGATTATGCGCCGCATACTTATCCCATCCATCGGCATCCAGCAGAGCCTGGTGCAGACACCAGGCCATCTGGGTATCATCCGTCACCTCGCCGGCTTTGCGGTCTATGCAGATACCGAACCCCTGCAACATGCGATCCACGCCGTCCGGGTACGCACGGCGGATTTCATATTCATGGCAGAACTCTACAGGAGCCCCCAGGGCATCCCCCACCATGAGGCCAGCCCAGGCAGTCCTTGCCATTTGCTTAGTCATACTGATAGACGAATCAGATTTTTCCTTTTTGCCGAATTCCATTTGTTCAAGTTTCATCAGAAATAAAGTCTCTCTATATATAGGGGATAGTGATTACATGTTCTCGCAATACGATGCAGCAATGTCGGCATAGCACTCAGCCTTGGGAAACTGAAATGCTTCCTCTCCGGAAATACGGCGACCGTACACATCCAGGGAGAAACTACATTGGTTCGTCTTCCGCACATTGAACATACTGAATGTGTGGGCCAGCCTTATGACACAAGGCGGCTCAGATTCCGCCCACCGATACCCGGAAAGAACCAGTCGCATCATTCTGGGCGACTCCACCTGAACAACCGGCTGTTCCTGCCCGGCGGGTCTCACCCAGCGGCGATGTCCGGCACTCAAGTAGGAACAGATGCGGGATTCCTTCCTATATACCATGCCACGTGGTGCTACGATTTCCTTCACACTATGAAAAGCCTCATTCCCAACTACACGGAGATGCACATCATCCCCCAGCCAGAGGGAACGACAGGCCGGATTCCACCCCGGCTTCAGCCACTCTCCTTCTGTGGCAGCCGCCGCAAAAGGAGCCTCGCCCTCTGCGGGCAGAGGTGCCAGCAGATACCCCCCTCCACCGCCAGCCACCTCTTCACAACTGAGAATGTCTACAGCATCTGCTCCCCCCACTCCCGGGCACAAACGCAGGCTGTAAACCTGAGTCAGAATCGCCGGGATATCCCCCACGCGAATCCAGCTTCCCTGCAGATTGCCCTGGTATCGGCTTTCCTTCACATAAGCCCGCACCATCCAGTCAACCCCGAGGTTGATAACGGCATAGTCACATTCCGGGTCATCAAAAGCATCTATATCAATATCGAGTGTCATATCTCTTGTATTTATTGTGTTCGTTTCTAAAAAGAGCCTGCTCCATAAAGAGAGCATCATATCGCTCCCTTTTCTCTACAAATACTGGAAAAAAGCACAAAATTGCAACCAACTATAGGGCGCTGTATTTCTGACGCATAGAACTTTTTGCATAAGAAATGAAATCGTCAAGCGCGTTTTCCATACCGCCATGTTGCCGGAGATTCAGCAGCTGAAACTGCTCCATCTGCCGCAGTGCAAGCTGCATTTTCTGCAGCATCTCCACATCCATATTGCGAAAAAGAAAAACTCGTTGAGACACGAAAAACGAGCGCAGCAGATTCTCGCACCGCTGAATCTGCGCCACCCGCGTATCAACTGTTGAAAGGGAAGCTCCGTGGACCTTGTGCAGGTACAAGCGAAATACTTTCTTATCCAAGGCTGCTCTCTTTCCGCTCCAGAAAGCTGCTACGCAGCGGAGTTTCTGCTCACATTCAGACTCTGTCGCCTCTGGGATAAATCGGGCACAGAAATCGAGTGGAGAGCCGCTCAATTGCGGCAGTGGCCCTTCGACCCGAGCATGAGGATCTGCCCCATTGCAGCGGAGCACCTGTATACACTCTGCAGATCCGCTCAGAGCAGCCAGATGAAGCGGAGTCAGAAAGAACGGAGCCTCAAACGGAATAGCAGTGGCTCCCTGAAGTCCCAGATGCTCATTGATGCGATACAAGGCGGCAGCCCGCAGTATCTGAAGTGTCACCACGGCCACCTGATTCACCTCTGCGCCATATTCTGCAAGTGCAAGAACATTATCAACCGAGCCGGCCATAACCGCGCGGAACAGGGGGGATAATCCGAATGTATCCACCGAATGAACGTCTCCCCCCTGCCGCAGACAGGATAAAAGCTGCCGCGAGCTGCGCAACGTGGCACACGCGGAAACACTGCCGGGAGCACACCCCCTGCCCAGGGGGGTATGGGTGCGTACTCTACGCTTTTGTCTTTCTCTTCTTAATCTCATTTCATTATCTTACCGGCGCCTTCCGTGTCCTCATTTATATCATTCTGCACTGGCCTCGGTCAATTTCATATGGCTCTTTTTTATTTTTTTCTGGAATTAACCCGTCATTTTTCTGTCAGACTGCGAAATTCGGGTTGCCAAAGCAGTACTTTTAGTGTAGACTGTGGCGCTTTTTTGTGCCTGCAAAAAAGTCACCAAAACAAATATAACAAACGAACATGAACCCCGAGATATTATTCTGGATAGTGCCGTTTGCTTCCGTCGTCGCGCTGGCATTTGCCGCTAAGTTCTTCTTCGACATGAAGAAGGCCGACGAAGGCAACGACCGCATGAAGGAGATTGCGGGCTACGTGCGCGAAGGCGCCATGGCCTACCTGAAACAGCAGTACAAGATTGTTTCCATCTTCTTCGTCATCATCGCCGTAGTATTCGGCATCATGGCCTACTATGGCCTTCAGAACAACATCGTGCCCGTTGCTTTCCTCACCGGCGGTATCTTCTCCGGTCTGGCTGGCTTCATCGGCATGAAGACGGCAACCTACGCCTCCGGCCGTGTGGCCCAGGCCTGCCGTGACGAAAAGGACGGCCTCAACAAGGGCCTTCAGCTTGCCTTCCGTTCCGGCGCTGTGCTGGGTCTGACGGTGGTGGGCTTCGGTCTGCTCGATATCTCTGCCTGGTACCTGATTCTGGACAACACCGGTCTGGTGGCCGCTGAAGGCATCAGCCGCCTGACCCAGATTACCACCATCATGCTGACCTTCGGCATGGGCGCTTCTCTGCAGGCACTTTTCGCCCGTGTGGGTGGTGGTATCTACACCAAGGCTGCCGACGTGGGCGCTGACCTCGTGGGCAAGACCGAGTACCACTTCAACGAAGACGATCCCCGCAACCCCGCCACCATCGCCGTCAACGTGGGCGACAACGTGGGTGACGTGGCCGGCATGGGCGCTGACCTTTACGAGTCCTACGCTGGTTCCATTCTGGCTTCCGCCGCTCTGGGTGCAGCCGCTGCTGCCACCGCCGGCTGGGCCTACGAGACCGGTCTTCAGCTGGTCATGGCTCCCATGATCATCGGCGCTATCGGCGCTCTGCTTTCCGTTATCGGTATTTTCCTGGTACGCACCAAGCCCGAGGCTAACCAGACCCAGCTCATGGCTGCTCTGAACTTCGGTATCAATGTTTCCGGCGTGCTTATCGCTCTTGCCGCTGCTGGCATCCTGTATGCCCTGGGCATCGAGAACTGGCTGGGCCTCTGGGGCTCCATCGTCATCGGTCTGGTGGTGGGTATCGCCATCGGCAAGGTGACCGAGTACTACACCTCCTTCGAATTCAAGCCGGTGAAGTTCATCGCTGAGAACGCCACCACCGGTCCCGCCACCGTGATTATCTCCGGTATCGGCGTGGGTATGATTTCCACCTGCTGGCCGGTGCTCTTCATCGTGCTCGGCACCATCGGCGCTTATCTCTGCGCTGCTGGTGAGTGGACCTTCTCCGCTCAGAACATGAGCATGGGCCTCTACGGTATCGGCATCGCCGCCGTGGGTATGCTTTCCACCCTGGGTCTCACCCTGGCCACGGACGCTTACGGTCCCATCTCCGACAACGCCGGCGGTAACGCCGAAATGAGCGCCTTGGGTGATGACGTGCGCAGCCGCACCGACGCTCTGGACGCCCTGGGCAACACCACCGCCGCCACTGGTAAGGGCTTCGCCATCGGCTCCGCTGCTCTGACCGCCCTGGCTCTTCTTGCCTCCTACATCGAGGAGCTCAAGATTGCCGCCCTGCACTACGGTGAGACCTTCAAGACCAGCTACTTCGGCGAGCAGGTACTCAACAGCGCCGACGTGGCCAAGATGAACATCGCCGAATTCATGGCTGCCTTCGACGTAACCCTCATGAACCCGAAGGTGCTCCTTGGTATCTTCATCGGTTCCATGCTTTCCTTCCTGTTCTGCGGTCTTACCATGAACGCCGTGGGTCGCGCCGCCAAGAGCATGGTGGAAGAAGTGCGCCGCCAGCTGAGCGACAAGGACGTGTTCGAAGGCCGCAAGAAGGCCGACTACGCCCGCTGCGTGGCTATCTCCACTCAGGGTGCCCAGCGTGAAATGGTTGTGCCCTCCATGATTGCCGTGATCGTTCCCATCGCTACCGGCCTCATCATGGGTGTTCCCGGTGTGTTCGGCCTGCTGGCCGGTGGTCTTGCCGGTGGCTTCGTGCTCGCCGTGTTCATGGCCAACTCCGGTGGTGCCTGGGATAACGCCAAGAAGTACATCGAAACCGGCGACGCTCCCTACTGCGGCAAGCACACTGCTGTGCATGATGCCTCTGTGGTGGGTGACACCGTGGGTGACCCCTTCAAGGACACCTCCGGCCCGTCCCTGAACATCCTCATCAAGCTCATGAGCATGGTGTCCATCGTGACCGCCGGTCTCAACATCGCCTTCTCCCTGCTGTAAAGCACACCTGCGATAGAGCAACCCTTAAAAAGCCGCTTTCCCACCTGGGGAAGCGGCTTTTTTGATAAGTTTGACCCGCTGCGGCGTATTTCTTATAAGAGGGCACCCGTTTCTCCTTGCAAGCCCCCTGCAGGTGTGCTATCTTATATGCATACTTTCAAACCAGCGAATCTCACACACACCATGGACAAACTCATCGTTGAAGGCGGCACCAGACTCAGTGGTTCCGTCAATATCAGTGGTTCCAAAAACGCTTCTCTCCCCATTCTCGCAGCAGCCCTGCTCACCGATGAGCCCGTGCGCATCACCCGCGTGCCGGATGTTTCCGACACCAATTACATGCTGCAGATTCTCAGCCAGCTGGGCTGCTCCGTAGAGCGCTCCAGCGGCACAGTACGCATTGAATCCCCGGAGGGCATCTCCCACAAGGCTTCCTACGAACAGGTACGCAAGATGCGCGCCTCCATCTGCCTGCTCGGCCCGCTCATGGCCCGCATGAAGAAGTGCGTGCTGCCCCTGCCCGGCGGCTGCGTTATCGGCGACCGCCCGGTAGACCTTCACATCCGCGGCATCAAGGCGCTGGGCGCCCGCGTGCAGGTAAAGGGCGGCAACCTTGTCATCGATGCCCCCAACGGCCTCATCGGCACCACGATTGATATGCGTGGCGACAGCGGCCCCACCGTGCTCGGCACAGACAATGTGATGATGGCAGCCGTGCTTGCCAAGGGCACCACCGTCATCGAATCCGCCGCGCGCGAGCCCGAGGTGGTAGACCTGGCCAATTTCCTGAACAAGATGGGTGCCCGCATCGAAGGCGCCGGCTCCCGCACCATCACCATTCACGGCGTGGAGAAGCTGCACGGCTGCGACCACACCGTCATTCCGGACCGCATCGAGGCCGGCACCTTCATGGTAGCCGCAGCCATGGTGAGCGATGGTCTCATGATTAACCGCGTGTACCGCCCGCACATGAAGGCTATTTCCGACCTGCTTATCGAATGCGGCCACCGTGTGGAATACAACGAGGACGGCACCTCCGTTTTCGTGGCCCCCGGCGAGAATCCCCGCAGCGGCAAGATTCTCACCAACCCCTACCCGGAGTACCCCACCGATATGCAGGCCCAGATGACGGCGCTCTTTGCCCTCACCCCCGGCATCAGCGTGGTGAAGGACACCATCTTCCCGCAGCGCTTCATGCACTGCTCTGAGCTTAAGCGCATGGGTGCCAACATCAAGGTAGACAGCGGCACCGCCATCATCACCGGCGTGAGCGGACTTTCCGGCGCCCCGGTCATGGCCAGCGACCTGCGCGCCAGCGCCGCCCTGGTGCTTGCAGCCCTGGCAGCAGAGGGCACCACAGAGATTCACCGTCTCTACCACATCGACCGCGGTTACGAGATGCTGGACGAGAAGCTCATGATGCTGGGAGCCCGCGTACGCCGCGTGCGCGATGAGGAGCACTCCGCCTTCGGCGAGGATAACTGATCTGCCACAGCAGAATTCTCTTTTCGGCGGCGCATCCATCAGGGTGCGCCGCTGGTTTCGTTTACGGGACTAGGAGTCCCGTGCTCCGATAGATTTGCGCGCCCTCGCTCATCGAAATATTCCCGGAGACACACGCACCGCCATGTTTACGTGTTGACTTTTGGAACAAAAGGGCGTAGAATGGCGCGCGTATGACCACAAACGCCAAGAGCTACAAAGACACCATCTTCCTGCCGGATACCACGTTCCCCATGCGTGGTGATCTCACGACCAAGGAGCCGGCGCGTCTGGAGAAATGGGAGAATGAGAAGCTTTATGAGCGAATTATAACGCGCCGTAAGGCGCAGAATGCCCCCCGTTTCGTGCTGCACGATGGTCCTCCCTTCGCCAACGGCGATGTACACATGGGCACCGCCTTGAACAAGGTGCTCAAGGACCTCATCGTGAAGAGCAAGACCATGGCCGGCTACTACGCCCCCTTTATTCCCGGTTGGGACTGCCACGGCCTCCCCATTGAGGCCAAGGTGGTCAAGGAATTCCAGGGTCTGGAACCCGCCGAAATCCGCCGCCGCTGCACCGAGTTCGCCCTGGGCTTCATTGACCAGCAGCGCGTCTCCTTCCGCCGTCTCGGCGTGTTCGGCGACTGGTTCAACCCCTACATCACCATGGAGCCCAAGTACGAGGCCGATATCCTCCGCGTGTTTGCCAAGCTGGTGGAAAGCGGCGCTGTGTACCAGTCCATGAAGCCGGTGCAGTGGAGCTATGCCCACCACACCGCCCTGGCAGAAGCCGAGGTGGAATACATGGAGGACACCTCCACCGCCATCTATGTGGGCTTCGAGATGGATGGTGCCGTGTGCGGCATCGAAGGCTGCGAGATGGTCATCTGGACCACCACCCCCTGGACCCTGCCCAGCAACCTGGCCATCGCCCTGAACCCGGATTTCACCTATGTAGTAGGCCGCTATGCCAAGGATGGCGCCGAGCGCAAGTTCATCATCGTGCGTGAGCTCATCGAGACCGTTTCCGCCAAGACCGGCTGGGCGCTCGAGGAAGAGCTGGCCACCTTCAAGGGCAGCGAGCTGGAGAAGCGCACCGCCCGCCACCCCTTCCTGAACCGCGAGTCCCTCATCATCAATGCCGCCTATGTGACCACCGATGCCGGTACGGGTGCGGTGCACATTGCCCCCGGCCACGGTGCAGATGACTACATTGCCGGTATGGCCTATGGTCTGCCCGTGCTCTCCCCTGTGGATGACGATGGCAACTACACCGCCGAATGCGGCCTGCCCCACCTGGTCGGCAAGCACGTGTTCCAGAGCAACGAGGACATCATCACCCTGCTGGTGGAAGGCAACCGCCTGCTGGCCCGCGAGGAATTCACCCACCAGTACCCGCACTGCTGGCGCTCCAAGACTCCCATCATCTTCCGCGCCGTGAAGCAGTTCTTCATCAGCATGGAGAAGCTGCGCCCCGTGGCACTGGAGCAGATTGACAAGACCGAGTGGATGCCCGCCTGGGGCCGCAACCGCATTTACAGCACCGTGGAAGCCCGCCCGGACTGGTGCATCTCCCGCCAGCGCACCTGGGGTGTGCCGCTGCCCGTATTCTTCGATGAGAACGACCAGCCCGTGCTGGATGCCGCCATCGTGAACAAGGTGGCCGACCTCGTGGCCGAGCACGGCACCAACATCTGGTTCGAGCTTACCAGCGAACAGCTTTGCGAGAAGCTGGGCCTGCCCACCAACCTCAAGAAGGGCAAGGACACCCTCGACGTGTGGATTGACTCCGGCTGCTCTCACGTGGCCGTGCTGGAGCGCCACCCCGAGCTCTGCGCCCCCTGCGATGTGTACCTGGAAGCCACCGACCAGCACCGCGGCTGGTTCCAGAGTTCCCTCATGCTCTCCTGCGCCTGGCGCGATGCCGCACCTTACAAGAAGGTGCTCACCCACGCCTTCGTGGTGAACCAGGACCGCTCCAAGCTCTCCAAGAGCGCCCAGGGCACCTACACCAAGCCCACCAATGCCAAGTACTTCTATGAAAAGTACGGCGCAGACATCGTGCGTCTGTGGGTGAGCAGCGTGGACTGGCAGAACGAAGTTCCCTTCGGCGAGGACCTGTTCAAGCAGATTACCGACCCCTACCGCCGCCTGCGCAACACCCTGCGCATTCTGCTGGCCAACCTGAAGGGCTACAGCGGCGAGCAGCCCGAGAAGCTGGATGCCACCGATGCCTGGATTCTGGAGCGCACCAACACCCTCATCCACGAAGTGCGCGCAGCCTACGAGGGCTACGAATTCCGCAAGGTGTTCATGGCCATCAACCAGTTCTGCACCAATGACCTCTCTGCCCTGTACATCGACATGACCAAGGACAGCCTGTACTGCGATGCCGCGGACTCCCCGCACCGCATCAGCAAGCAGTTTGCCATTGCCCGCGTGTTCGATGTGCTGGTGAAGCTGCTGGCCCCCGTGCTGGCCTACACCTGCGATGAGGCCTGGGAGCACGCCGGCAACGCCGGCTCCGTGCATGAGCAGGACTTCCCCACCGCCGACCCCGCTTTCGATGCCGGCCTTACCGCCACATTCGACCGTCTGCAGCAGGTCAAGAGCGTGATTCAGGTAGCCATCGAGGCCCAGATTAAGGCCAAGGCTTTCAAGAAGAACAACGAAGCCGCCGTTTCCCTCACCGTGTCCGCCACGGAGGATGCCGCCGTGCTCGCCCTGCTGCAGGACAAGCAGTTCGCCAAGGAGTTCTTCATCGTGGCCGACCTGGAGGTAAGCACCGGCGCCGAGCTGGCCGCCACCGCAGCCATGACCCCGCACGCCATGTGCCCCCGCTGCCGCCGCTATGAGCCCGCCGTGAATGAGGACGGACTCTGCGAACGCTGCGCCGCCGTCATGGCCTGATAGATAAACCTTAACAACACCAGACAGGCGCACTCCCCACACAGGAGCGCGCCTGTCTTCATCCCTTATTCCACATACCATGCCCCGCCGCGTTTCCATCTGGCTCATCATCCTCATCGTTGCACTCTACGCCCTGGACCAGGCCTCCAAATGGGCCATTGTGCTGAATTTCCCCTATGACTGGGCTCACGCCTACGGCACAAGAATCATCCCGGTTATCTGGGGGAACGAATTCATGAACTTCTGCCTCGTGCGCGTGCACAACACCGGCGTAGCCTTCGGCACCGGCCACGGCACGGTGTGGGCACCCTTCGTCTTCCTCTGCGTCCAGATTGTGGCGCTGGTGTGGTTCTACCGTTTGTTCCGCAAGGGCTTTTTCTCCACCCGCGGCCTGCGCGTAGCCTGGGCGCTCATCACCACCGGCATCCTCGGCAACATGACCGACCGCCTGCTGCAGGGCTTCTTCATTCCCGGAGCAGAGAACAAAGGATTCTTCGCCAACCTGATGAGCGGCTACGTGGTGGACTTCCTGGACTTCTCCTTCCCCTGGATTAAGACGGAGATGTTCCCCATGGGCTATCACTGGCCCTCCTTCAATGTGGCAGACTCCTGCGTATGCATCGCCGCCGCGCTTTTCATCATCTCCAGCTTCTTCATGAAGCCGGAGGAAGAAAAGAAAGCTTAATCACTCATGCTTGCCGCCCCCCATATTAACCAGCTACTCGATACCTTTCTGACTAAGCGTGAGGATGAGGTATTGGAGTTCAAGGAAGCCAGAAAAGGGCTTCAGACGGATGATTTGCGTCGATATATCTCAGCCCTCAGCAACGAAGCAAACCTGCGGCGTAAAGACTGTGCCTGGCTCATCTATGGCATATCCGACAAGTTTCCCCGCAAAGCAGTCGGGACCGAATATCAGATTCCTGTAAAGCTGAAACAGGATATAGCCAACTCCATGACCGCAGGGCTGACTATACGCGAGGTATATGAAACCGAGCGGGATGGTAAACGCGTGCTCATGTTTCAGATTCCTGCGGCACCCAAAGGTATACCCATAGCCTGGAATGGGCATTACTTTGGCCGAAATGGAGAAAGCACCTGCGCCCTCTCCATCGATAAGATTGAGGAAATTCGCCGACAGACAGATGATGACTGGTCTGCCGGTATCATTGAAGATGCCACCATAGATGACCTGGATCCACGGGCCATAGCCGTGGCAAAAGTTGAATTCCGCAAACGGAATCCCAAATATGCTCAGGAAATGAGCAACTGGGATGATGCAACTTTCCTGAACAAAGCTAAGCTGACCAGGCGAGGAAAAATAACGCGTACAGCTCTGATTCTGCTGGGAAGAGATGAGGCAGAGCACCTGCTCTCCCCCGCCGTTGCAAAAATCCGCTGGAATCTTAAAACCATCAAAAACGAAGACAAGGATTACGAGATATTCGGGCTTCCTTTCATCCTCTCAACAGAAGAAGTCTACCGAAAAATCCGCAACCTGAAGTTCCGCTATCTACTGAATGAGCAAAGTCTTTTTCCGGAAGAATTGTTGCGCTACGAACCTTTCTGCATCCGCGAATTACTGTATAACTGCATTGCCCATCAGGATTATACCAAGCGAGCCCGTATCAACGTGGTCGAGTTTGAAGACCATCATCTCATCTTTTCGAACTACGGTACCTTCATTCCTCTTTCCATTGAACGCGTAATTGAAGCCAATGCCCCGGAAGAATCCTATCGCAATCCTTACCTGGTGGAAGCCATGCGCAATCTGAACATGATTGAAACCCAAGGCGGAGGCATACGCAAGGTATACACCTTCCAGCGTAACCGGCTTTTCCCCATGCCTGACTATGATTTCTCCGAAGGAAAAGTGAAAGCAACCCTTCCCGGTTGCATCATCAGTGAGGATTTTGCCCGATTGCTTCAGCAGGATTCTGAGCTGCCATTGCAAACGGTACTGGCTCTGGACAAAGTACAGAAGCAGAAACCACTGAACGACGAAGAATGGAAAGATATCAAAACCAGGGGGCTTGTAGAGGGACGGAAAACATCTCCATTCCTCTCTCATTCCATTATTGAGCTGTTGAATGATGAAGCATTCAAAGAGCAATACGTCAACAATACAACCTTTGATACACCTCACTACAAGCAACTCATTGTCGCATTCCTCCTTGAATGGGGGGCTGCCACTCGTAGGCAAATTCAACAACTAATCGAAAAAAAGCTTCCTGACTTTTTAACACCAGAACAAAAAAGCAAAAAAATCGCCAATCTGCTTGCGGAACTACGAGCCGCTGGGCAGGTTATATACAACAAAGACGAAGGGTGGTCTGCTGTAAAAAAAGATAAACCAGATTAACACGGTCGATTCAAGTCGATTCAAGTCGATTCATGGCAAGACAGCCATCGCCTTATATAGCTTACAATAAAAAGGTAATAACACACGCCTAATTCAAGTCAATTCAAGTCAATTCAAGTCGGACTTTAGCTAATCTCGCGCATACATGTATGAACAAAATTCTCCTTTCTCTGATTCTGGCGCTGCCCGCCGTGGCAGCATTCAAGAACACCACACAGGTGATACCGCTGAAGTTCGGGCAGATGCAAGCCACGGTTGTCTTTGAAACTACGGGAGAAAACATTGAAGACGCCGAACCGCATTGCGACTGCACCCAGGTACAACTGAAGGGCAACAGGCTCACCGCAGTGGTAGATACGCGCACCTTCGACCGCGACGTAGAGAAAACAATCGCAGTCGAGACGGAAGATGGCAAGGAAGAAACGCTGCGCATGCAGTTCCGCGTGCCGCAGGCCATGCAGCTTTCCGCCCGCAGCCTGGTGTGGAAGCGAGGAGAAGCCCCCACCCCGCAAGTGCTGCGCATCACCCTGCCCAAAGGCGGCCCCATCACCCACATCTCCGATGCCGCCCTGAGCGGCGATGCCTTTGACTACGCCCCCAAGGTCGTGAAACGCGGGCAGGAATACACCGTCACCATCACCCCCCGCAGCACCGCCAAAGCCGCGCTGAACCGCCTGGTGCTCACCACCGATTCCACTGACCCGCGCTACCACCGCCAGATTATCTATCTGCAGGTGAAGAAATAACTAAATTCGCACCGTGTCTCCCGCCACAAAACAACCAAGGAAGAGGCTAATCCCTCTCCTGATTCTCTGCCTCCTGGCGGCGGCGGGCACCTATAGCGCATGGAATGCCCTGCGCATCAGCAAGCAGCTATACAAAACCGAACTGGCCACAGCACTGGAAAGCCGAGGAGATGACATCCGGCGATTCCACCAGACAGGCAGCGGAAATCTCATTGCCCACGGGGGCGGAGTGGGCCCCTACCTCTACACAAACTCTGCAGAAGCCTTTGCAGATTCCCAGGCCCGGGGATTCTCCTTCATTGAGTTCGATATCCTCATGACGGCCGACAAACACCTGCTGGCCGCGCACGACTGGGATATGTTCTGCCAATTTACCGGGAGCCGGAGAAAACCCGGAACGCTGAATGAGGCTCTTCAACTGAGAATAAAAGGGAATCAGACCCCGCTGAGCGGCCAGATGCTTCATGAGCTGATGCTGCAGCATCCGGACACGGTTCTCGTGACGGACAAAATTGCTGATTTCGGGCACCTGCTACGTGAGATTCCTCTACCGCAGCGTATGATGGTGGAAGTCTTCTCCCCGCAGGATTACGTGCGGGCGCTGAAAGCAGGCATCTGGTACCCGGCATTCTGCATTTCACACAGCATCGCCCTGCAGCAGGCAATCGAGCACCAGTATCCTATCATCACCATATCTGCCGAGCTCTTTCTGGAGCACCAGGATACCATGCGTCAGCTGCACCAGCAGAGAGTGTGCATCATGGTATACGGCACCGAGACACTGGACTGCAGCCAATTCATCCGCGAGCATCTGGGCACTGGCGCCAGCATGATTTACACCAGCACCGTTGCCCCCACCCATCTGCATTGATTTCCCTGCCCTCATGACTTCCGCCGAATACAGCCGCACCCGGGAACAGCTCACCTCCATCATCCTGCTGGGGGCTCTGGCCTCGGCGTTCAGCCTCTGGAGTCTGGACCACGTGGTAAAATCCGCATGCATCTATCTGCAGGGGGCGGTCTTTCTTTTCTTCATGCTGATTCTGGCGCAGCGCAGCCGCCTGGTGGCCTATGCGCTGCTGCCCGTGATTCTGGGCGGGTGGTTCAGCTACGACGGGCTCTACGATGTAGCCGGCTTTCTCCTGCAGGAAAACTGCCTCAGCAATTTCCTCACCACCGTTGCCTACCACCAGCACTACCTGCGCCAAACCTACGATATCTCAGTAGATTCAACCCTGCTCATCATCCTGAAGGGCGGCATACTGTACGGAGCCATATACAGCACGCGCCGCTTCCTGAAACCTGTTGTCTTCTTTAACACAAATGGCACCTGGCTGATTGCCGGAGCCATGGCCATTCTCTTCCTGGTGGTTCTGCCGCTAGGCATTCTTCCTCATCCTGAGCCATGACCCGCGTCACCCGAGAGACCGCCGATGGCATGCGGTGGATGCTGCTGCAGAAATGCACACTGCAGCCGGTCACGCTGGTGTACAGCATGGTACTGGCGCGCCTGCTGAGCAAGGAGGAAATGGGGCTCATGGGGCTCACGGCCATCTTTTTCACCGCGGCGGGCACCCTGGCCGCCAGCGGATTCGGCAGCGCGCTCATCCGCAAGCAGAACCGCACCGCGGAGGATGCAGATACCCTCTTCTGGTTCAACCTGGGCATGGGGCTGCTCATCGCCCTGCTCTTCTTCTGCACCGCACCGTGGCTGGCGGTATTCTTTGAGGCAGCGCCGCTCTGTAACCTGGTGCGGGCTTCCGCCCTCATTGTGCTGCTGAACAGCGCGGCCAATGTACACATGGCGCACTACATGGGCAGGCGACAATTCAAGGTGCCGGCTCTCATCTGCCTGGGCTCGGCCCTGGTGGCCATGCCGCTCTGCCTGCTGCTGGCCTGGCAGGGCTGGGGCGTGTGGGCCTACATGGCGCAGGGCATCGTCTCCGCCCTGCTCAGTGCGCTGCTTTTCTGGTTCATCTGCCCATGGAAGCCGGGCTGGCGCTTCAGCATGAACTCCTTCCGGGAACTCGCCCCGATGGGCTGCCGCCTGGCCGCCACCGGCCTGCTGGACACCGCCTACATTCACGCCCGCGCCTTCTTCATCGGCAAGATCTACACCCCCGCCGCCCTGGCCGGCTACAAAAACGGGGCCCAGCTGGCCGCCATGTGCCCCACGGTGCTCTGCTACATGCTCGACCAGATTACCTTTCCCATTCTGAGCACCCTGCAGAACAGCCCGAAGAAGCTCATCGGCGTGTACCGGCGTTACATGCGCCTCTTCACCCTTCCCATTGCCTGGCTGTGCCTGTTCACCGCCGCCTTTGCCGCCCCGCTGGTGCGGCTCTGCTATGGCCCCGGCTGGGAGGAATGCGTGCCCTACCTGCAGATTCTCAGCGTCTCCTACGCCACCTGGCACCTGCAGATCATCAACCTGAACCTGTTGAAAGCCGGCGGCCCGCCCAAGCTCTTCCTGCGGCTGGAACTCATCAAAAAATGCCTGGGAATCGGCATCCTCATCGGCATGTTCTTCATCAGCGTGGAGGCCATCTGCTGGGGCGCGCTGGGCACCTCCGTGCTCTGCCTGGGCATCAACACCTGGGCCACCCGGCGCTACATGCACCTGCCCATTCTCCTGCAACTGCGCGACTGGCTCCCCACCTTCACCCTGGCTGCCATCTGCACCTGGCTCCCCGCCCTGCTGCTGCACAGCATTGCTCCCCTGCCGCAACTGGGAACAGGACTTACTCTCTCCCTCACCCTGTATCTGGGCATTCTGTACTTCACCGCCCCCTCATGTTTCAGGGATGCGTGGAAATTGTTCCGACTGCGTCAGAACAGCCGCTACCTTGATTGAATCTGCCATAAACTGCTTGACAGTCAATCCTGATTACTATATAACCGTGCACCCATGACAACCGCAAGCTCCCTCTCCAAACCTCAAAGGATAAGCTCCATATACGCACTCAAAGCCATCAGTTCATTCTTTGTGGTCATGATGCATTCAGCCTTCTACCAACGTGAATGGCTGCTGTTCATTATCGGCGTTGGCACGCCCTGCTTCCTTGCCATCACTGGTTACCTGCTGTATTCCAACAGTCTGGAGCGAGAACAGCAGAAATGCAAAAAATGGGCTTACAAATCATTCAAGCTCGGGCTTATCTGCGCTGCTCTCTACCTGGTATTTTATCTTAGCCTCGGCAAGACCTTTCATTGGTATGATATCTTAATCAACTTCTTCACTGGCGATCGGATTTGCCTGCCCTTATGGTACCTGACCGCCTTATGGGAAGCATTACTGCTCTTTGCACTGATTCGCACATTCCTACCCAGGCTCATCTACTGGCTCCCCGTTTTATTCCTGCTTTCCTATGCCATACGCATCCACCCGGACATCATGTGCCCGGGCCTGGGATTATATGGGCAGAACCTCATGAGAAGCAATGCGATTGTCACTGCCCTGCCTTTTCTCTGCACAGGATACCTGATTCACAAGCACAAGGACTGGTTGCTCTCACGCATCAATGTCAACATCTGCCTTCCGCTTGTTGTCATTGCTCTACTGGGAGAATACGCTTTCCGCGTGTTCCAGGGACTTCCTTTCGGAGCATTCTCTCTGCTTACATACCCCTGCGTAGTCATGCTGATACTTGGCTGTGTAAAATACCCAGATGTACGAATTCCCCTCATAAACCAGATTGGAGAAAAACATTCCGCAAACATCTATTACTTCCATATCTTTGTGCTTGATTGCCTCTGCCTTACCAACTGCACTATAAAAGGGCTGGAAGCCCTCCAGGTCTGGCTGCTCGGCATTCCAATCTCCATCATCTTCAACTTTGCACTCAGTAAGGTAACAGCCCTGTTTAAAAACGGCAATAAACACCAATAAGTCATTCAATGACAACGTATTACCCCCCCCAACAACGTCTTCATTGGATAGATAACGCAAAGGGGCTGGCCATCATCCTTGTGCTACTTATCCACTCTCATATCGCGTACAGTGCGATGGCCGGTGAAACGCCCTTATTCAAAGGAATACACATTATCCTGACCCTGGCAAGAGCCTCCTTTATGGCCCTGTTTTTCTTTGTTTCCGGCTACACCTACAAAGATAAACATGATGCGCTGAAAACAAGATTCCGGAAACTGATCATTCCTTATGTAGTCTACGGTATCAGCATTGTCCTTATAACCTTTCTCATTCAGATTATTCAAGGTAATGCGGTAAATCTGCCTGGTCTGTTAAAAGATTTGGGAGGCCTTCTCTACAGTCGCAGTTGTCTGATATCGCCATGTGATTTATTTGCCATAGAGGGGCTTACATACTTCCACCTCATGCCTGAGGGAACTGGCCCCATGTGGTTTCTCACCAGTCTTTTCACTTCATATGCCCTCTTTATTCCTCTGCACAGGGCAAAAGAATCACATAAACCGATATACATCATCGTGTACATACTGACCATGTATGTACTCAGTCTTTTACCAATTCTACTACCGTGGAGCCTGGACGTTGCTCCGTTTGGAGCGCTGCTGATATACGCAGGCTGCTGGTGTAAGAGCAAAGACATATTGCCAGGCCCGGGTAGAAATGCCGTAATTTATTTACTGCTACTCGTTCCCATATACTGGGTTCTGTTTTTTGCTAATGGAGCCTGTGAAATATTCGTGAGGGAATACGGCAACAGCATGCTGTGCTCCCCGATGTACTGCCTTGAACAAGGGCTAATCGGAAGCGTTCTGTTCTGCATCATCGCGCGGTATACAGAATTCCTCCGCTTAAACATTCTTCTTTCTCCCTTTGGTAAGGCCTCCCTTACTATTTTATGCACTCACATGTGTATATTCCATGTCTGGCGACACACATATAACCACCTCCAATGCATCTCTGACTCCACTTTTTTCCAATCAAAGGGATTCCTATATCTGGAAGCGCCGATTGCGCTTATCATTGGATTGATTCTCCACAAACTCATACACACAAGAAAGGCATAGGAAACCGCGAGGCTACAATCCCTTCCGCCCTGCAGCCCCCCCCCATTTTCCTTGACACTCTGGCACACGTCCGATAGAATGCCAGCATGCTCTGCAGTAAACAACCGGAGACCGTTTCCATCATCATTCCTGTATATCATGTCGAGGAGTATATTGAGGAATGCATCCAATCGGCCATTCTCCAAACTTATCCACACATCGAAATTATTCTGGTGGATGACTGCGGGCAGGATAAAAGTTGCCACCTGGCAGAGAAGCTTCTAGAGCAAAGCCCCTGCAAATGGAGCTGCGTACGCCACGAAACAAACAGGGGCTTATCTGCCGCCAGAAACACCGGTGTAGCCGCAGCCACGGGAGATTACATCTACTTCCTCGACAGCGATGATTATATAGCACCGGACACCATCCAGCGTCTGCTGGATGCCATTCATCAATACAAGACTGATGTAGCCATAGGCCGTGGCATTATCTTACTGATGCCCGATAAATCGCTGAAGCCCATCTGGCAGGACACCGCCGAAAACCTGCACGAGCTTCCGCCCCTCACAGCCTATTTGCGAAAGCTGCACAACTTTGCAGCCTGGCACAGACTTATCAACAGAGCAGCCTATCAGCAGACCGGCATCTGTTTTCGCGAGGGCATCCAACACGAGGATGTCATCTGGTCTCTGGATATGGCCATGTCTGGGCTGAGCGTATGCAGTGCCCCTGGCAAAGATTTGTATTATTACCGGCAGCGCGAGGGGTCCATCATGGCCCAGCCCAAAATCACGGCAAGCCGAATCAATGGATTCATCGAGGCCACCAGAGCGCACCATCGGGTAATGGTGCAGAATAATCTAGCCCAGGATGAAGACTTCGGACAGATGTACAGCTATCTGTTCGATGAAACCATCCACATGATTATGGCCGACCGCACCCGCTCGATGAGGAGCAGAAGCCGGGATATCGCCGCATACCTGAGCGAATTCAACACCTGCATTCCAGCCATAAAAGCGAACTACCGCCGGATGAGCCTGTTTGTTTCACTGGCTTATGTACTCCCGGCAGCCATTGCCTTTAAACTTGCAACCTACCTCACTCCGAATCCATGAGCTTACCTTCACTCAAAATTGCATTTGTTGACTTCTGGGATGATTTTGCCCTTTGCCATCAAGAAAAATTTCTGAATTATTTCCGGCAGAATTTCGAGGTAACGCTTGATATCGAAAACCCGGATGTAGTAGTTTACTCCTGCTTTGGTATACAGCATCAGCAATACGAAAATGCCCTGCGCATCTTCTTCACCGGCGAGAACATCAAACCCGATTTCAGCAACTGCGACTACTCCTTCGGCACGGTAAAGATAGATTACCGTGGCAAGCACCTGTGGGTACCGTTCTCTGAGTTCATGATGCAACGACCAGCAGTGGTAACCAGCCCGATTACCCCGGAACTGGCCCGCCGCAAGTTCTGCTCCTTCATCTATTCTCAGGAGCTCATCGGCGAAGGGACCCGGCTGCGCAAGCAATTCTGCGAACAACTGATGCAGCAATACAAGCATGTGGACTGCCCCGGACGCGTGCTCCATAACATGGACGCCCCCGAACTCGCCGCTCGCAACGATGCCGCCAACTGGCTGCAGAGCAAACGGAACTTCCTGGGGCAATATAAGTTCAACATTGCCTTTGAGAACAGCGCAGCCCCCGGCTACATCACCGAAAAGCTCACCGATGCCTACCTGGGCAACACCGTGCCCATCTACTGGGGAAGCGATGGCGACACCGCCCATTATCCGAAAGAATCCATAATCTGCGCCAATGACTACCCTACCCTGGAAGCCCTCATCGCCCGAATCAAAGAAGTGGACGAAGACGATGAACTCTATCTGCAGATGCTGGCAGCCAACCCGTTGCGGCAGGAAAACAACACACCAGCACCGGATTTCGAAGCCCGCATTGCCGCCTTCCTGAAGCATGCGGTGGAAGAAAACATCCGCGAACACAGAGAACCCCGAGCCACCAACTTCGCTTCACTCTGCCAGGAATACGCAGAATTCCAGCGGCATCCCTATGTGCGCGCGGGCATGAAGGTATACCGCGGGGTCCAGAAACTCAAACGGCTGCTCGGCCTGAAAAAAGCCTGATAAGCGACTTCAGCTTCCACCCGATGAAGCGCAGCAGCATGAAACGCTGCTGCACGGCTCTGCCGTCGCGGTACTCCACCTCCCACAGCGGCACCCCCAGAAAACGCCAGAGTTCTGTGTTCAAATGGCGGCTCAGGAATAAGCGCCGCCACCCCTGCACCGGCACCATACAGCGGAAGCGATAATCATGCATCATTGCAGGAATGATTCCCAATTCCAGTGCTATTCCATATAAAATAGCACTGGTTTCAGCCCGTTCAGACGCAGCCAGAGCATTGCAACGTTCTGCATGCAGCCGGGATACAAAATCCAGGCACCAGATACACCGGCAAGGATTCTCACCCTGCTCCTTTATATAATTGAATACATAGCGCAGCACCTTAACGTATATGCAAGCAGTTTCAGCAGGAGTATGCCCGGAATTCACAAAAGACGTGGCTCTCTGATAATAAAAGTAGCCAACCTCTGCAACAAAGGCAAATCGACGGGCATGACGCATGAAAAGGTAGAAGAAGGCATCATCCTCATGGCGAAGACCAACGGGGGAATGCACTCCATGCTCCATAATGACACTACGCCTCCAGAGCTTACCCCACACAGCCCGGTTCATTTCCGCCGAGTTCTCCGGAATCGCAGGAACCACAGCATCTGATTTATGCAATGTAAAGAATTCCCGACTCTTCTGAGCGCAATCATCAGGCCAGACAAATTTTGCCCCGAATGACACCACATCCACATCAGGCGCTATCATAGAAACAGCCTTCTCCAGTATCCCCGGTGCCAGCCAATCATCAGAATCCACGTAAGTAATCCACTCGCCCTGGGCCTGGGAAGTCGCATTATTTCTTGCCGCAGATACACCGGCATTCGGCTGAGAGATAACGCGTATGCGCCCATCTCTGGAGGCGTATTCACGCAACACTTCAGCCGAACCATCCGTTGAGCCATCATCTACCAGCAGGATTTCCAGATTAGTATAACTCTGCCCACAAATGCTATCCAGGCACTTGGGAAGATATTCCACCGTGTTATACACGGGTACGATAACTGTAATTCCAGGTACGCTTGTCATTTCCGGCATATTAGCTTATCTACTTGAAGAGCGACATATGTCAATAAAGCAGTCACAAGGAGGCTCACAACCAGATACCATTCTCCGTATGCTGATAACCCAAATTGCTGGCCCAGCATCAGCGGAATCATGTGCAACATATATATGTAGAATAAGGCAGGCCCACCACAAACCGCCAGAAAACCAGCAGACCTGCTCAATTTTGGCGAGACCAAGGATAACCACCCTGCAAACAACGCCATACCCAAAGCAGAAAGCCCGGCTATCCATTCACCAGAGGCATGATCCAACCCAGTGTTACGAGCAGCTGACAAGCCGCCGTTCTGCTGGTGAAAAACCTTGATTCGAGCATCTTTCGCAACATACCCATCCAGTATGGCAGTGGAGCCATCGTTCACACAGATAATTTCCAGATTCCGGTATGTCTGTCCCAGCAGACTATCCAGACAACGTGGCAAATAAGCCTCTACATTGTATACAGGCACAATAACTGTAAGCAATGGCTCTTGCATGACCGGATACTACCACATTTTTTCTTCATGTACTAGAAAAATCTTAATTCCCCCCACCATCCTTGCTACGCTGTGAAATGGAGCTCCTCTTGCCAGTTATCCACACCAAGGCAAAAGCAATAAGCACAGTAACAATGACACATACCGCAGCATAACACCGCGGCGAACTGACATGAACACCAAAGTGAGCTCCCACCAGCATCGGCATGCGCTGGTAAATATAGAGGTAAAATAAAGCAGGGCCACCGCACCAGGCCAATATGCGCCCGAATACCGAAAGCCGGGGAGCGGCGAGAGAAATGCTCCCAGTCAACAAAGCCACACCCAGGGCAAACAATACGGCACCGGCATTCGCCAGCATGTTACCACTCCAGCACGACAAGACAGGCCACCCCCGAGTTAATTCACTGGCACAATCGTAAACCCACCACCCCGCAGGCAACAAAACAACCGCGGCAAACCCCGCTCTATGCAACACTTTTACACTAAAACACTTACAGCATTCGCACCATAGCATACCGGCAGGCAGGCACAAGATTGTATCATACCAATAACGCATCCTGAACCCAGGCATCTTAAAAATCACGAAAGCCAGCAACGCGACCACAGCAAGTACCCCCAGGCTACGCTTATTCTGCGGAATAATCGCAAAAACACCAGCCACCACCAGATACATCAGCAGAGTCATGAAAATAAACCAATTGCTGTTACCCACACTCTTCCACCCGGTCAGCGATATCAACACTCTCTGCCAGGGATATTCCACACCCAACAACCACTGCAACATGGCAAACAACAGAACCGCTATTGCAAATTTCACCCACAATCCCGGAAAACGGCTCTGCATCAGCTGGCGAACGTACCCCTTGCCCTTTTTCTGCAGAGAACTCATGATGCCCCACCCGCTGAAGAAGAAAAACGGTGCTACAATCAACTGCCCCAGGCAATCATGCTCCAGAAGCCACGCATCCATACCTCCCATGGTCGGGTGGTACTGCGAAAAATGCCGCAGAAAGACCAGCCAGATAAACACCCCGTTCACCATGCTGGTATGATGACGTGATAAATAAGGTCCACTCTCACAATCTGCAGAGGCCGACCGGGAGCCGCACAAAAGCAGGCAGAATACAAGAACAAGCAGAAGAAAGAACAATATCATCCTGCCCTCAGTGTAAAATAATTCCTGCCGAATGTAAAGATTTAAGCTGCAATATTGCGATTCCAGATGTAACGCAGGCCTCTGGCTCTGTACATAGTTACCAATGCAGAAGCAAAAGAAAACCCAATCAGCTCCTTGCATCTGTCTTTGACTCACTTGTCAAGCGACTTTTCAAGCGCTTATATACCGGTCTAAACTCTTTTCTCATATCATCATAAGATGATATATTATCTGCAATGCTTTTCAAATGAGCATTCCACGCTGCATTATAATCACTACTATCTTTTTTATCATCGATACATTTCAATACGTGATATACATGCGCTTTTACTTCTTCTGGCAATTGATCAAAGAAATCCCTCAAACTCTGCAGACGGCTTTGTTTCTTATTTTCATCTACAGCAAATGGATAATACAGGAAATATGGTGTCCCCCTCACCCCTAATGTCTGTTTGCATAACTGAGGCAATTGACTCCTTAACTGAGACTTATGCTCACACACCAACTGCACAAACACGGCCACATACTTCATGATTTCGGAATTATCTAAGTTACCAGAAACATCGAGTACCCCTGCCACCATCTTTGCCAATTCCAGAATATATGTATCCATAGCCTTACCCGGCTGTACATTCAACACTTCCCTCATGACATCCAATACGTGCCGCCCATCCTGCAAAGCATGCACTATATAAATTCCCTTGAATAGAGTTAATTCATCATTATATGCATAATTCTGAGATACAGCATCAATAAAAAAAACTGTTTGAGAACGATTTAATTGCCCCATTACTGAAGCAAAAAGCAAATCATGAACATAATCCAGCGTTTCCTCCGTCATCAGCTGGTAACGAGCCTCTACGTTTGTATGCCGAAGATTATATTCCCTCATAATCTTCATGTACTCATCTGCCAAAGAATTGGAAGTTGGATTTGGCATCTTACCCTCTATCAAACAATCAAGATCCGGCATCTGTTGTTCCGCGCTCCAGCAGGCTGCATGTTCTCTCAAAATGTTGAACATAGCCTCATACTGACTATGCAACACGGTCAACAACAACACAGGCTTCACGATTGGCATAATCCTGTTTTCCAATTCCTTATCATTCCAGCCTCCATATTCTCGCACCCACTGATAATCGAAGAACAGGCCTTCACAAAGAGCCAGAGCCTGGGCCACACGCTTAATCTGACGAGGAGTATCAAACTCCAACTCATCGGCAAGCATATAACTAAAACATCTGGAATCCAGCCCATGCATCTGCAGCTGTTCCCGAAAAAAATCACGCGCATATTTCTGCTTTACAGGCGGCATATAGAAAGAATATTCCACCATTTTCTGCATAGCTCCATTCAACATCATTGATGCTGGCAATCCTTGCTTCCCTTGGTAATGATATGAGTCGCGAGCCACAGATAACACGATTGTAAGCGATGGTATAACGCGCAAACGTTCAACTAGTGGCAACAAAGAGTGCAGTATATCAACCCGAGTGCGTTCCACATTGTCAAGCAGTAAAAATACCGGTTTCTGCTCAGCCAGATTGCGAAACTGCCTAAATTGCTCATTCTCCGCCTGTTCATAATATTCAATACATGTCTTCTGAATAATATCAGACAAAATCTGGGGTATCCCCCCTAGACAGGAAAAAATACGCGCCACCTTTTCTATATGTCTATGCGGGCGAGGTGTCCCAAAATAAGCAGTTTCCAACGCTCTGATTACACGCTCTTCCAACTCCTTCTCAGTAGAGCATTGCCACAAATTAGCCGACACAATCTGACACTCAGGCATCTCTCTTGATATATAGTGCAGCAAAAAGGTCTTTCCACTGCCCCAGCGACCATACATACCCAGGATCCTGGCTTTTTGCGTAACATTTTTTCTCAACCAGTCCCGCAAGCGACCGACGGCATAATCTCTGGCTAATTCATCCCTTAAACAATCACTGATTTCTAAATCGAACGGCAAGTAGCACACTTGTTCTATCTTTTTTATGCCGCATAATTTCCATATACAAACACAAGCACCAAGCCACGAAACCAGCCCCAGTACCGCTGCAGTAGCAGGCATACCACACACAATCCCCATATACAGACAGGGGCCGGAGAGCGTCCATAAAAACAAGCTGCATTTCACATAATCCACTCTCAATAATTGCTCACATGTCATGTTCGTGTGCTGCTTCTTATAATACAACCACATACCCCAGACTAAACCTACAGGCACCGAAAACCACACAAACCATGAAACATGATGAATCAAATCACGCCCAGAAACCAACCACACAGGCAAAACAACCGCAGATTCCAAGACACCGCCTATGAATATTATAAAAACTTCCATGCTGCACCCAACGCCGGACAGAAAAGCTATGATTAACAACCTCTGTAAACATGGAAAACGCATCACATGTTCCCACAATATTCTTAACACACTCAGCACAAACATAACCAACAAGGCGAAAGGCAGCAGCACTACACCTATTCCCAGCATAGCAGCCAATAACACCATCAACAACGGCAATAGTACAATCCATACCACGTATAAACAGACGTCCATCATATTTTATCTCTCTATCTTTTCTGCGTTTCTGTTCATTGTATACGCCGAAACATAGTACCAGTCAATAACAATCACACTTCTGACATTACTATTAAAAGTGACTGAGAAGTGAAAAAAACAGATACGGCCACCGAAAAGCCCCCAAAAATCAATTTCGCGCTGTACATTTAGAGGCACGTAAGTTAGAATAAATGGGCATCCAGCACCTAATTTTCCAATCATCATGAAACTTTTCACCGTCGGTCCGGTAGAGCCATACCCTTGCACCAGAAATGTATACCAGCAGGAAATCCCCTATTTCCGCACAACTGAATACTCCGCTCTTGTGCAGAAATGCATGTGCAGGCTTGGGCAGCACATCGGGCTGGAGGAAGGTGGTCGCCTCATCTACTACGCTGCATCCGGCACAGGTGCCATGGAGGCCACTATCGATAATCTTCTGTCCCCCACGGAAGACAAAGCTCTCGTAATAAACGGCGGCACTTTCGGAGCTCGCTTCTGCCAGCTGCTCACTCAGCACAGGATTCCGCACACCGAAGTGAAGCTTGCCACCGGCGAAGCCCTGAGGCCGGAGCATCTCGCCCCCCATGCTAACAGTGGCTTCACTACCCTGCTGGTCAATCTGCACGAAACATCCACCGGCCAGCTGTATGATATCGAGCTGCTCAGCCGCTTCTGCAAGGAAAACAACCTGCTTTTCATAGTAGATGCCATCAGTACCTTCATGGTGGATCCGTACAACATGCAGCAGCATGGGGTAGATGCCACCATCTTCAGCTCCCAGAAAGGGCTCTGCCTCTCTGCGGGCATGTCCTTCATCGCGCTGAGCAAACGCGCGCTAGTTCACCAGCGCGGGCGCAAAGTTTGCAGCTATTTCGAATTTGAGGACTCCCTCACCAACATGGAGCGCTGGCAGACCCCCTTTACCCCGGCCGTGGCTATCATGCACGAGCTCGATGCCATGCTCACCTATATTGATGAACAAGGAGGGCTTGATGCCTGGCTGGAAGGCATACGGCAGCGATGCGATTACTTCCGCCGGCAGGCAGAAGCCGCAGGTCTCACCATCTGCCGGGATTATCCGCTCTCCAATATGCTCACACCCCTGCTCACCGGCAGCACCGATGCACATGAAATCTTCCTCAAGCTCAATGAACAATATGGCTTCTATGTGAACCCCTGCGGCGGCGAACGAGCCCACTCCATGCTTCGCATTTCCCATGCCGGCAATCTCACCAATGAAGACTCAGATGCCCTCATTGCCGCTATTAAATCCCTCACCAGATAATTCTCTACCATGATACACGGCAAAAGCGTTGTCTACACCTCCGGCACCTTTGACATGCTGCACGCCAATCATCTCAAGATGATTGAATATGCCCGCCAGCTGGGCGATATCCTCATCGTCGGCGTGAACACAGATGAACTCGTTGCATCCTACAAATCGCAACCCATCATCCCATTCGAGGAGCGTATCGCCCTGGTCAAAGCTCTCAAATACCCGGATATCGTCATCCCCCAGAAATCTCTGAACCACACGGATAAGGTCAAGAAACTCCACTTCGATATCTTTGTGGTGGGTGATGACTGGGTGGGTAAATACGATTACCTGGAGGAAATGGGCGTTACCGTGGTTTACTTCCCCTACGGCGAAGGCATCAGTTCCTCCGAACTCAAGGAGCGCATCTGGACCCGCTACAAGAAGCTCCAGCAGACTGCAGATAATCATCTGCCTATGGATGCAGAGGTGAAATAAAACAGAGGAGTCAATAACCATGGAAACGCGCTCAGTTTCTGCAGATCAGTTAACCGCTGATGAGTGGCAGGAAATATTAGACATTACCCATGCCGCCTTTAGCGAGCATCGCGAGCGAGGCTTGCACATGAAACCCTGCAATGTAACACTGGAAGAGCATCAGGCCTTTCTGAAAGATTGCCAAGTCTTTCAAATCAAGGAAAACAACAAACTTATTGCCTACAAGGCGGGAAAAATTCAAACCAGTGGTAATCATAAATTCTTTCAGGTCAGATTAACCTGTGTTTCTCCTGTACACAAAGGCAAAGGTTTAGGTAAAAAAGTACACATTATGCTTGAGGATTGGGCGCTAGCCCAAGGGTGCGTCTATCTACGCACTGACACTAGTTGCAAGGCAAAAAGTTCGTATGCATATCATCATGCATGCGGATTCGAAGACTGGTATTTTACGCACTGGAGAACAACGAATTACTACAGTATCGTCCTCCGCAAAGAACTTCCGGCAGGTAAGCGAATGGTTCGTCGGGAGCGGTACAAATCGCTTTTTCTTTCGTACATTACCACCCATCTTTTCTATGATGAGAATGGCAGAGAACGGATTTGCAGCAAATGGATTCGTTCTTTGATTAGGAAAAAATCATGAGCAGCATCAAGAAAGAGACCATCAGCGGAGCAAAATGGGGCATGCTGCAAAAGCTGACCATGCAGCCGCTGCAGCTGGTGTATGGCATGGTGCTGGCGCGGCTCATCACTCCGGAGGAGATGGGCATTGTAGGATTGACCGCCATCTTCTTTGCCATTGCGGGGCAGTTAGCCAATGCAGGATTCGGTGCCGCCTTGGTGAGAAAACTCGACCTAACCGATGCAGACACGAGCACCATGTTCTGGTTCAACCTGGGAATGAGTTTCCTGATGGGTCTTATTCTATTTCTGCTGGCTCCGTGGTTTGCGAGTTTCTATAACCAGCCGGAGCTGCTGTGGCTCACCCGGGTATCTGCCATCATGATGTTTGTGAACAGCAGCACCAGCGTGCACTGGACGCTGTACCAATGCCGCCGCGATTTCAAGACCCCGGCAATAGTAGGCTGCATCACTTCCATTGCCGGCATGCCGCTCTGCCTGGGACTGGCCTGGCTGGGCTGGGGCGTGTGGGCGCTCATGTGGCAGGGGGTGTTCACCTCTTTGCTTTCGCTTGGTATCATCTGGTGCATTTCACCGTGGAAACCGCGTTGCATTTTCTCCTCATCCTCATTCCGGGAGCTCTTCGGCTTCGGTAGCAAACTTGCCCTTTCCGGCATACTACACGTATTCTACCAGAATATCCGTACTTTCATCATCGGTAAATTTTATTCACCAGCACAATTGGGGCTGTATACACGAGGTACCCATATATCAACGGTGATTCCCTCAACCCTGGAAGGCATACTCAGCAATATCACGTATCCCATATTGGCGCGCCTTCAGAATGATGATGAACGCCTGTGCCATGCCTACCGCATGTACATCAGAACCAGCACACTGGTAATAGCATGGATCAGTCTGGCAGCAATGGCACTGGCCGAGCCGGCAGTAAAACTAATGTATGGGGAAAACTGGAGCGGCTGTGTCATCTTTCTGCAAATCGTAGCGCTAGGCGTTGCAGTCGGACACGTTTGCGGTATCAATTTGAATCTGCTTATGGTGAAAGGGCGCTCCGATTTATTCCTGCGGCTGGAAATCATCAAGAAAAGCATCTCTCTGGCCATGCTTTTTTACGCAGCCACCATCAGTGTGGAGGCTATATGCTGGGCCAGTGTCCTCTACACCCACATAGCCATATTCATTAACTGCTATTATACCGGCAAATTACTTGGGCTTACCTGGTGGAAGCAGCAGAAGGACTACCTTCCCTACGTGCTTCTGGCGGCAGCCGCCTGTGTGCCAGCCTGGCTCTGCACACTGACAGATTGGCACTGCTTCCTGCAACTGATACTGGGTGGCAGCAGTGCCTTTGTGCTGTACTTCGGGCTGCTGCACATGTTCCGCGAGGAAGCCTATATGGAGCTATACCGCACGCTGCAGGGCAGCAAATGGGGGCGCTGGTTACCGGCCAGATAAAATGGCATCGATGATATTCTGGGCCGCCGGTCGGTTACCAGGAGGCATCAGGTACTGCTTGATGTAACGAGCCCTGGCGCTGGCCATGGAATCCGGGGTGCCATCGAGCAAACGGAGCAGGAAATGCTCAATTTCCTCCACGGTAGAGCCTTTCTGGTAGCAAGCCAACGCCTGGAGCGTATCATCATTGAAGCCAGCATATCCATCCCCCGTCTGCAGATACATGCAGGGTTTATCCACCAGGAGATATTCCATGATAAAGCTGCCGGAGTCATGCACCATGGCATCGGACTGCTTGAAAAGCTCCACATAGGCGCCGGTTTCCAATTGAGTGTTAGGCATAGATTCCCAACGTCCGTAGTAAGCATCTGTTCGTTCCTTTCCCCAATCCGGATGCTGGTAAAGAGAATCGCGCAGCAGGGGGTGCGGCTTGAATGCCCACTGAATCTGGTCCGCATACTTCTCCGCCAGCAGCAGCATACCCTCTGCCACTTCCAGGAATGTAGAAACGGAAAAGAAGGATTCCCTCAAAACGGTCCAATGCGGAGCCCATATAACCTTCTTCATGCCGGGACGAAGTACTTTCCAGGGACTGCTGTCCGGGGCTCCCGGTTCCGGGAAAAGGTAGGCATCTGCGGCGGGGAAACCAGTCACCCGCACGTTCCAGCCACCATTCTGCATCAGCGTGCTCGCCAGCCTGCGGATTCCCTGAGTAGCGTAAAAATTACGCCACACATAGTTTTCCGGGCCATACAGGTAATCATCCTTCAGGGTATTCTGGTAGCCATACGGCACATAGCAGACCAGTTCCTTATCCATCCCCGCAGCATCACAGATAGTGCAGCCGTAATAGGGCTTGGAAAGAAACACAATATCAGGCGCATACTCCTCACGCATCTGCTCAAGCGAGTAATGAACAGCCACGGGATACCCCCGCTGCATGAAGAAATCCTTCATGAGCGCATCATGACGCTGCCGCTCCCCAGCATCTGTAATCTGCAATTCGGGAACGAACCAGATAATGGGCCGGAAACGCGGATGCTGCAGCATAAGCTTGAAAACGCTGTCGCATTTCCAGCATGGCAGATTCATCACCATGAATGCCACGGTAATCTCCTTCTTGCGGCGCATATCTGCCGCGCGGCAGCGGAGACTCCGGTACAGCCCGCCCCGGTTCCAGAGCCAACGGCGGAAAAATGGTTTTTCAAGCACCCCAGTTCCTTGTAATACCCAATCTATGATTTTGCGTTTCATTCGTCTCCGTCAGCGCATCATAAGCCAGCACCGCTGCTGAGTCAAGCACGAAAATCTGCCGGAGCACGGAACCTTCATACGTTTCCCAAAGATTTGGGACACGAGGATTTACGATTTTTGATTTACGATTTAAGGATTAGCGGCTAAGGCCGGATATTGGATACCTGGACGCTTACTTCCGATGCTCAGGTTTGTGATACCCCTGTGCAGAAATGAAAGCAGAATACGCTGACTATATGTCGTTTGGTTCCCTTTTTCTGTAATCTTTGGGACACATGTGCGGGACCTTCCAGTCCCGCAAATCCCACCAGTCTTTCCCATAATCCTTCGATAAATCATGATTTCGATTTTTTTGAGATACCACATTTGCCATCCCCCCCTGTTCCCTGACATTCAGACTCAGGTTGAATGCAGCCGCGCACCGGGAATGAACGCCTCCTCGCCTTCGCTGTAGAAGGAACTCCCCGATACAGAATCGAACAAGCAGCATACCCCCGAGGCATCCAGAGCAGGCACAAGCACCCTCACCAATTTCTGGTCTTCGTACATCCTCAGTGAATAAAGACGCGCACAACAGGTGTCGACATAGGTTGTCATAACAGCGGGTTTCAGCACTCCATAAGCACTGAATTTCTTAACCGCATCATATACAGTACGGGTAACGACAGATTCACCACATTCCAATGAGGCGCTACCGGAAATACGTCTGAAGTTCACAATTCTTCTCTGACCAGTATCCATGGACAATGTTATATTACCGCCCAGGTCATAAGCGCTTCGCTGTGCACTTGTCCCCCAATAACAGCATGCATTAGTAGAAAAGCCCATAAGCTGCCGGGAGGAACCGAGGAACTGAATATCGGACAGGCAGGAGAACTCGCGGGTATCAGATCCATCAATCTCCACCGGGATGCTGCAATATTGTCTGCCATTTCCCTCCAGATATTCCACAGCTGTATATCCGGATGGCAAAAGCATAGGGCCTGCCACCAGTGCATCCTCACCAGTGTTATAAAACAGCTGCTTTGAAACCGTATCATATAATGCGGGAGCCCCGGTCGTATCCAGCACTGGCAAGAGGTGCATAACCACTTTACCATTGATGGTAATACGCACCCATTTCTTGCGATTCAGGCAGCGCCGGATACTATTCAGATTGCGCCACAGCTGCAATCCGGTGGAAACAAAGACTCCAGAGGCGGGAACTGCATTATACGTTTTCCGGCCATCCAGCCAGAACCCCGCATCATCTCCACTGGAGACGATGCGGAACACATGCCATTCCATATCAGCAGCACCACAATTCGTAGTATACTGGTAACCGATTCCACAGTAGAAGGAGGCGCTATCATACACGCCCCAATGCAGGCGAGGGTCTACATTCGATAACTCCGCCTGGCGTTCATTCAATGAAGTGAAACACAGCTCTGACTCGACCTCCAGTACATCCCCCTTCGCAGGGTAAATGGGCAGGAACACCTGCGACCAACCCACATTCTCCAGATACTCCACGCGGGGATACGGGCACCCTTTCTCCAGTTTATCGGGCCGCTGGTTCATGCTTCCTCCTTTTCTTCCTCGTAGACCCAGGTGCGGACAACGCAGGCATTGCCTAGCTGATAGCGGGGCACCTGCACATAGCCCGTGCGGACTTCACCCCGGGGAGAATCAATGAGCGGGAAATAACCCAGGCTGTCCAGTTCTGCAGGTGCAGGGTTGCAGAAAACCCGCCCGTTTTCACGCAGCGGATTACGCAGCCAGCACACCTGGCTCTCGCTTATATATTTACAGCGTTTCATCATTCCTATATAGTTAAAGAGCCACACCTTCTGCTGCGGCGCGGATAAACACGCCATCCGATAACACCACCAGACGGTACCGATTATTGGGCTGCGGCACAAAAACACCATCACTCATGTGATCTCCACTCCATTTCCACTCTGCCGGTACGCTGAGAGTGGTAGGAGTACTACCACTGGTAAAACAGATTTCGCAGAAAAGTGTATCGGCTTCCATATCTGCATTCAGCGTCAGCGAACGCATCTCTCCGGCGCGGTAAATCACGCGATTATGCAGTATGAGAGTTGCCTCATCACCATCCACGGGGCTAGCATTCCAGGGCTTCTGTTCTCTGCGTCCCGGTATTTCGCGCATGCGTGCCTGGTCAGATGAAAGTGTAACGGATCGGCCATCTCCGTAAAATTCAGCCATGCAGCCGGGCAATGCTGTGCAGAGGTGGATTCCTTCAGCATCGGTTACCTTGCATGATTCCGGAGAACGAACTTCATAATGTTGATACTGTTTAGTCTTTAATTGCTGGGACATATGGTAGTTGGTCATTTCCGCAGCCGCCCCTCCCCTGAGTTGGAACGGGGAGGAAGCGGCTGGCGGTATTATTATCATTCAGGGTAAGAGGGCACTTGGTGTGCAAGTGACTCTGCCGCGCAGTGTACACACATAGGCCGCCCCTCGCAACAAAAAGCCAGCGTTGGGAACGCCGTTCCAGCTGGAACGGTGTTCCCAACGGAGCCTTGAGCCACGCACAAATGGGAGTTTGGCGAGCAGCTGCTTTTGTCGGAGCGGGGGACTTTAGTCCCCCCATCGCTTGAGTTTTCGGGACTGAAGTCCCGTGCTCCGATTGATTTCTAACCTCGCCAAATCGCTATTTATCAAACTACAAGCGACCAGAAAAAAGCCTGAGAGCGAGCTCTCAGGCTTTTTTCACAGAATGCGCTGAAATATAAAATCAGGCCTTGGCGGCGAAGGTATCGCCGCAGGGGCACTCTGCCAGGCTCCAGGTGGCCTTGCCGCTTTCGGCAATGTGCACCAGGGCGTGGTAGGTGTCCTCCTCATCCGTGCCAAGCTTGGCAGCAATCTCGCCGGCGGTGGCGGGCGTGGCAGAGAGGGCACCCTCTGCAGCAGCCAGAAGCTTCAGGAACACGTTGGCAGCCAGCTTACCGGCCTGCACGCCGGGCTGGTGGTAGGCGTTGATGTGAATCAGGCTGGCGTAGAAGCTCACCGTGCGCTCGAACAGGGCGATGAGCATGCCCAGCGTGTAGGCATTCACCACAGGGATGGAAATGGTGATGCTCTTGCGACCGCTTTCGGAAAGAGCCTTGCGGGTGCCGCGCAGGAAGCCCTGCAGGTAATCACCGGCGGTGAAGCTGTCCTCCACCTTCACGGTGTCGGTGGGAGCCTGACGCACCTCGATGAAGGTCACGAAGAAATTGTTGATACCATCGCGCAGCTGCTGCACGTAGGCGTGCTGGTCGGTGGAGCCCTTGTTACCGTACACGGAGATACCCTGGTTCACAGTGTTGCCGTCCAGGTCGAGCTCCTTGCCCAGGGATTCCATGATGAGCTGCTGCAGGTACTTGGAGAAGAGCACCAGGCTGTCCTTGTACGGCAGCACCACCATGTCCTTCTTGCCCTTGCCCTCACCGGCCTCATACCAGGCCAGAGCCAGCTTCATGGCCATGTTGGTGGCGGTATCGGCCACGCGGGTCTGGGCATCCATGGCGGCGGCGCCAGCCAGCAGGCTGTCGATATCCACGCCCTGCAGAGCAGCGGGAACCAGGCCCACCACCGAAGTCTCAGAGGTGCGGCCACCCACCCAGTCCTCCATGGGGAAGCGCTTCACCCAGCCCTCGCTCACGGCCACTTTGTCCAGCGTGGAATCCACGCCGGTCACAGCCACAGCCTGCTTGGCAAAGCACAGGCCCTTATCAGCAAAGTACTGCTGGGCGCAGACCATGCCATTGCGGGTCTCCGGGGTGCCACCGCTCTTGGAAATCACCACGGCCAGCGTCTCGCTCAGCGGCAGGGTATCCAGCACCTTGTACATGCCGTCCGGGTCGGTGTTGTCAAGGAAAGCCATATTGAGACCATCGGCAGGCAGCGCATCAGCCACCAGCTCCGGGCCCAGGGCGGAACCACCAATACCGATGACCAGGCAGGTGGAGTACTTCTTGCCATTCGGGGCAAGAATGCTGCCGCTGAGCACCTCGGCAGCAAAAGCCTTCAGGTCAGCCAGCGGGCCGTCAATCTTGGCGCGCAGCTCCTCGGTGGGGGCAATGGCGCTGTTGCGCAGCCAGTAGTGGCCCACCATGCGGTTCTCATCGGGGTTAGCAATCACGCCGCTCTCCAGAGCCGCAATATCCGTGTAGGCACGGTCGATGAGCGGCTTCATCTCCGCCAGGAATTCCGGCGTGAGCGGCAGTTTGGAAAGATCCAGGGAAATCCCCATCTCGGGGTAACGCAGAAGCTGTGAGGCGTACTGTTTCATAACGCGCGGCATTATACTCCTACTCCCCCCATTGGGCAAGCTCAATCGTGGCCGCTGCCGCCCCGGTGTGAAAAATATTGAGAGATTGTATGACGCCGAAAACCAGCAACCACGCGGTTTCCAGGCATTCACTCCACATACAGACAATGTGTGTAACACATTATCGGCTTGCAATCTGCCCCCCTATGTGGTAGCATGGCGCGCGTTCATGATTACCGACTCTGAAGCATTGTACCAGTGGAAACTGCGCGCTGCTGCCCAGCCGCAGGGGCGCACAGTGCTCGATTTGGAAGCCGACAGCCTGCACCGCCACCGCGAAAAGCTCTGCCTTATTCAGTATGCCGATGCAGAGGGTGTGGTCATCATCGACCCGCTGGCTATCGAGGACATGAAACTTTTCACCCTGTGGCTGCAGGAGACCGACGTGTGGATGCACGGTGCGGATTACGACATGAGCCTGCTGCAGAATGCCTACGGGGTGCTTCCGCACATGATTCTGGACACCCAGATTGCGGCGCGGCTGCTGGGGTTCCAGCAGTTTGGCCTGGCCGCGCTGGTGGAGCATTACTACGGCGTGGTGCTCAGCAAGAAGAACCAGCGCGCCAACTGGGGAATCCGCCCCATGCCGGATGACATGAAGGAATATGCCCAGGGCGATGTGAAATACATGCTCGAAATGGCAGATAAGCTGGTGGCCGAGCTCAAGCAGGCAGGCCGCTACGACTGGTTCCTGGAGAGCTGTGCCCACAATCTGGAGCATGGCCGCGAACGCCATGCCGCCACCGGCCAGGACCCCTGGCGCATCAAGGGCAGCGGCAAGCTGAACCGCCGCGGCCTGGCCGCGCTGCGTGCCCTCTGGCTCTGGCGCGATAATGAGGCCGCCTCCGTGGATCGCCCCGCTTTCATGATTTGCGGCAACAACGACCTCCTTCGCTGGAGCAATGCCCTGCAGGAATTCCGCCCCGCCTTCCCGCTCAACAGTATGCACCACCACCGCGCTGCCCGCTTCCGCAAGGCGGTAGAGCGTTTCCACCTCATGGATGAGGAGGACTACCCCGAGCTTCTCAAGCGCACCCACCACGAGACCGATGCGCTCTTTGATGAACGCGTGGACCGCTGGGCCGCACGCCGCAATGCCATTGCCGAGGAACTGGCCCTCGACCCATCCCTCATTGCCACCCGCAGCCAGATTGAAAGCATTGCCACCAATGAGGACAAAGGCCTGGCCGCCCTCATGAACTGGCAGCGCAACCTGCTCACCCGATGAGGGGAGAAAATAAGGAATAGTATATAATGAAAATCACCTGAGAATCCTCTGGTGATTTTGTTTTTCCGGCGCGGAAGGCGCCGCGCGCACTTTCTTATTCTGCGTTCTACATTCTGAAATCTGCAATCAAAAAAAGTGCCTTTCCCATGTGGGAAAGGCACTTTTGAAAGCCAAAACCAGTAGTTGCTTTAGCGCTTGCTGAACTGGAAACGCTTGCGGGCGCCGGGGCGACCAGCCTTCTTGCGTTCCTTCATGCGGGAGTCGCGGGTAAGCAGGCCCTGCTCGCGGAGAGCGGAGCGGTACTCCTCGTCGATCATGACCAGGGAGCGAGCGATAGCCAGGGAGATAGCACCCGTCTGGCCGTGCACACCACCACCACGGCAAACGACGCGAACGTCGAACTTCTTCATGGTGTTGGTAGCGTAGAAGGGCTGCAGCACAGCGTTCTGGAGAGCGTCGGTGGGCAGATACTCCTCGAAGGAGCGACGGTTGATGGTGATCTTACCGGACTTGCCTTCCTCGGCGGGGGTAAGCCAGGCGTGAGCGATGGCTTCCTTGCGACGACCAGTAGCGTTGTAGGGAGTAGTAGACATAGTCAGAATAAAATTAGGCGATGGTTACAGCTTCCGGAGTCTGAGCGGTGTGGGGGTGCTCAGCGCCAACATAAACCTTGAGACGGCCACCCTGGGCGCGGCCCTGGCGGGTGTGGGGAATCATGCCCTTAACGGCGAGCTCCACAATCATCTCAGGATGAGTCTTACGCAGCTTGGCGGGGGTGGTCACCACCTGGTTGCCCACATAGCCGGTGTAACGGGTGTAAATCTTGGCGCGCTCCTTGTTACCGGTGAGCACTACCTTGTCGGCGTTCACGATGATCACATAATCACCGCAGTCCACGTGGGGGGTGAAGATGGTCTTGTTCTTACCGCGAAGCAGGTTAGCTGCTTCAACTGCAACCTGACCGAGCACCTTACCGGCAGCATCGATCACATACCACTTACGCTCAATTTCCTGAGGCTTGGCAGAGAAGGTTTTCATATATTCGTTTCTTACTTATTCCAGTTTTGGCTTTCGCCACGACGTGACCCCTAAACAGGTCAGCTCGCAGAGGGTAGCACAGCATAATTTTAATGTCAACCGCATTTTGTGACTTCTGGGAACTTTTTTTTGCTGTTTTATGAAAAAGTGCTTGCCATGTGGACTTTTCGGCATTAAACTGTGCACGCGCAAGCGCTCGAAAGAGCCGCGCGAAGCAACCAATTAAGAACGACATAATGGCAAATCCCCCCAATAATCGCGGCAGCAAGCCGCAGCAGCGCCCGACCGGCAACACCCGCCCCGTGAACAACACCCCCAAGCCCAAGAAGGCAGACGACGACGGCGAGGGTGAGATTGAGCTTGAAGGCGTGGTATCCGCTGTGCTCGCCGGCACCATGTTCCGCGTAAAGGTGGCCAATGGTCATGAGTTCCTGGCTCACATCTCCGGCAAGATGCGCAAGCGCTTCATCCGACTGGTGGTAGGCGACCGCGTTCGTATCGAGGTTTCCCCCTATGATATGACCAAGGCCCGCATCACCTTCCGCCTGAACTGATTTCAGAAAGCAAGTTTTTTTCAGAATCCCCGGTGTACACCACACCGGGGATTTTTTTCGCACCACTCAAGCACCGATGCGCACAAGAGAAAGCGACACCACCTCCTTCACCCCGGGTAGCTTGCGCAGCTGTGTAGCGCAGGCGCGAGCTGTGGCACCCGTGGTAAACACATCATCCACCAGCACAATATACGCCGGATAACTGCGCCGGCGCTGCCACCAGCGCGCGCAGCGCGTGCGATACGCCCGCATGGCATTAAGTCGCCTGGCCCGGGCAGAAAGGCGAGTCTGGCTGATAACCCCGGTTTCATGGCGCTCCAGCAAATCAAGCACCGGCAGGCGGCGCAATTTTCCCAGACTGCGCGCCAGCTCCCCTGCCTGATTATAGCCGCGCGTATACAATTTACGGCGCGTCACCGGCACAGGCACCAGCACCCAATCCGCCCGGCTGGCCAGCTGCGGCGTTTTCTCCCACAGTTCATCCAGAAACCCAGCCAGCGCACGAGATAAGTAAAGCGCGCGGTGGTATTTAAAATTATAGACCAGCTGCATCACCTCATCCGTCTGCCGCAGCGCCTGGCGAGCCAGCACAAACGGGCGCGTGTGCCCGGCACACTCTGCGCAGCGGTTCGCATCCGTCTGCTGACCAGCCGTGGGCGCACCACAGTGCAGGCATATGGGTGCCGGAATGCGCGGCAGACTGCGGCGGCACGTCTCGCAAAGCCCCTGCTCCGCGGGCTCACCGCAGAGTTCACACGTTGCAGGAAACAGCCAACTGAGCATGCCGCCTGAAAACTTGCAGATAACAATCAGCGGTGACGTGCCATGAATTCACGCGCCACGGCCTGGTAGGCCATGGAAGCCGTACCAAAGCGGTCATGTTCCATAATCGTGCGGCCGAAGCTGGGAGCCTCTGCCACACGCACAGAGCGCGGAATATGATTTCGGTACAACTTATCCGGCAGCTCCTGCTGCACCTGGCGAATCACCTCATTGGCCAGCTTGGTATTGTTGTACATTGTCATGATGATACCCTCGTGCTTCAGGCGGGAGTTCACGCCATTCTCACGAATCTGATCCATCACGAACAGAATCTTGGAAAGGCCCTCCAGGCTCAGGAATTCGCACTGCATGGGGGTAATCACCTCATCGCACGCGCACAGGGCGGAGGTCATCAGCACACCCAGTGAGGGCGGCGTATCCAGAAACACATAGTCAAAATAATCCCGCTGGCGCAGGCCTTCCATGGCATCATACATGCAGGTCAGGTGCGAATCCGTCTGCGTAAGCTCCACTTCCACACCGGAAAGATCCACGTGTGCAGGGATAATAGAGAGATTACGCCGGCGCGTCGGGCGAATCAAATCCTCCAGTAGCACCTCGCCGATAAGCGCAGGGTACAAGCTGGCATCACTTTCCACCTCCACGCCCAGCATGGTGCTGGCGTTGGCCTGGGAATCCATATCGATGAGCAGCACCCGCTTACCGCGTGCTGCCAGCGCGGCAGACAAATTAACCGCTGTGGTTGTCTTGCCCACCCCGCCCTTCTGATTCGCTATGGCTATTACTTTCACGCCCGGCATTCTACCGAACCACTCCACCCATTTCAAGCCGTAAATGAAAAGCAGACACACTGAACCAACCCCGCACCACCTATACCCCCGCTTCAATATTGTTATTTTGTTACAATGTGCATTGTTATTTACAAGTCACCTTTCACCACGTCTCGTAATGCAATATATTTTTGTTGAACGCATAACATACAGTAACTACTCAAAAAAAAAAAAAAAAAAAAAACACTTTTGCTTCCTAAACTATCACGCAACAAATTCGATACTTATCATTCCTTAATCTTTCTTCAGAATAATACTATTTTGTCAACACTCATCATACACAGCATCCCTCGCCCCGAGCACCCACTATCATGGCGGCTTTTTCTGTCGGCTTATTCCCTGAAATTCCCCATTTGAGAAAGAGAGAAAGAGTCCATTTCCCCCGTATTTCCGGGATTTCCGGGTTTTCACCCTGCAATATCCCGTCATCCTAACAGAATTTTCATACTTTTCCCCGCAGAACCCGGCATTTGTGCTCGACAAGCGAGGAAAGAGCGGGTAGAATCATCACATGATTTGCACAGAATCACCTCACAACACATTTCGCAAACTTTTGGAGATACTGGATGAGCTGCGTCGAGACAGCATCAGGACCATCAATTCCCCGGAAATGAAGAAAATGTATGGACTGACTGTGCGCCAAGGCTCTGCCATATCGCAGCTGAAGCTGATGCTGGAGGAAGAACCCGATGGGGTTTCCCTGAAATCACTGGCCAAGCGCATGCAGATGACCATTCCGGCCACATCCCTGCTGGTAGAAACCATGGTAGGCAAGGGATACATGGAGCGCAAGCCCAACCCGACTGACAGACGCGCCGTCTGCATCACCCTCACGGAGAACGGTCTCTCATTATTTGCAAACGTGTACGCCCAGTTCCACAATGAACTCGACCGACGGGCAAAAGCACTCACGGCAGAGGATCTGGAAGCCCTCTCCCGTATTGTTAAGCTGATGAGGAAATAACAAAAGGCGGCCGCAAGGCCGCTTTTCCTTTTATACCCTGCCCGCTGCTCATTCATGCGCCACATGTGCCCCAAAGATTGCTGCGCCAAATGGGAGTTTGGCGAGCTGGAACAGCTCGTTGTTGCTGCGGTGTAAACGCAGCAATTTAGACCACTTTTAAGTGGATTTAGATGCCTCGTAAGAGGCAATTTCATCTGCCAAAGGCAGATTTCGATGCAGCTCATCAAGAGCTG
>JBGUSR010000058.1:0-14352 GCA_045132635.1 Akkermansia sp.
GCCTGGTTCCAGCCCGCAGAAGCGGAGCTCTACCAGGCAGGCAGCACGTTTTACACCAAGGCCTACCACGGGCCCGGGCGTGGGTGTTACGGAGGATACCCCTTCCACTGGGTCATGCTGCGCGGTACGGGCATGGCCACATTCTGTCCCGACGAAGAGAAGGCAGAGGCCGTCTACCTGCCGCTCACGAAACAAAGCGCAGACGATGTGAAGAATTCACTCGATAAAGGCGAGCCCTATGTGATACGCGTCGAAATCTGCGAAGATTCCGGCGGCGACGTGAAGCAACTCCCGGATTCCGCCCGTCTGCTTCCCGTAAAAACATTCAATTATGGCGTAACGGCTGACCGCACCCTGAGGAATCACCGCATGCACCCCCGCACCGATGCGCATAAGTACTACGCCTATCCGCTCGGAGCCCTCACTGCCGTAGCGGTGGATGCCCCGCTCAGCATCGCCGGCACCGCAGCTACCGTGGTCATCGGGGTAGTTTCCCTGCCCATCGGCCTCACCTACCGGTTTATCGAATCCTGCACCTCCCAGGAAACCAAATCCCCCTGAGCGCTACTTTTCTACTTTATGCAAAACGGGAATCCAATTCCTGTTTTGCATAGATTCTTACCAAAAACAGGCTGTTTTCTATGCAATCCGGGAATCGGATTCCTGTTTTGCATAATTTTCTTCATTCCAGGCTTGACTATTATCACCAAAACGAGCAGAATAAAGCTGCCGAAGTATGGACAAGAGCGAATACATCCCCCGGAAAGTTATCAGTGATATAAAAGAAATGTCACAGAGCTTTCCCTGCGTATTGATTACAGGCGCTCGTCAGGTAGGGAAATCCACCCTGCTGAAACAAATTCTGCCGGAAGATATGACTTATGTCACTCTGGATGATTTCCGGGAATTGAGGCAAGCGCAACAAGATCCCATCGGGTATCTGGAAGAAAAAGGCACTCCGATATGCATCGATGAAATTCAATATGCCCCTGATTTATTCCGTGCCATCAAATTAATTGTTGACCGGGAAGACCGTCCGGGAATGTACTGGCTGACTGGTTCTCAGCGATTTCACATGATGAAAGGCGCAAGCGAAACACTTGCCGGGCGCGTGGGCATCATCGAACTCTGCAGCCTGTCTCAACAGGAAGCCAGCCGAGAATCAGAAATGCCGGATTTCTTTCCAACAACGGATAGGATGAACGAATTGCTTCCCAACCGCCGCTCGTGCGATATCAACGAGTTATATGCCCGCATCTGGCGAGGTGGATACCCCGCATTGCACCGCAATCTCAACCGCAATCTGAATCACTACTTCGATTCTTACTTACAGACCTATCTTGAGCGTGACGTGCAGGCGCTTACCCAGGTAGGCGACAAGGGAGCGTTTCTGGCGTTGATGCAATCAGCCGCAGCTCGCACGGGGCAGCAGCTGGTATACGCAGACATAGCCAAAGACGCCGGCATCAGCCCCAAAACAGCGAAGAACTGGCTCTCTATTCTGGAAACAAGCGGCATCATCACCCTATTGCCCCCATACGCTACCAATACCATCAAACGCCTCAGCAAGTCTCCCAAACTCTATTTCATGGATACCGGATTGTGCGCCTGGCTTGGTAACTGGACATCCGCAGCTTCGCTGCAAAGCGGAGCAATGAGCGGCGCTATTCTGGAAACCTGGGTTTTCGGGCAGCTTTACCGGGCCCTGGGCAGCCGAGGTATGCGAGCCAGTCTCAGCTACTACCGCGACAGCAACGGAAACGAAGTGGACTTCCTGCTCGAATGTGACAACAAAATCTACCCCATGGAAGTGAAACGCAGCAGCAGTCCAACTGCAGGGGACTTGAAAGCCGTGGCGACCATACCCACTGGAAAAGCAGAAATGCAGCCCGGCATTGTTCTCTGCACCGCTCGTGAAATGTTCTCTCTTGGCCATGGGCACAAAGCTTTCCCCATTTCGGCCATGTAAGCGGCTGGGAAAAACTTATACCCCCGGGCCAGTATCCAACGGCTGGAATGCATAGCCCACGCCGCGTTCGGTGGCAATGCATTCGGCATACACGCCCAGTTTTTTGCGCAGGCGCTTGATATGAGTATCCAGCGCTCGGGTCTGGGTGGTATCTGAGTGCCCCAGGATGACGTGCTGCAGGTCGTAGCGGTCCTGTACTTTGCCGGGGTGTTCCATGAGGTAGGCCAGCAGCTTGAATTCGGCAGCCGTCAGCTCCAGATTCCGGCCACTCAGCGAAGCCTGGTGGGTAATCTTATCGAGGCAGAGTTCCTTGTGCTGAAGCATGACCCTGGAAGCGCTGTTGGAAAAAGAAGGTGGGTCAGGGGTCCTCGGTGAAGTGGCCGGTGGGCATCGGCGGCCAGAAGAACCCGGGCGTGTGCAACAACGTGGCCCGCACCCGTGGTGCTATCGGTTACACGGAGTACACCTACGCGGTAGAGGCAAAACTGGCCTGCGCCATGCTGGAGAACGCCAGCGGCAACTATGTAGCCCCGAACCAGGCCAGCTTCTCCACCTCCGCTGCTGCTGCCGACTGGAAAAACGCCCCCGGGTTCTACATGGAGCTCACCAACGTGCCCGGCGCCACCAGCTGGCCCATCCCGGTGTGACCTATGTTCTCACCCGCAAGGATACCCCTGTCGAGAAGAAGGCCGCTCTGCGCAACTACTTCATGTGGTGCTACACCAAGGGTGCCCCTACCGCTACGAAGCTCAACTACGTGGCCCTGCCGGATTCCGTGGTGAAACTGGTGGAACAGGAACTTTAAGACTACCCCATTTTGTCCATAGAGAGAGAACCCGCCCCTTCTGCCGCCAGGCAGAAGGGGCATGCCGTGGAGTTATGGTGGTGGATAATGATTATGTATGTGCTTGTGCAGCAAGTGATTCTTGAAAAAAATAGAGAAGTGTGGTAGAAGCGCTGCCGGAACGAACCACACAAGAAATGATGAGTAGTTTACTGGAGCATCCGTTGTTTGTCTTATTTGGTATTCTGGCTGTTGGGCTGCTTCTGGGGCAGGTTTCGGTGCGGGGAATTTCGCTGGGAAGTTCGGGGGTGCTGTTTGCGGCGTTGGCGGCGGGGCATTTCGGGCTTCAGGTACCGGAGGGGATTACCGGCATTGGCACGGCGCTGTTCGTGTACTGCGTGGGGCTCGGGGTGGGCAACCGCTTTTTCGGGTCGTTGAAGAGCCAGGGGAGCCGTCTGCTGTTACTTTCGGTGCTGGTGGTGGGGAGCGCCGGGGGACTCGCGTTGCTGCTGGGCCGGGTGCTGGGGCTTTCTGCCGGGGTGATCGCCGGGCTGTTTGCCGGTGCCTGCACCAGCACCCCGGGGTTGGCAGCTGCTCTTGAGGCCATGACTGCGCTGGGGCTGCCGCCCGGTGCCATCAATATCGGCTACGGTGTGGCGTATCCCTTCGGTGTGGTGGGTGTGGTGCTTTTTGTACAGCTGCTGCCGCGGCTGCTGAAGCAGAATCTGGATTCTGCGGATTCGCCCAACCAGGACCCGGAGCGCATTGTGACCCGGGTGGTGCGCATTGAAAATGCGGGGCTGGAGGGGCGGCGCATTCTTAGCTGCATGGAGGAAGGCCTGTTGCAATGCCGCGTGACCCGCATTCTGAAAAATGATATTCTGGTCCCCTTGTCGGCGGATGATGCCTTTGCTGCCGGTATGCGTGTCTTCGTGGTGGGTACACTGCGCAAGGTTCAGCGTGATGTGGCCCTGCTGGGGTGTATTGAAACCGATGTGCCGGCGAATCACCGCCTGATGGGTGAAATGGCAGAGGTTATCATGCTGGAACCCGCCTTCAGCAATAAAACCCTGCGCGAACTCGATACACTGGGGAACTACGGTATCGTTATTTCCCGCATTACCCGTCTGGGCAATACCTTTGTGCCGCATGGCGATTCTGAAATCTTCCGCAATGATGTGCTCACCATCGTGGGCCAGCCGGAGGATATCGCTGCGTTCCGCAAGCGTTGTCGCCACCGCAGTTCGGTCATCAACAGTACTGATATTTTCTCCCTGGCGGCAGGGGTGGCCTTGGGTATCGCTATCGGCTGCATCGATCTGGGCGGTGGATTCTGCCTGGGCACCGCAGGCGGCCCGCTGCTGGTAGCCCTGGTGCTGGGGCATTTCGGGCATATCGGTCCGGTGGTGGGGTATATGCCCCGCAACACCCGGATTACTCTCATGGAACTGGCGCTTATGTTGTTTCTGGCAGGGGCCGGGGTGAGCGGCGGCGCTACCTTGCTGGCCACCTTGCAGGCGCAGGGCCTCGGCATGTTCCTGGCAGGCGTGCTCATCACCCTGCTGCCCATGCTGCTGGGCTATGTGGCCGCTCGGCGCTTCCTGGGAATGAATCTGGCGGAAAGCCTGGGCGGTATCTGCGGCGCCATGACTTCCACCCCCGCCCTGGGCGCCATTTCCGCCCGCACGGAGAAACAGGCACCCGTCATCGCCTATGCCACGGCTTACCCGGTGGCGCTCATCCTGATGACCCTGCTGGCCAAGCTGCTGATAATGCTCTGTGTTTAGTACGCGTTGGCGATGCCTGTCGGAGCACGGGATTTCAGTCCCGATTGCACGTGCCATGGTTTACGGAATCGCAGTTAATCTATAACTTTAAGCTATATTACAACCTTCAAATATTGTATTTGATTATCGCTGCGGGAAGTAGTAGAATACCCGCCGAAAGGAGCATAAATCGTATGAACGGATGCATGAATACGCTGACACTGCAGAAGATGCGTTATCTGGTAACCATAGCAGAGCAGGGGTCGTTCACGCGGGCTGCAGGGGTGTTGTTTGTTTCGCAGCCCAGCCTTACCAAATCTATCCGCGAAATTGAGGAGGAACTGGGATTTCCGGTCTTTGAACGCACCCGCAAAGGGGTGCGCGTCACGCGCCAGGGTGAGGAGTTTCTGGCTTATGTGCGGCAGATACTGGACCAGGCAGACCTGCTGCAGGAGAAATACATGAACCAGGGCCCCCGCAAGAAGCAGTATTGCATTTCAGCTCACCACTATTCCTTTGCCGTGCGGGCCTTTATCGAACTGGTGCGGAGCCACCAGGATGATGAATTTGATTTTTCCTTCCGCGAAACGCAGACCAGCGAGATTGTGGATGACGTGGCCGGCATGCGCAGCGCACTGGGGGTCATGTGCCTGAATAATTTCAATGAGCCGGTGCTGCGGCGCATTTTCAAGGAACGGGAGCTGCTGTTTGAAGAGATAGCGCAAGTGCAGCCGCATGTGCTGGTGAGTGTGCATCATCCCCTGGCCGGGCGCCGCTCGCTTGCGCTGGACGAGCTGGCGGAATATCCGCATGTCTCCTTTGAACAAGGCGAGCACAATTCCTTTTACTATGCGGAGGAGCTGTTCAATCCTTCCGGCCACCCCCGCAGCATCCGAGTGCGCGACCGCGCCACGCTTTTCGACCTCCTGCTGGGGGTGGATGCCTATACCATCAGCAATGGTGCTTTGCATCCGGCGCTTACCGGTACCCGGATCACCTCCATTCCTCTGGCCGGGCAGGATGGCGTGCACATCGTCATCATCCACCACCGCAACCGCCTGCTCGGCAAGCTCAGCCGTTTCTACATCGAACAACTCAAAAAGAGCCTGCAGGTATAACATGAAGTCATGATGTGTAATGACTTTTGTGTATTTGTCATCAGTTGGTTATAGGGTTATAATCAAGGCGATGCGGGAGAAGACGCTTCCCGCAGCATATAACCACCAAAACGATGAAAATACATCTCATTTCGACTGTCGGTCTGTTATTTCTTTCGGCTGCCATTCTCTGCCCGCTGGCTATCTATATTCCACACGAAGCCTGGTGGCCGGTTGGCCTGATTCTGGGGGTGCTGGGGCTGCTGAGCCTGGCTCCGACCTGCCGCAGAAGCTGGGAACGCCGCGATGAACTGCACCGCAGCTTGCTGCACCCTGCTCAGCAGCCCCTTGACCCCGGCCCCGGCGAGTTGTGCCGGTATTGGAAGACTCTGCCGGGGGACTGCATGCAGGGAAGCGAACTTCGGTGGCGCGATACTCAGCAGGGTGAGTTCTGCGCCCGGCTGGGGGTTGATTCCTGGCTGGGGCTGTTTTCTCTCCCCGGGCACTCGGCGCGCCTGGAAGAGCTGGAGCTATGGGCCTTGTCTCAGCGGGAGAAATGCCAGCTGCCGGCGGAGTGGCAGGGCCGTTCCGCCAGCGGTATCGTCTTCTGGCGCGATGGCACGCTGCACATCTACCCCGCTTGCCTGACTCAGGAGTTTAACCGCCATTTTGCGCATCTGCTCACTCCGGATTCCTCTAATTGTCAATAGCCAATTCAGTCAGGCTTGTGGCGGGTGATGCAGCCGGTGAGGAGGTAGATGTGCAGAAAATTGTATCGCGTTTGTGCATAATGTGCGGTTAACTGAAAATAGTTAACCACGGCTCACCACACTCTGCAATGGTGCTTTGGTGAAACAAAATATTCACACATCCGCTTCCGTACTTCATGCTAACAATTGAAATTTGTAACAATCTCTGACAGCGCATCTTGAAGTGTACTCTACCAGGTGGTAGAATGAAGCTATGAAAGCCGATGAACTCAGGTACCCCGGTTCCCGCCGCATCTATGTGCCGGGCACGGTATTTCCGGAAATCAAGGTAGCGATGCGGGAGGTGACATTGTCGGATTCCCTCTTTCCCGATGGCTCCACGGAGCCCAATGAGCCGGTGAGAATATATGATTGTTCCGGCCCCTGGGGCGATGAGGGGTTTCATGGTCAGGCAGAGCAGGGGCTCCCCCGCCTGAGAGAAGAGTGGATTCTGTCCCGCGGGGATGTATGCCGGGATGCCGGTGGAGCACTGCAGGCCGCAGATCTGAAACAGGCACCCACGCAGCGCGAATACGCCCGCCGGGGTATCATCACCCCGGAAATGGAATATGTGGCCATTCGTGAGAATCTGGGGCGGGAAGCGGCTTTCAAAGCCATTTATGACCAGTTTCCGAGTGCAAAATCGCGCCCGGAGCAGGCGCAGCAGCTGCTGGATGAATTAGGCACGGGCATGCCACGCCCCAGCGAACTGGAGGCCCGGCCCGGCTTCTCTCCGGAGAGTCTGGAGCGCCGCTCCCAGCTGCACTACCAGCACCCGGCAGAGCAGCGCGGGGGCAACATGCCCGCTTTCTTCACCCCTGAATTTGTGCGCGATGAAATTGCCGCCGGTCGCGCGCTCATTCCGGCCAATATCAATCACCCGGAAGCAGAGCCCATGATTATCGGGCGCAACTTCCTTTGCAAAATCAACGCCAATATCGGTAACTCCGCCATTATATCCGGCATTGAGGAAGAGGTGGAAAAACTCCGCTGGGCCATTCATTGGGGGGCCGATACCGTCATGGACCTGTCCACCGGCAAGGATATCCACAAGACCCGCGAGTGGATACTGCGCAACAGCCCGGTACCCATCGGCACCGTGCCCATGTACCAGAGTCTGGAGAAATGCAGCGGCCGGGTGGAGCACCTGAGCTGGCCCATCTTCCGTGATACGCTCATCGAGCAGGCCCGCCAGGGTGTGGACTATGTGACGGTGCATGCCGCTCTGCTGGAGCGCTTTGTGTATCACACAGCCAACCGCGCCACGGGTATCGTCTCGCGCGGCGGCTCCATTATCGCCAAATGGATGATGATACACAAGCAGGAAAACTTCCTCTACACGCATTGGGATGAAATCTGCGATATCCTCGCCACCTACGATGTGGCCATCTCGATAGGCGATGGTCTGCGCCCCGGCAGCATAGCAGATGCCAATGACTTTGCCCAGCTGGCCGAGCTGGAAGTGCAGGGCGAACTGACCCGCCGCGCGTGGGATAAAGGGGTGCAGGTCATGAATGAAGGCCCCGGTCATGTGCCGCTGCATCTCGTGCCGGAAAACATGCGCAAACAGCTGGAGTGGTGCTACGAAGCCCCCTTCTACACCCTCGGGCCGCTGGCTACCGATATTGCCCCCGGGTATGACCACATTACCGGTGCTCTGGGGGGTGCCATCATTGCCCAGAGAGGCTGCGCCATGCTCTGCTATGTGACCCGCAAGGAACACCTGGGTCTGCCGGATAAGGAAGACGTGCGCGAAGGCGTGGTGACCTACAAGCTGGCTGCCCATGCAGCAGACCTCGCCAAGGGGCACCCGGGCGCCCAGCTGCGCGACAACGCACTGGCCAAGGCCCGCTTTGAGTTCCGCTGGGAGGACCAGTTCAATCTCTCCCTCGACCCGCACAAGGCCCGCTCCTACCACGACCTGACCCTGCCGCACGCCAACGCCAAGCAGGCGCATTTCTGCTCCATGTGCGGCCCGGATTTCTGCGCCATGAAGCTGACCCAGGAACTCCGCAGCAGCAGAAAGTGAATGACCAGGCGGGCCCGCAGAATTTCATCGAAGCACGTCCCCTGATTATGCCTGCTCCAGCTGCCGGATAACCGTCTGCGCCGTGCCGGCGATATCCTCCTGCTGCAGAAGCCAGGAGACAATCACCACGCGCCTGGCACCGGCCTGCAGAACAGCCGGCAGGGTGGTTTCATTGATGCCGCCTATGCAGAACAGGGGCATTTCGCCCGCGGCTTCCTGAGCGGCGGCTATGTCGCCCAGGCCTATGGACGGGCGGCCCGGCTTGGTCCCGGTCGGGAACAGCGGGCCGAAGCCGATGTAATCGGCCCCCTCCTGCCGGGCCTGAATGGCCTGCTCCAGGCTGTGGGTGGAGCGCCCCACCAGCACACCGGGACCGACCACCTGCCGCACCTCAGCCAAGCTGCCGCCATCCTGCCCCACATGCACGGCATCGGCACCGATTTCTGCGGCCATTTCCGGGTAATCATTCAGCACGAAGATAGCCCCGCGTTCCCGGCAGATGCTCTGCATGGCCACAGCCCAGGTTTTCACCTGCGCCAGTTCCACACCTTTGGCGCGGAGCTGGATGATTCTCACGCCGCCGTCAATGAGCGCATGCGTGCGGGCTTCCACCTGGTCAGGCTCGGTGTAGCCCATGTCTACAATCCCGTACAGACGGCAAGTCGAGAGAAGTTTCTTCATGGCAGAACTCTGCCACAAAGAACGCAGCACTACAAGCAAAAAGACGCAGGATTCCGCCAATATGTCATGTTTACGGCTTGCGGACAACCGGCGTTGAAATTATGCTGGTAAGCATCATGGAAACACTGGTATCAAGCGGAATTATTGAGTCGTATTTCAATAAATTGCAGAGCAATCTTGTTTTGGATGCAGCCATTGTGGGCGGTGGCCCCTCCGGTATCGTGGCTGCATATTATCTGGCCAAGGCTGGTCACAAGGTAGCCTTGTTCGACCGCAAGCTTTCCCCCGGTGGCGGCATGTGGGGCGGAGCCATGATGTTCAATGACATCGTGGTGCAGGAGGAAGCCATGCCCATTGTCCGCGAGCTGGAGCTCACCTACAAGCCGTATAAGGACGGCACTTATATCATCGATTCCGTGCATGCAACTGCCGGTCTGCTGTACAAGGCCACCCAGGCAGGCGCTACTATTTTCAACTGCTATTCGGTGGAGGACGTGGTTTACAAGCAGGGCCGCGTGGGTGGCGTGGTGGTCAACTGGACCCCCGTGCTGCGTGAGGGGCTCCATGTGGATCCGCTGACCATCATCTCTAAGACGGTTCTCGATGGCACCGGCCATGACTGCGAGATTGCTAAGACAGTGGCACGCAAGAATGGTGTGAAGCTGAACACGCCCACGGGTGGTGTGGTAGGTGAAATGAGTATGGATGCTGCAGAGGGTGAACGCTCCACCATTGATAACACCAAGGAGATTTACCCTGGCCTCTTTGTCTCCGGTATGGCGGCCAACGGCGTGAGCGGCAGTTTCCGCATGGGCCCGATTTTCGGCGGCATGCTCATGAGCGGCAAGAAAGCCGCCGAGCTCATGGGGGCCGCGATTTCCGCGCAGTAACAAGCCAACGCGGCGGGTGCATTTAGCGCACGCCTCGGCTATTTGTGAGGGCGAAGCAAGCCCACTTCGTGGGCGATAGATGGAAGGCAGGGGTAAGCCCGCGTAGCGGGCGCAGCCCCTGCTGAATCCATAGATACAAATGGAGCCCGTGGAACGGGTGACAGAAGGTATGCTGCACATAAAAGCGCAGCGAGGTCCCTATTGCTATTCAGAAATGATTGTGCTAGTATGATAAAGTAAAACTTATGGGGAACTCTTTTACAAATGTCTATGTGCACCTTATCTTTCATACGAAAAGCCGTGGCTGTATGATGAGAGAGGAGGATTTGTCGCGTGTTTTTCACTATATCGGAGGTGTGATACGCAATATGTCCGGGCGGGCATTTATTGTCGGAGGCCGACCAGATCATATTCATGTGTTAACCACGTTGCCAGTCAGTATTTCACTGGCAGATTTTGTTCGTGATATAAAGTCAAATACTACAAAGTGGATAAAAACAACTGACTTATACTATAAAGATTTTGCATGGCAGGAAGGGTATGGAGCTTTTTCGGTGAGTGAGTCAAATAAAGATGCTGTTGTGCAATACATCGAAAATCAGAAGGGGCACCATCAGACTCATACTGCTCAGGTTGAATTCTGCAGTTTTTTGAAGAAACACGGATATAGTGTAGAGGATATCCGGTGGTGGAGCGGACGCGGCGTAAGTGAGTAAACCTCATCATTATAATCCACCCTTCTGTCACCCGTTTCACGGGCTCCATTTATATTTGTGTGATTAGCAGGGGCTGCGCCCGCTCTGCGGGCTTACCCCTGCCTTCTATCTATCGCCCACTTCGTGGGCTTCTGTTTCTAAAATGCAAAACCCGCGCCGGGTGTTTCACCGGCGCGGGTTTCTTGAAGTGTAATGTGTGGGGGATCAGGCCTCAACAGCTTCCTCAGCGGGAGCGGCAACCTCACCCTTCACCACGAGAACCACCTTCACAGTGGCGGTCACCTGGGTGTGCAGCTTGGCAGCCACCTCGTAGGTGCCGGACTTCTTGAGCGGCTTCTCCAGCTCAATAGCGTGGCGGTCGATTTCGATGCCCTGAGCGGCCAGGCCCTCAGCAATCTGCTGGTTGGTGATGGCGCCGAACACCTTGCCATTCTCGCCAGCCTCGAGGGTCAGGTTGACCGTGACGGCAGCAATCTTGGCAGCGATCTCCTGGAAGTTGGCCAGCTCGGCGGCCTCGCGCTCAGCGCGCTTCTTCTGGAGCATGTTGATGAAACGCTGGTTGGCGGGAGTAGCCTCGAACGCAAGGCCCTGAGGAATCAGGTAGTTGCGGCCGTAACCAGCCTTCACGGTAACGAGGTCGGCTTCACAGCCCAGACCTTCGATCTTCGTAGCGAGAATAACATTCATGTTTGCCATAACTCAGTAATATTGGGTTTGGTGAGCCGCAAAGATGCACCATTTCGTATTGAAAGTCAAGCCGAAAATGAATTTATTTGCCGCTGAACCACATGTGTCCCAAAGATTTCACAATTGTCTGCATTATCAACACTGTTCTGGAGCCAGCCTGACTTCAAAACTTCGTACTTCCCACTTCGTCATTCGTACTTTGTACCTTGTACTTCCGCATGGCTGGCTTTCACCTTGACAAACGGGGGTGGAAGGCGCATAGTAGCAAGGCCTGCGGGCTTTGAGAGATATGAGTGACGCAAAAGTAACGCCTGAGCTGATTCGCGCGGCGCTGACCACGGTGAAATACCCGGGGTTCAGCCGCGATATCGTGTCGTTTGGTCTGGTGAAGAATATCGAGGTTTCTGCCGAGGGTGCGGTGCGTATTGAGCTGCGCATCGAGAGCAAGAACGAGGACGTGCCGCGCTTTGTGTACCAGAGCGTAATGACCGAGGTGAAGGAGATGCCCGGCGTGAAGAGCATCGACGTGGATATCGAGTACCGCAACCCCGATTTGGAGAAGCAGGCCCGCATGCAGGACGACCCCGCCAAGTGGAAGACCCCGCTGCCGGGTGTGAAGCATATTATCGGCATTTCCTCCGGTAAGGGCGGCGTGGGCAAGAGCACGGTATCTGCCAACCTGGCTGTGGCGCTGAGCCGCCTGGGTTACCGCACCGGCCTGCTTGACCTGGATATTTACGGACCCTCCATGGCGCTCATGTTCGGCACCAAGGAGCTGCCGGATGCCGGCGAGGATGAACGTTTCATCCCCGTGCAGGCGCATGGCGTGAAGCTGCTTTCCATGGGGCTCATGATGGATGAAGCCTCCCCCGTGGCGGTGCGTGGCCCGCTGGCTACGCGCTACACGCAGCAATTCCTGAAGGAGACAGACTGGGGCGAGCTGGATTTCCTGATTTTGGATATGCCCCCCGGCACGGGCGATATTCAGCTCACCATCGTGCAGACGGTGCAGCTGGATGGTGTGGTGGTGGTCACCACGCCGCAGGAAATGGCCCTTATCGATGCCCGCAAGGCAATCGGCCTGTATCAGCGCACGGATGTGCCCATCCTCGGTATCGTGGAGAATATGAGCTATTTCATCTGCCCCACGGACGATACGGTGCACTATATTTTCGGCCAGCATGGCGGCGACCGCGAGGCGGTGAAGCTCGGCGTGCCCATGCTGGGCAAGATTCCGCTGGATATGCGCACCCGCGAGGGTGGCGACCAGGGCCGCCCGGTGGCGCTGGAGGATACCGGCTCCAACCGCGTAGCCGCAGCATTCGAGGGCGTAGCCCAGACGCTTGCCTGCGCTTTGGGTGAGTAAGTGATTTTACAGCAAAGCATAAGGGGAGCACCAGCAATGGTGCTCCCCTTATGCTTCCGGCTAATTTAGCTGTAATTAGCCGGAAATTAGCTGCAATTAGCCGGGTGAATCAGCCGGGCGATTGGGTGCAAAATAAGAGAGGTGACGGACTTTCGTCGGCCACCTCTCAGCTGTATCACCTTGAAAAAAACTTGTTGTATCCTTACACGCGGATGGGCATGAGCACGTAGAGGAACTCATCGGCCACGCGCATGACACCGGGGCTGGAGGTGTCATTCAGGTCGATAATCACATCCTGGTCGCCCACGGACTTGAGCGGGGCCAGCACGTAATCAGCGTTGAAGGAGATGGAAATCTCGCGGCCATTGTAGTCGATGGGTACTTCTTCGTTAGCCTCGCCCATGTTGGCGCTGGACTGTACGGACATCACACCGGGGGTGAAGCGGAAGCTCACGGTGTTGGTCTTTTCGGAAGAGAGCAGGGAGACGCGGCGCACGGCGCTCTGGAGCTCGGCGGCGGGGATAACCACGCGCTCTGTTCTCTCGGAGCGGGTGGGAATTACCTGGCGGTAGTTCGGGTAATTGCCGTCGATAAGCTTGGTAATGAGCAGGGTATCACCGAAATCGAAGGAAGCCTGGTTGCTGGTGATGCGCACCATCACATCGCCGTTGTCGCCCAGCAGGCGGTGCACTTCGGCCACGGCGCGGCTGGGGATATCGATGCACACGCTCTGGGATTCCGGGAACTCCAGCTCGCTCTCGAACAGGGCCAGACGACGACCGTCCGTGGCCACGAGGGTGAGCTTGCCGTCCTGGAAGCAGGTGTAGATACCGTTGAGCACGTAGCGGGTGCCGTCGTTGGAGATGGCGAATTCCGTGAAGGAGAAGCCCTTGTTCAGCACGCCCTGCTGCACCTTGAACTCACGGGCTTCCTTGAATACGGGCAGGCCGGGGAATTCGTTGGCGGGCAGGCCGTTCAGCTTGAACTGAGCGCGGTTGCAGCGGATGGTGGCCACGGTGCCGTTCACCTCGATGCTCACCTCGCCGTCGCGCAGCTCGCGGATGATGCTCTGCAGCTTCTTGGCCGGCAGAGTGATGGCACCCGGCTTCTCGACGATGCAGGGAACCTTGGTGAGAATGGTCAGCTCCATGCTCGTGGTGGTAAGCTTCAGCTCACCGTTGGATGCATCCAGCAGCACGTTGGAAAGAATGGGCATGCTGGGACGGGTAGATACCACGCCTGCCACCTTGTTGATGCCATCGAGCAGAACTTGTTTTGCGAGTGCGAATTTCATCGAGTACCTCCTTTGTTGAGCGCATTTTACCTATTCTTGTATCAACTGGCAAGCACAAATTCGTAAATTCGCAAGATTTTCTATAACTTTTTTCGAGGCGGTACTATATATTGTGTTGCTGCTGAATTCACGAGCGTATTTCGTTCTTCCACCACTTTTTTGTTTGGGCTTGACCCGGTAATTAGGGCTCTTCTGCTAGTTTTGTGGGATGAATCCCCAGATAACGAAAAACGAGAACGAAAAAATATCAGCAAAAGGTAGAAAAACATTGAGCATGGAGGAGATAACTCCTACCATGCCCAGTGTTATGTATTTGAAGTACTT